>DATDLS010000130.1:0-66449 GCA_036519195.1 Occallatibacter sp. | reverse complement strand
GACGGTTCAACTTCCGTCGTTGTTGGCTGAGAGGTTGGGGTTGGGCAGGCTTGACAGCGGGAGAAACAATCGACGTAGACGTACCCATAAAGGATGTGTTCGACCTCCACATCCTTACTTACCTGAAATCGCGGAAAATGTTCAGCCGGATCTTGAGTTGGGTCAACGATCATGCCGCCTTAGGCAATCCTGGACGGGATCCACACTTTATGTATAGTGGTCAGCACTCCATAAAGATTTGGGCATGCTCGGCACACGGGGGAATTTACCCCCTCGCTGTTTGTCCCCATCTTCGGCATTTAAAGGGCTTACTGTGCTGAAGCGGAGCCCCTGGCATAGCGCGGCCGAAACCGGGCGTTGACGGCGTACTGAGCTGCTTTGGTCTGCATTGCAGGTGACCAATTTGCACTATATCGCCCCTTTCCACATCCCCTTCTCGGCCTGCGTATGTGAATGCCGTGCGACAATGGAGGCAACCGTGATGAACCCCGCCTCTTCTGCAGTTGTTCCTTCACCGGTTGCGGTTACGCCGCAGTTGCTGGCCCAGCACAGCATTACTGCGGAGGAGTACGACCGCATTCTGGCAGCCCTTGGCCGTATTCCCTCACTTACCGAACTGGGAATTTATTCCGTAATGTGGAGCGAACATTGCTCTTACAAGTCCAGTAAAGTGCACCTGAAACGCTTGCCGACCCGGAGCGACCTGGTGGTGCAGGGGCCGGGAGAAAACGCCGGCATTATTGACGTGGGCGATGGATGGGGCTGCGCGTTCAAGATTGAGTCGCACAACCACCCCAGCTATATTGAGCCGTTTCAAGGCGCGGCTACAGGCGTGGGCGGCATTTTGCGGGATATTTTCACCATGGGCGCACGGCCGCTGGCGATCATGGATTCGCTTCGCTTCGGGCCCATTGATTCAGGCTCCACAGAGCCCGAACTGCTGGCCCGGAACCACTCCATTGTAGAGGGAGTGGTGAGCGGAATTGCCGGATACGGCAACTGCTTTGGTGTACCCAACCTAGGCGGGGAAACCAAGTTTGAGCCGTGCTATAGCGGCAATCCGCTGGTGAATGCCTTTGCCCTGGGGTTGGTGCGGATTGACGAGATTTTTTACGGCAAGGCTTCCGGGACGGGCAATCCAGTGATTTATGTCGGTGCCAAGACGGGCCGCGATGGAATCCATGGGGCGACCATGGCCAGCGAGGAATTCCATGCCGGTACGGAGGCCAAGCGGCCGAATGTGCAGGTGGGCGATCCGTTCATGGAGAAGTTATTGCTGGAGGCCTGTCTGGAGGCGATGAAGACGGGCGCCATTGTGGGCATTCAGGATATGGGCGCAGCGGGGCTGACCTGCTCCACCTGCGAGATGGGCGCGCGCGGCGGCGTGGGGCTGGATGTGGAACTGGATTATGTTCCGCAACGTGAGACCGGGATGTCGTCATACGAAATCATGCTTTCAGAGAGCCAGGAACGAATGCTGCTGGTGGCCACCAAGGGGCGCGAGGAGGAAGTGCTGCGCGTCTTCGCCAAGTGGGGGCTGGATGCGGTGATTGTGGGCACGGTGGAACCGGAGCCGCGACTGCGCATTCGCCATCACGGCGAGCTGGTGGCCGATATTCCGAACCAATCGCTCACCGATGATGCGCCCCTGTATCACCGGCCGGTGGGTGTGTGGAAGTGTCCGCTGCCCAAAGAGCCGCCGGAAAATGTGCAGGCGCAGCTGGCTGAAGATCGCGACTTTACGGCCGATTTGAAGAAGCTGCTGGCGAGCGCGAACGTTTGCTCAAAGCGCTGGGTGCATCAGCAGTACGACACCATGGTACAAACCAACACGGTGCAGGGGCCGGGCGGCGAAGCGGGCGTGATGCGCATCAAGGGGACGGGCTCGGCGGGGCATGAACGCGGCTTGGCGATGGCGCTGGACGGCAATGGGCGCTGGGCATATCTCAATCCCAGGCTGGGCGCAATGCATGCAGTGGCTGAGGCGGCGCGCAAGGTGGCCTGTACGGGCGCCAAGCCAGTCGCGGCGACAAACTGCCTCAACTTCGGCAATCCGGAGAAGCCGGAGATTATGGCGCAGCTTTCGGCGGCCATTGACGGCATTGCAGAAGCCTGCACGGCGCTGTCGACGCCGATCACCGGGGGCAACGTTTCCCTGTATAACGAGACCCGCGGCGAAGGGATTTATCCCACGCCGGTGCTGGGGATTGTGGGGATTCTGGATGATGTGGCCAAGGCTGTGCCGGCGTCTTTCCAGTCTGCCGGAGATGCGGTTCTGCTCGTGTGGCCGGTGCCGCGCGGCCAGGAGCCGGACCCGGACATGGCGGTTCCGGTGGACAATCGCAACTTGCACTGGCAGGTTCCCCAGCGCGAGGTGATTGAGGAAGAGACAATCATTGTTCCCGAGGACGAGACGGCTACGGCAGCCTCTGCCGCCGACGAGCTTGCAGTGCTGGGGTCCACCGAATTCGCCAAGGTGGTGCTGGGAGGCGTGTGGGGACAACCGCCGCCTCTTGATCTGGATGCGGAAGCGGATCTCGAGACATTGATGTTCGTCCTTGCAGAGCGGCAACTGCTGCGCTCCGCGCGGGACATTTCCGACGGTGGCATTGCCGTGGCGTTGGCGCAGTCGGCCTTTCCGCATTCGATCGGGGCCAGCGTTGAGCAGGAGCAGTCGCTGATGGCCCATCCGCTGTTCGGGCTGTTTGCGGAGCCGGCGTCGACCCTTCTGGTGACGGCCCAACCGGAGCATGTTCCTGAAATTGAAAGGCTTGCGGGCGAATATAGTTTCAATGTTGCACGCCTCGGGACGACCGGCGGCTCGGCACTGGAGATTTCGGTCGATCGCCAGAAGTTTATCTCCGCGCCGCTGATGGCCCTCGGCACCAGTTGGGCTGAATCTCTTGAAGCCACTCTCCATGACGAGGTCCCGGCATGACATTGCGCCTCTACCAGGGTGTCCAGGGCGAATTCGATCGAAGCCAACTGTGCGCGGACGAAACTCAGAGCGTGTCGTGGGCTTCCTCGCGGAATGACGAGGACCCCAAGCTGCGCGAGGAGTGCGGCGTGGTGGCCATCCACGGGTATCCGGACGCGGCGCGGCAGGTATATCTCGGGCTTTACGCGCTGCAGCATCGCGGCCAGGAGTCGGCGGGCATTGCTTCGGCCGATGGACAGCGGCTGGCCAACATCAAGGGCATGGGCCTGGTGTCGGAGATTTTCAGCGACGATGTGCTGGCCAAGCTGCCCGGGCAGATGGCGATTGGACATACGCGCTATTCGACGACGGGCGACTCGGCCCTGCTGAATGCGCAGCCGATTCGCGTGGACTCGACCAAGGGCCTGATCGCGATTGCGCATAATGGCAACCTCGTGAACCTGGGGAATATTCGTGCGCGCCTGGAGCGCGACGGGGCTTATTTCCAGACCACTTCGGATTCTGAAATCATCGTGCAGCTCATCGCGCACTCCAAAGCCGGCACGCTGGTGGACTGCATTGCCGACTCGCTGGCGCTGGTGGAGGGGGCCTTCTCGATTGTGATGATGACCCGCGATCGCATCTTCGCTGCTCGCGATCCACGTGGGTTTCGGCCGCTTTCAATTGGGCGTATCAAAAACCCGGAGGGTCCGGATACGATTGTGTTTGCGTCGGAAACCTGCGCCTTCGATTTACTGCGCGCCGAGTATATTCGCGATGTGCTGCCGGGTGAGCTGGTGATGGTGACAGAAGATGGGCTTACCAGCCGGCAATATGCCACGGGCTTTCCACAGAGCAGCTGCATCTTTGAACATGTGTATTTTGCGCGCCCCGACAGCCGCATCTATGGCCGTTGGGTGCAGGAGAGCCGCGACCAGATGGGTCGCCAGTTGGCGCGCGAATCCGGCGTGCCGGCGGATGTTGTTGTCCCGGTGCCTGACTCCGGAGTGACGGCGGCTCTCGGCTATGCCGAAGAGGCTGGGCTGCCGTTTCGCATGGGACTGATCCGCAACCATTACGTGGGCCGCACATTCATCGAGCCGGAGCAGCGGGTGCGCGATTTTGGCGTTCGCCTCAAGCTTAATCCCGTTCACAATCTGCTGGAAGGCAAGCGCGTCATCCTCATCGACGACTCCATCATTCGCGGGACGACCAGCAGGAAGATTGTGCGTATGGTGCGCGGAGCGGGCGCCAAGGAAGTACATCTGCGCATCAGCTGCCCGCCGACGATTTCCCCCTGCTTCTATGGCGTGGATACGCCCAGCAAGCGCGATCTGATTGCGGCCAATAAATCAGTCGAGGAGATTCGGCAGTTTATTGAGGCGGATTCGCTGGCGTATTTGTCGCTCGATGGTCTGCTAAAGTGCTGCGAAACCAAAGAAAAGAGCGGCTACTGCACCGCCTGTTACACGGGGCAGTATCCCACCCAGTGGGTGGATGTGGACGAGATTCTTCCCGCCGCCGCAGCCCTCTGATACGAGGGGCAGGCCGGCGTGCGCCACAGTAGAATCAGGAATGATCCCGCGGCTAATTGCCCGGATGCCTGAGGTTGCGCATGACCCGCTTACGAGCGCTTTTTGGCGGCGCTGTCTTTCTCGCTTCGTTCCTGCTATTTCTGGTTGAGCCCATCGCGGCGAAGCAACTGCTGCCGGTGTTCGGAGGCTCGGCGGCGGTGTGGATCACTTGCCTGGTCTTCTTTCAAACGGCGCTGCTGGTGGCTTATCTTTATGCGCACTGGCTGGCGCAGCGTTCGCCGTGGACAGTTCACGTCTGCCTGTTGATACTGGCTGCGGTGTCAGCCCTCTGGTGGGCCGCGCGAGCCACGGACCGCGTCAGCGCGGCCGAGCATCCGGTGTTTGCGATTTTTGCCGCGCTTGGGCTCTCCATCGGACTGCCGTTTCTGATGCTGGGCGCGACCAGTCCGATGCTGCAGGTATGGCTGGCGCGGATTGAAACGCGCGGCATACCGTATCGACTGTTTGCTCTGTCGAATCTTGCATCGCTGCTGGCGCTCTCCCTCTACCCAACCGTGATTGAGCCGTACTTCACGCTGCGCGAGCAGCGCATCGGCTGGTGCTCGGGCTTCGTGATATTTGTGATTGTTGCTCAGCTGCTTACCTGGCGCACGCGGGCCGCCGCCAAGGCGCAGGCGCAAAGGGAAGCAGAAGACGATCCGGCAATCCCCGCCGCGACTGTCTGGCACAAGCTGCTGTGGGTGCTGCTTCCAATGTGCGCAGCGATGCAGTTGAGCGCGGTAACGAGTTACCTGACGCAGAACATTGCCGCCATTCCACTGCTGTGGATTCTGCCCCTGGCGGTTTATCTGATCTCGCTGATTGTTGCGTTTCAGTTTCCCGGCCTTTTGCCGCGCGGCATTCTCACCCGCTTCCTGGTGGTGATGCTGGCCGGGCTGGGCTACATGCTTTCGCACGTCGATGTGTCGGTGCCGCTCAGTATCGGGCTTTGCTTCTTTCTGGCTGAAGTGTTGATCGCGTGCCTGTACTGCCACACCGAGGCGTACGCGCTGCGGCCGCAGCGGGCTTCCGAGTCCACGCTGTTTTATTTGCTCTTTGCGGCCGGCGGAGCGCTTGGTTCATTCTTGATCGGCATTGCGTCTCCGCTGGTTTTCTCCTTCAACTACGACATCGCGATTACGTTTCTTGTCACTGCGCTGCTGGCGCTGGCGGTGATGTGGGAGAGCGGGTGGATGCAGCGGTTGCTGTGGTCGACGGCTTCCGTGCTGCTGCTGGGGCTGGTGGTGATGTTACACATTGCCTACCAACGCGACACGCCGCTGGCGGTGCGCAACTTTTATGCAAGCCTGCGGGTCCGGCAATCGCTGTCGGTGTTTCCCGGCAGCAGTCTGCGCACGCTGACCAATGGGACGATTCAGCACGGAACGCAGATTTTTTCACCGCAGTTGAGCAGGACGCCGACGACCTATTATGCGCAAGACTCGGGCGTAGGCCTGGCGCTGCGCTTCTGTTGCCAGGCACGGGCCCGCGCCATTGGCGTAGTGGGGCTGGGAGTGGGAACGATTGCGGCCTACGGCCAAGCGGGCGACCGGATTCAGTTCTACGAGATCAATCCGGCGGTGGCACCGATTGCCGAGCATCTGTTCACGTACCTGCGCGATTCGGGCGCGCAGATCACGATTGTGGATGGAGACGCGCGCTCTTCGCTGGTTCACCAGCAGCCGCAGAACTTCGATGTGCTGGTGGTGGATGCGTTTTCCGGCGATGCGATTCCGTTGCATCTGCTGACCGCGCAGGCGGTAGAAGTTTACAAGCGTCATCTGGCCCCGGGCGGAATTCTTGCGTTTCACATCTCCAATCAGCATGTGGACCTGGAGCCGGAGATCGCGCTGCTGGGCAAGGCGGCGGGCATGGAGGTGCGGCGCGTTTCGAGTCTTGAGAATCCTGCACGTGGGGAATTTACCGCGACCTGGATGCTCATGACTGAGAACCCCGGTTTCTTCAGGCAGCCGGATGTGGCGAGCCGTGTTCGCCAGCCGAGCGAGGATGCGCGCTTGCGCGTATGGACGGATGATTATTCAAGTTTGCTTCCGCTTTTGCGTTGGCGTTGATACGGCGGTTGATCGGCTCACCAGAGCTCGATCACGCACATCCGGCCGGGCTGGTTTGTTTTATGAAGGGCGCTCGAGCGGAACTCGGTAGGGAATCTCGGTCGCGGCGGCGAGCCGGAAGGCTGTACGGCGCTTCCGACTGCGGGACAGCGCGAACATGAATGCGGCGGCGCCGAGGGCGGGCAGTGCTCATCCGCTGAACCCGGCTTGATAGCTGCCGGTTGCATCTTTCATGATGCCCATCGAGGCGGGTCCGATGAAGCCGCTGAACATGGTGATGGTGTTCATAGCGGGGATTCCGGGCGGCCGCGGCTTTGCGGGCAAGAAATTGGGTGGGAATCGCCAGAGCCGGGCCCTGCATGGACATGAATGCGATGAAGCTTGCCTCAAGCGCAGCGATCACGACCGAGAGCGCGTGCGCGTAACTTGCCACCAGGTAGCCAACGGCGATGGTGATCCATGGAATGATGCAGTGGAAGCCGCGCTCACCGCTGCGATGAGAGTGTGCGCCGTTGAGCACCATGGCTGGGACGCCGGCGAGCCCGAAGCAGGCGACGAGATAGCCCGACTTGCCCGACCGTCCATCCGGGGACGCCTTCGAGGACCTCGGGAGCGGAGAATCCGTAGGCGTGGCTGGTGGTGAGGGCGCAGAGGCGGTAGGCGCCCATCATCCATACTTTGGGCAAGAGCAGGGCTCGCAAGACGCTCCCCAGGGCCGATGGTCGGTGCCGGCCACTGCGCGGGGCAACTGCCGCGGGCAAGCGGAAGTCCGATGGAGCGGGCTGAGAAGGGAAGGCTCATCGCTGGGATCAAGCCTATTGAACTGAGTCGATGGCGTTTTGGCGATCCGTGAAGGTTGCCCTTGAGCGAGTCAGATCCGTACTCATGGACGGTGTTTTGGCCGGGCAAGCCAATGCCTCCCGGGATTTGAGAGCTGAGGTTCAGAACCCGGTCTGTGCATCCAGTGACAGGACGTTCCCACTCCGCGTGTGATAGCATCCGCTTCTTAGCGATAGACGCCCGGCGGCATCGTCCTCCGATTTGCCGCCCGGCGCCGGTCCAGGGCCTTCGACTCTATGCATGAGGCAGACGGCAGACCGGGACGCGTGGCCTTTCAATCCGGCCACATGGACGCCCCTCAGGACGCCCCCACGCTTTCCCTGTGCCACCTCCTCCCGTCCTTGCCGTCCGTCGACACCGTTCAAAGAATGACAACTTGTACTCCCGCGCTTTTTTTGAGCGCGGACCGTCCGAAGGAGTTTGCCCCGGGTAGGGGCAAAGGAGAAACCGATGAAAACGTACCAGGGAAGTGAGATCCGCAACGTAGCTGTAATGGGGCATGCGCACAGCGGCAAGACCACGTTTATTGCCGCCCTGCTGCATGCCGCAAAAATGACACCTGCGCAAGGCCGCGTGGCCGATGGAACGGCCGTAACCGCCTATGACGAAGAAGAGATCGCCCGCGGCGCAACCATGCAGAACGCCGTGGCCTATGCCGAATGGCAGGGCGTGAAGATCAATCTTGTGGATACGCCGGGCTTTCATATGTTTTCCCACGAGGCGCGCGCGGCGTTGCTGCCGGTGGAGGCCGCAGTCGTATTGGTGAATGCGCAGAATGGCGTGGAGGCGGTGACAGAGCGGGTGTGGAGGTATGCCGAAGAAGCCAGTGTTCCCCGCGTGGTCGTGGTGAATCAGATGGATCATCCCAAGGCAGGTGGCGGAGGCGGATTGAGCGCGTTGATGGAGGACCTGGTGGACCGCTGGGGGCGCAACTGTGTTCCGGTTCAGTTGCCGATTTCAGATTCGCAGGGGTTTCATGGGGTCGTCGATCTGGTAACCATGGAGGCGTTCTATTACACGCCCGGAGGCGATGGGCGCGGCAAGGTGACGGGCGAGATTCCGGCCAACCTGGCGGCCGACGCCAAGGCGCGTCATGAGGCGCTGGTGGAACTGGTAGCCGAGGGCAAGGATGAGCTGATGGAGGAGTTTTTCGAGAAGGGAACCATTCCCGAAGACCACCTGATCGCGGCGATGCATGAAGCGATTCGCGAAGACCGGATTTTTCCGGTGCTGTTTGCCAGCGGGCTGGCGAACATGGCGCTCGATCACCTGCTGGACTTTATCAAGGTGTATTGCCCGTCGCCGCTGGAGCGGGCGCCGTTCAGCGTGAGAACGCCGGCATATGCGGCTGTGGGTGCGAGCGCGGGGAGCGAGACAGGCGATAGGGCGCTGGCGCTGCGCGAAGTCGCTGATAGTGAACCGGCGGCGATGATGGTCTTCAAAACGATGACCGATCCGTTTGCCGGGCGCATCACTTTTTTCAAAGTGATCAGCGGCGTGGTCAAGACGGACGCGACTGTGGAGAACTACACCAGGCGCGGGCAGGAGCGGCTCACGCACCTGTCAATCATGCAGGGGCGCAAGGCGATTGAAGTTACGGAACTGCACTCAGGCGACCTCGGCGCGGTGGCCAAGCTGCGTGACACGCTCACCGGTGACACACTGGGCGCCAAGGGTGCGGAGATTCAGATTGATCTGCTGCCCTTGCCGGAGCCGGCCATGACCTATGCGATTGAGCCCAAGAGCCGGGCGGATGAAGATAAGCTTGCACCCGCCATTCACAAGCTGATGGAAGAGGATCTGTTGATCCGCTTTTTCCGCGATCCGATGACCAACGAATTCCTCATCGCCGGCGCGGGGCAGCAGCACATTGAAGCGATCGTAAGCCGACTTAAGAAGCGCTACCACGCCGAGGTTACGCTGAAGGCGCCCAAGGTGCCTTATCGAGAAACCATTCGCGGCAAGGCGGAGGCGCAGGGACGGCACAAGAAGCAGACCGGCGGCCACGGGCAGTTTGGCGATTGCAAGATTCGCATGGAGCCGTTGCCGCGCGGGAGCGGCTTCGAGTTTGGCAACGAAGTGTTTGGCGGAGCGGTCCCGCGACAGTTTATCCCGGCCGTCGAGAAAGGCATTGTTGAGTCCGCAGCGCGCGGATACCTGGCCGGCTTCCCGGTGGTGGACTTCAAGGCGACGATCTTTGACGGCAGCTATCACGATGTGGACTCGAATGAGATGTCATTCAAGATGGCGGGTCGGCTGGCCTTCCGCAAATGCATGGAAACATGCAAGCCCTGCCTGCTCGAACCCGTCATGAAGGTGGAGATCGAAGCTCCGGACGAATTTGCCGGCGCACTGATGGGCGACCTCAACGGCCGGCGCGGCCGAGTCGCGGGCATGGAATCCAAGGGCCGCACTACCGTAATCAATGCCCAGGTTCCGATGGCCGAGATGCTCGCCTATGGGACGATCCTTACGTCCATGACGCAGGGCAAGGGCAGCTATCGCATGGAGATGGACCACTACGACGTCGTTCCGCAATTGGTGGCCGAGAAGATTCTGGCCAATGCCAAGCGGCCTGTGGAAGAGGAAGAAGAGTAGGCAGGGCAACGGCGGGTAGAAAATGCACGGGTCAGCGGAGACGGAAGGAATTTGGGCCACCTTCGACGGGTGAACCAGAGGGAACGATCGAAGGGCGCGAAGCTGCCACTGCGCTCGAACCAAGCAGGCGGAGAATCCACCGAGGTAGCATGAGTCCTTCTGAAGGGGAGATTCGCGCCTGGCCAGTGTCTTCGTTCCGGATGTGGGGAGAAGTTCTTTCCCCGAGCCCATTGCGGCTGCGGCTGGAAGGGAGCTGGCTCGCCTCGACGGCGGTCATTCGGGCGATTGGGTGCAGCGGGGGCTCCAGGGGCCAAACGCCCCCCGTTCGCCCACCATTTCTTCGCGAACACGGGCGCGCTCTCCCGCGGCATGGACTTTCTGCCCAATCTGGTAATCGAGCGCCGTCGTGACGGGCAGGGGAAGGGATCGGCCCCCCCCCAGGGTGACCTGGCCCGCCAGCGTGGGAACGAACACGTCTGAGGTGGCGCTCCCTCTTAGAGGTCGGTTTGAGGCCGCAAATGCCTTGCCAGGGACCACTTCAGGTTCTCAATGCCTTCGCCGGTGACAGCGGAGATGGCGTGGAACTCGAGCTTCCTGCCCTTGACGTGGGTGGAGAGCTTCTTCAGCTTTTCAGGGTTGGCGGAGTCGATTTTGGTGGCGCAGACGATCATGGTTTTGTGCGCCAGGGGGAACTCGATGGTGGGGCCGGTGTGGTCGTCCATGGGCTGCTCGGGGGTGGTGACGGAGAAGCTGGACAGCTCCTTGTTGATGACTTTGAAGTCTTCGACGGGATCGGGGCGGCCGCTGGCGTCGCTCACGTCGACGAGGTGAAGCAGGAGGCGGGTACGTTCGATGTGGCGGAGGAACTGGGTGCCGAGTCCGGAACCGAGATGGGCGCCTTCAATGAGGCCAGGCATGTCGGCGACGACGTAGGATTCGGTGTCGGGAGCTTCACCGACGGTGACCACGCCGAGGTTGGGCTCGAGGGTGGTGAAGGGGTAGTCGGCGATTTTGGGCTTGGCGGCGGAGATGCGGGAGATGAGCGTGGACTTGCCGGCGTTGGGGTAGCCGACCAGTCCGACATCGGCGAGCAACTTGAGAACCAGGCGATAGTTACGCTCTTCGCCGGGACGGCCCATTTCGTGCTCGCGCGGAGCCTGGTGGACTGAAGTGGCAAAGTGCTGGTTGCCGCGACCGCCGCGGCCGCCTTTGGCGATGACAACTTGCTCGTCAGGGGTCTCGAAGTCGTGGATCAGTTCGCCCGTGTCCTGATCGTAAAGTGCTGTGCCGACAGGGACTTGCAGGGTGACGGAGTTGCCATCCTGGCCGCTGCAGTTGGAGCCCATGCCGTGCTCGCCGCGCTGGCCCTTGTGTTCCGGATTGTAGCGGAAGTGAATGAGCGTGTTGTGGCGCTGGGAACTGACCATCATGACGTCTCCGCCGCGGCCGCCGTCTCCGCCGGAAGGTCCACCCCGGGGAACGAACTTTTCCCGGCGGAAGGCCATGCAGCCGTTGCCGCCGTCGCCGGCCTTGACGCGAATTTTCGCTTCGTCGATAAACATTTCCAACCTGGGGACTAAGAGACTCAAAAGACCATGGACGAGCCTGCCGATCGATACAGGGGCTCCGAGGTCCTCAATGCCGTCTTTTCAGTTTACCGTTTCGAGCCTGGGATCGTTTGAACTTCACGCTTTGGGTGTTGGAGACGACCGGAATTGGGGCTTTCGCGCGAGAGTGTCTCGATGGCGCCGATAGGCTGGAGCGGGACGAGGCTGAGCCTGCCGGGTGCGGCGCGGCTGTGCGGCGGCCGGCCAGCAGACGGTAACGGTACAAACGGTTGGCAATGAGCCCGATCCCCGCCCGGCGCCGCCAGAGGGCGGCAAACGGTGGCGGTGGGCAACCGCGCGACCGAGGTGAAAAGGCGTGGAATGACCAGGGAAAGATGGAAGCTCTGGCTTTACGGACCTGGAGCCGTTGACCGCAACTAGCCACGCTACAGCTCGTCGGCCAGGCGCCGTTGCCCTCAGCGGATCCCTGCTGGTGACCCGAGCAAAAGGGCCAAAAGGGTACGGTCACGAGGGACCACACTTCCCAGCGGTCGACGGCAGCGAAAACACCCCCGCAGGCTGCCAGGCTGGCGCTGGTGACCTCCCCTTGCGCGCTTTGATGCCGCTCCGCGAGGAAAAGTCCCAAAGCGAAACCTCGGCGCTTGGCTCAAAATGCCGGCAACGTTGCGATCGATCCTGTTCCATTTCCGGCAATGGATTTCTCGCAGCCGCCGACCCGGGGATCCCATGCCCCCGACTGCGTCGAAGGGGGGCAGGGCTACGGACGGCGCTTCGGATCAGTTTACGGAACCGATCTGGCCGATATCATTGTTAGGGGGGCGATCTTTTGCCCTTCAACCTCGGTCAGGATCCGCGGTACCTCTTTCAGGGCACGGGATCAAGGAAGTCAGGCATGATTGATGCACTCCGAAGCTCCATCGTTTGCAAGGTTGACAATGGAACATGGCAGAGGAACGATTCGCGGATCGGCGGCAAGCTCGCTTCTCGAGCGATCGCAAACGCATACTACCCGGAAACGAATCGTGGGCCTGGTCTGCTCAGGAGAATCTTGGCAGTGGTTTTCCGTGTCGACGCTGCAAATGGGGTTGTCGAGAAATTCGTGTAGAGGAAACTGACACCGGAGGCCAGAGATCGGAAATGAGCGATCAAAGACGGACATGCGATCGCTTTTGCGCCACACGGATAAGGCGTTTGTGAGTCCGCAAGACGGATCGACACTTTAGTCAAGCCGGTCCCGACAAACATCGATGAGGCAAGGGCTCGACTCCCGTCGATCAGCGTTCAATGAGCAAGCACTATGGAGTCATTTCATGGCATTGACAGAGAAGCTCAACACACACCAGAAAGCTCTTCGCATCAATCTCGATCTAACCAGCTATGGATCGTTCGCTGAAATCGGCGCTGGCCAGGAGGTCGCACGATGGTTCCTGGTTGTAGGAGGAGCTTCCGGGACAGTTGCTAAATCGATCTCTGCCTATGACAAGAATGTCAGCGACGATTTGTACGGTACTGGTGCGCGCTACGTTTCCAAAGAGCGACTCAAAGCTATGCTTGATAGCGAATGGGGCCAGCTCATCAAACAGTTGGCCAAGAGTCGTGGATCGGACACCAGATTCTTTTCCTTCGTTGATACCATCTCTGCTCGCAATTACGCCGGAACCAATGAGCCTCACGGTTGGGTTGGCCTGCGGTTTCAAGCGCAACCTGGCGGCCAACCGAATGAGATAGTCTTCCATATCAACATGCGAGATCCTTCTAACCCCCTCGAACAAGAGGCCATAGGCATCCTGGGCGTGAACCTGATCTACGCGGTCTTCTTTCAATTGGATTCGGGTGAGTCTTTCCTGGAGAATGTTGCTCAGGAGATCGGCACACGTGTTGAAATTGACTATGTAGAAGTGAGCGGGGCAGCCTTTGAAGGGTGGGACCAGCGAGAGCTCCTGATCGCGTTGCTGCATGCAGGACTTGCTGAGGCCGTCTGTTTCCCATCGAGCACCTCGTCTGTGCCGCCTCTCGAAGTTCTTCATAAGAAAGCTGTGGTGCTCGCGCCAGGATCGTTCGAGCACTTAGATCCCACGCATGCGGCAATCCATGAAGAGATGCTGGCATCGGGAGTCCGGCAGCTCCGCGAGGAGTTCGATGGAAAAGATACCGCGCCTGCAGGCTTTTTCTGCCTCTCCGCGGAGCCGCTTCGGCAAGGTGATCCGCCTCCGGGAATCGCTGAACTGCTGAAACGCATTGATGCCCTTCAGGCGCGTGGTGGTGACATATTGCTGTTCCGTAAACGAGAGCTTTACACCATGACCGACCTCGTCAACCGCTACACCAAGGAAAGTGTCCGTTTCGTCGTAGGCTTATCTCTCCTGATACGCACCTGGGAATATCGCTACACGAGGCTCGCCGGCAGCTTTCTTGAAGCTTTGTCTCGCCTCCTGGCGCAAAACGTCCGCTTATACGTTTATCCGATGCGCTCAACGGATCTCCAGCAATCGATTCAAGACATCTCAGCGGTCGGCTGGCAATGGACCGACACGAATGGATGGGTTTCTGCCCCCCAGCTTCGTCCTCGAACGCCGCTCGATCACCTGTACGACTATGTTCTCGCCAGCAATTTCCTTGTCCCGATGCAGATTCCGCCGACTCCGAGAGCCGAGGAATAGTCGCCGGTCCGAGTACGAACACTGCCTGTCGCAGGAAACCGTTTTGACGGAATGTTCATGACTGCGGATGACCGCTTTTCGTTGCAATCAAGAAGTGCCCTGAGGCCTATCCTGCCGGAGCCAAGCCCGCATAAGAGGTGCGAACCGTACTCGATGAATGGGTCGGCGGCGCCGCCAACGATAAGCCCATGAAATTCCGAGGAGCAAGCGAATGTTGTTGTCTCCCTAGCAGCAAAACCTGCTGGCAATGTCAGTGTCTCGACGCAATGTACCTTACTTTCCGCACCTCTCAGAACGGCAGACTTTCGAGATGCGCGGAAAGTAAGTTATGACTTCAATTTGGTTCGCCAAACCGCGAAGTTCCGCAGGTGCACGCCGCGCAGCCGACAACCAGATAACGCGTGGTGAGCACTTAGGCTTGCCCAAGGAGGACGAGCTAGACCTACCAGCGCGAAATGGTGAGCTGATCGATGTACACCGAGCTGGAGCCTTGGACGACGGAGCCGTCGAGCTGGAAGTTGGTCAGCAGTGTGGGAGCCCAGCCGAGAGCGAAGGCAGAGTTCACGGTGGCATTGATTGGCTGCTCGACGCCGTCCAGCACCACGGAACTGTATGTCACATTGCCGGAGTCATCGCGTGAGTAACTGATCTGTACGTGATGCCATGTATTGCGGCTCCAGTTCTTGACGTTGCAGGGGGCTTTGGAGCTGATCCATGTGTCGATGGGATGGGTGGTGGTGCCGGCATTTGCCGTGTAGTCCCAGGTGCCCCTCCAGCCGTCGCACTGGAATCCGTAGATCACCGTGTTGCCATTGGTCATCACCTGATTCATATCCATCTCGATGTTCGCGATGGAACTGGCCGAGTCGGTGAGGTAAAGCCAGGTGTCGTAGAGAAAGTGGGTGGAGGTTTCATCGTCACCAAAGGATACGTGGTAGAGCTGGCCGCCGTCGTTGAAGAACTTGGTTTGAAACATCCGTGCAGTCCCGCTGATCGAAGGCGAGTTGACGGTACTGGTGGTGCCGGAGGAGCTGCCGCTGGTTCCCGGATCACTGGCATTCTTCCAGTTGCTCATGGTCTGGATGGCGCTGACGCTGATCGCGTTACTGGGCACGGAGATCGAGGTTTGGGGAGGGGTGATGGTGAGCGAGATGTCGGTGACGCAAGCGGAGCCTCTTTCTCCCCAGGATTTGACGTGGAGGACGTGGGCGCCGGTAGGCGAGGTGACCGAGGCATCGACGGAGGTGCCCATGACGAAGGTGGTGTCGGAACTGTTATCGAGCGAGTAGCCCATGGCGCCAACCGTTTGGTTGGAGCAAGTGGCGGAGATGGCCGACAGTGTGAAGGGTGAGGTTACTTCTGTGGCGTTGACAGGAGAATTCACGGTCACAGTTGCGAACGCAGGCACCGCCAGTGGCAGGGCCAACGATGAAACCAGATAGATTTTCTTGAAGGAATTCATCGGGGGGAGAGTCCTTTTTGTGTATGAGCTGTTTCCGTTGCGGTTATACAAAGTACCTTCGTAGCGAACTCAAGGTGCTTTGCGTAAGAAGAGTTTGGCTTTAGGAGCCAACTCGGCTTTGCTGGTTCGCAGGTCAGGACAATGAGTGCTCGGCTCTTGTGCCTGAAATGCGCCAAATGCGCACGAAGTGGATCGTTTTATTTGCTGATTCTGGGGGGTGTGCTGGCTGCGCCTCAGAATTCTGGCGAAAGTCTCCCCTCGGCGCCGTTCCGCGCCGCGGTTGGTTGCGAAGAAAATTTCGACAGGTGGCTCTGCAAGGGCGAAAACGAGATACGCCTGAACAGAATTGCCGAACAATGCTGTGATTGCCGACCGAGGTCAATCACATTTCTTTCTGCCAGAGAGGGCGTGCGTCTCTGCTGTTTTTTGCTGTCCATGGTCAACACGGGGGATAAAAAGTTGCTGCCCTGGATTGGCTGTCGGTTCCTGCCCACGGGACCTAGCTCCCGAGGCGTTTTGCCTGAACACTCAGGAAAAAACAGCTCGGAAGCAAGCAAGCCTTGCTTGCCCCCCCATCAAATTTGCCCTGGACTGATGTACAAGAAATAGCATTGATGGGCTAAATCTCCGCTCCCACAAAGGTGGTGAGCGGGTCACACAATCGGTCCCTTGCTTCCTCAGGGAAAACTTTGCAGTGCGACGTTTCGCCCGAAGATGGGGAGGCTTGCCTTTGAGCGCCGGCCAGCCGGGTGTGAACCTCGGGGGCGATTGCTGAGATCCACAATGGGGGGCGGCGGTCACGGTTGAACCTGAACCGCGGACCGGGAAGCCGAACGGCTCCGGTCGCGCCCGTCCCTCAGGTGGGGACGCGGGCAACTTGCGGGGGGCTTGCAGGACTTCCCGGCGGGCATAGCCCTAGCGGCCCGGAAGCCCGGAGGAGCCCACAGCCCACTGCGGGGCGACGCGAGGCGAGCAACTCGGGGCTCGCGCGGAGCTAAGTCTGCCGTGATGGCCGACCTTCGTGATGGCCGAACTTGAGGAGCGAGCCGGCCAGGCTGGATGGAGGCAGTATGGCGTGCTCGACGGCGGCTCTTCGACCTTGCCTTCGAGAAGAACGGATGTTGCCCCGTGAGCGAAATGCATCCGCAGAGAATCGTCGTTGGTTGGCTCGGGGCGGGCGCGTCGTCGCAGGATGGGGCAAGGACTCCGATGCGCGGCCTCGAAGTTGACCTCGGTGCGGCTCGGGAAGCGCCCGACATGGCCGCCCAAGGCCGGGCGCGAAGAGCGGACTGAGGCTCCATGAAGGCGCACCGGGCGTCGAGCGAGATCCCGAGCAGCCTGAGCCGTGCGCCACCGAATGCGCGGGACGGCGAAGCGGGCAGGCTTCGAGAGCTGGCGCGGGGGGAAGCAATTACGCGTGGCGGAGATGAACGATGGTTTCCAGATGAAAGGTCTGGGGGAAAAGATCGGCGAGGGTGACGGACTGGATCTGATAGCCGGAGCCGACAAGAGCGCGGAGATCGCGGGCAAGGGTGGCGGGGTCGCAGGAGACGTAGACCAGCACCGGGGCTCGGATGGTCGCCAGCAGCGCAGTGACTTCGGCGCCGAGGCCGGAGCGCGGGGGATCGACGACGATGAGGTCGGGGACCGACTTGCCGGGCCCGCTGAGGTTGCTGTGGGAACGGAGGAATTGGAGCGTGTCGGCGTGGACGGCCACGCCGGCCGAGCCTTCGAGGTTGTGCTCGAGGGCAGCCTTCGATGCGAGGGCCGATTCGACGGCGACGACGCGCTCGAAGCTGGCGGCGAGTTTGCGGGCGAAAAGGCCGACGCCGGCGAACAGATCCCAGGCCAGGCGACCGGTTTGCTGGGAGGTGACGGCATCGACGAGGGCGTCGATGAGCCAGCGGTTGACCTGGAAGAATGCGCCATGATCGACGCGATAGTCGAAGCCGGCGGCAGGATAGGTCATCGAGGCGTGGCCCCATTGGGCAAGCGTGCGCGATGGATGGCCGGGCCGGCCGTCGGCGGCGAGCTCGGCGCCGCGCAACTCGGGGATGCGCTCGTGGAGCGCTTCGGCCATGGGCGCCAGGCGGACGCCGCCGGACCCGGACTGAAAGAAGGTGGCCAGGAGCGTGGACTCAGCGGGGTTCGAGAAGAGGGCCATCTCGGTGGGGCGCAGATTTTTGGGGACCCGTTCGAGGTAATCGGCTGCCTCGTGCGCGGCCGCGAGCAGCAGCGGCGTCGCGATGGGGCACTGGCTGATGGGGATCACTGCGTGGGAGCCGCGGCTGCGATAGCCGATCTTTCCCTCCTCATCGATGGCCAGCCGAACGCGGTTGCGGTAAGCCCAGGGATGGGCGGAGAGGACATTGAGATCGCCGGGAACCTGGGCGCCGCCGCGGGCCAGGGTTTCCTGGAGAATTTCCTGCTTGAGAACGAGCTGGTTCTCGTACCCGGTGTGCTGGTAGTTGCAGCCGCCGCAGGCGCCGAAGTAAGGACAGCTCGGAACGATGCGCAAAGGCGAGGGAGCGACAATTCCCGTCAGTTCGGCGGTTGAGTAGCCGGATTTGGATTGAGTGACCCGGATCAGGACCTGCTCGCCGGGGAGGGCGAGCGGGACGAAGACGGCTTTGCCTTCTCGATGGGCGAGGAATTGGCCGCCGTAGACGGGCTTGGTGATTTCTACGAGCTCCGGCTGCGGGGCTTGGGGCGCCGGGCCTTGGGGAGCGCCTGGCCTGGTCGGGGCCGATTTCCTTTTGCGGGGCTTCATTGCTGGCTCATGTAGAACAGGCTGAGGCGCGGCAAATTGTAGTGGACGAGGAGCTGTTTCTGCTCGAATTGCTGCTTCACCTGGCGGATTTGCACCGCACCCATGCGGCGTCGATAGGGAGCCAGTTCGCGGTCGGCGTGCTCCTGCAGACGGACCACCAGTTCCTCCGGAGCGGCAGCGGTGAGGGCGGCAAAGAGCTTGCCTTCAAGAACGGTGAGATGGCGCTCGAGCTCTTCCAGACTCTTGACCGCTGCCTCGTCCTCAGCAGAGATCCCCTCGTCGCCCCGAACCGCGGCGGCGAGTTGACGCAGGCGCCCGGCGGTCGCGGTGCAGGCGTCGACGGCAACCGTTGCTCGGTCGAGAGCCTCGGCCGCGGCTTCCAGATGTGCGGCGACGCGCTCGTGCTCGAAACCGGTCTCGGGTGCGGGGGCATCGGATTTGGGAGCGGCAGTGCCGGCGGCCGCCTCGCGTAGCTGTTCGGCGGCTTCCATGACGGATTGCGCGCACCAGGCCAGGCCGTTGACTTTGCGCTGCCGGCCTCTTGTCTGGCGGGCTTGGTATTTGTCAAATGCGGCGTCGATGCCGCGCAGGGCGGCTTCGAGCGGGATTCCGGCATCCTGCCAGATTTCAATCAGCGCCCAGTCGAGCGTGGAGAGCAGCAGCAGCGAGCCGCGGCGCTGCCGGAAGCGCTCTTCGATCTCGGTGAAGTAGTTGAAGTAGTTCAGCACGGCGTCGGTCACCCTTCACTGCGGCCGGCTGCGGGTTCGGCCGGAGCGGTTGCGTTCGAAGAGGATGCGCAGGCCGTCGAGGGTGAGCATGTCGTCGATTTCGGAGATGTAGCGGGAGTCGGCGGCGATTAAATGCGCCAGGCCGCCACTGGCGATGACGCGCGGCTTGGAGCCGAGTTCTGCGACGATGCGGTCAAGGATGCCGTCGACCAGTCCGATGTAGCCGTAGTAGAGGCCGCTCTGCAAGTGGCCGACGGTGTTGGTGCCGATGACCTTGGCGGGCCGCTTGATGTCGACGCGGCTCAGGCGCGCGGCGCGGGAGAAGAGCGCTTCGGCACTGAGGCCGAGGCCGGGGGTGATGATGCCGCCGAGATACTCGCCGCGGGCGGAGATGACTTCAAATTTCGTCGCCGTGCCGAAGTCGACAACGATCGAAGGGCCACCGTATTTCTCGAAGGCGGCGATCGAGTCGCAGAGCCGGTCTGCCCCCAGCTCGGTAGGGTTGTCGACCAGTACAGGCATCCCGGTCTTGATGCCCGGCTCGACGAAGAGCGGATCAATGTGGAAGTAGATTTCGCAGACCTGGCGCAGGGTGGAGTCGATCGGTGGCACGACCGACGAGATGATGATGTGGTTGACCTGCGCGGGATCGATGCCCTTCATGTGGAACAGATTGATGAACAGGGCGCCATACTCGTCCACGGTTTGGGTTCGATGGGTGGTGAGGCGCCAGTTGGCGGCCAGCTCGTGGGCCTCGGTGTCGAGCCGGTAGAGGCCGAGTTTGGTGTTGGTGTTGCCGACATCAAGGGCGAGAAGCATGGTGTTTCTAGCTTATAACTCCGGGTGGGAGGGGCGGGGGCCGGATTGGAGTTGTTCGGTTGCCTCGGCGCGCAGGCCGCCGGTCTGGACGGTGATCAGGCCGGCTTCAGTCTGGACGCGCAGGAAGCCATTTTCATCCAGGCCTGCGGTCATGCCGGTGCAGGCTTGCGGGCCGTGGACCTGAACCCGGCGGCCGCTGATCCAGCTCGAGGCTTGCTGGAGGCGCTGAGCGATGGCCTCGGAGCCCGCCGGGGACTCGAGGGCCAGGGCCTCCTCGGCGAGCGATTGAAGCAGGGCGATGAGCAGGGACTGGCGGGAGACGATTTGGCCTGACGCCTGATCGAGCGAAGTTGCGGGGGTGGAGAGGTCGGTGGGGAAGGCCCGGTGGTGGACATTGATGCCGATCCCGACGACCGCGAAGGCGACCTCATCGGATTCGGTTTTGCCTTCGACCAGGATGCCGCCGGTTTTGCGCTGGCCGACAAGCAGGTCGTTGGGCCAGCGGATGTCGACGGTGAGGGCGGTGGTTCGACCGATAGCGCTGGCCGCGGCCAGGCCGGCGGCGAGAGCGAGCCAGGGCAGACGGACGGCGGGGATCGACGGGCGGAGCAGGACGCTCACGTAGAGGCCCTGACCGGCGGCCGAGTGCCAGGCGTGCGCGCCGCGACCGCGGCCGGCCAGCTGCTCGTCGGCGAAGAAGACGGAGCCGTGCGGCGCGGAGGCGCGGGCAGCTTCGAGAGCGTCCGTGTTGGTCGATTGGGTGACGGGAGAAAAATGGAGCTTGCCGGCGTAGAGGGTGTCAGCGAGGGCGGACTGGAGGGTAGGTAGATTGAACATGAATGTGTTTAGGGCTGCTCCCTGACTATGGCGTCTTGCCGTAGGGCTCCCCGGCGGGCAGCCAGTTTCGCGCGGATTTCGAACAAAACAACTGCTGCTTACTCCCCAACGATGCGCATGCTGATGTCGGCGGCTTTGGCCGAATGGGTCAAGGCGCCGACGGAGATGAAGTCAACGCCGGTTTCGGCATAGGCGCGGATGTTCTCGAGCACGATCGAGCCGCTGGCTTCGGTGGGAATGCGGCGCGGCTCGGGGCCCGGGCCGGGATGAAGGGCGATCTGCTGGTGGATGCGGTTGACCGATTGCTTGACCTGGTCGGGCGTCATGTTGTCGAGCAGGATAGCTTCGGCACCGTACTGAAGGGCTTCCTCAAGCTCCTCGGCCGTGCGGACTTCGACCTGGATGCGCTGGTTGTGTTTGCGATTTTCAAGAGCGCGGGTGAGGGCGGCGCGCAGGCCGCCGCCGAGAGCGATGTGGTTGTTCTTGATGAGCACGCCGGAGGCCAGATCGATGCGGTGATTCGTGCCGCCGCCGCTGAGCACGGCGTACTTTTCCAGGGCGCGCATGCCGGGAACGGTTTTGCGGGTGTCGAGGACGCGGGCGTGGGTGCCCTCAATGGCGTCGACGTAGCGGCGGGTGAGCGTGGCGATCCCGCTGAGATGCTGAAGCAGGTTGAGGATCACGCGCTCGCAGCTGAGCAGAACGCGGGCGTTGTGGCGGATGACCGCCAGCACCTGGCCGCTATGGGCCCGGACGCCGTCGAACATTTCCGGATGGTGGATGACTTCAAAGCGGGTCTGGGCGGAAGCGCGCGGATCGAGACGGGCAAAGATCTCAAAAAAGCGGGGGACGGCGCCAAGGCCGGCGACGACCAGCTCCTGGCGGGCGAGGATGGAGGCGGTGGCGCGCAGGTCAGGATCGATAGTGAGGTTGGTGGTGGCGTCCTTGGCGGCCTGGTCTTCGATCAGGGCCTGCTCCAGCACTAATTCAATGCGGCTGCTTTTCCAATCCATGATGCTTCTTTCGGTGGCTCAGGGCTGCGCCTCATATTTCCGGCGGAGGAGGAAGTTATAAATGACCTTTTTGACGCTGTCATCTGCTTGGCCGGCAATGGTGCAAAAGTGGGCTCCGTTGCGGCGATGGATGCGCAGCGCGTACTTGTACTGGGTGCCGGCAATCCTCTCCAGCAGTCGTTGCCACAGGCCGAGCTTGCCGTTGCGACGCTGATCGATCATGGTGATTTCGCCCAGGTCGGCGTACCAGATGAGCGAAGCCATGTTCAGGATATCGCGCAGCAGAACGCCGTGGCTGGCCAGGAGCATGAATTGGGAGAGCTCCCCACTGGGGGCGTCGGCGCGGGTGAGGTCGACAATCGCCAGCGCGGTGTGCTCGCGGCCGAGATGAGCGTCGATGACCTGCTGGACGTAAGGGGGGAAGTGTGGGCCGGTGAAGCAGCCGGGCAGGTTGGCAAAGGTGAACGGTGCCAGCGGGTTGGTGGCTTCAGCAGCTTTGGGTTGGGCTGCAGCATTTCGCCGGGCCGGCGCCGCCTCCTGAGCCGGCTTGCCCGGCCGAACTGGGCGCGCGGGCTTGGCGAAGAGGGCGGCGGAGGGAAGCTGGGCGGGGTTTTCCTGGTGCTCAGTCAGGGCGCGATAGGCAATCTGCACCTGCTTGAAATGCTCCTCGGCCTGGGGGCGCTGGTGGGGGGCGCTTTCAAAGCGGTCAGGATGCCACTGTTTGGCGGCATCGCGATAGGCGCGGTGAATGGCGTCCTTGGAGGCCGGACCGGCCTCCAGGCCCAGGGTTTTTGCATGCTCGAGGCACTGCTCGCAGTTGCACGACATTTCAGCCTTCCAGAGGCAAGTTGGCGAGGGCCGCACGCGCTTTTTCAAGCAGCAGGCGGGTCTCGGCATCCTGCTTTTTGAGGCCTTCGACGATGTGGGCAGGGGCTTTGGCCAGGAAGGCTTCGTTGCCGAGTTGGCGTTCGGCGGCGGCCAGGCCTTTTTCGTACTTGGCAATGTCCTTGGTGAGACGGTCGCGCTCGGCGGGGACATCGATGGCGCGCTGGTAGACAACAGCCAAGTCGAAGTTGAGCCTCGTGCGCAGCACCAGACCAGGACTGATCTGTTCGACGAAGCGCACTTCACTCACCCGGGCCAATCGCTCGACGATGCTTTTGTTCTCCTCGACGAATGCTCGAACCTGGCGATCAATGCGCAGCTCAATCGGGGTCACAGCCTTCTCCTCTACGCCTTGATCTTTGCGCAGGGCGCGGGTTTCAACAACCACGCTCTGAACGATGCTCATGCCCGTCTCGGCAGAGGTGTCCATCGGTTGTGTGCTGGCCGCGGGGTAGCGGGTGAGAGCGATGGACCTGGCAGGCGGATTGCCGTCGTAGAGGGCGTGCCAGATTTCTTCGGTGAGGAAGGGCATGAAGGGCGAGAGCAGGCGCAGGGCGGCTTCAAAGACTGAAACCAGCGTTGTCAACGCTGCGCGCGTGCCCTCGTAGTCGCCGATCAGCTCGCGCGTGGTTCGATTGACCTCTTGGCCCGCTCCGAAATCCATCCGCAGCTTGACGATTTCGAGGTACCAGTCGCAGAAGCTGCCCCAGAAAAACTGATAGATGGTGCTGGCCGCGTCATCGAAGCGGTAGTCTTCGAGAGATTGATTCACCTTGTCGGCGGCCCTGTGGAGTTCGGCGACGATCCAGCGGGCCTCAAGCGGGTCCGTCGCTCTGGCCGTCGGCATGGAGCCGAGCGTGGCCGGGTCGACAGTGATGCCGATTTCGCCGGCGCGGTCGACGTTCATGAAGAGGAAGCGTGCCGCGTTCCAGATCTTGTTGGCGAAAGCGCGGTAGCCCTCGGTACGGGCTACATTGAAGGCAATGTCCGTGCCCGGAGAGGCCATGCTTGCAAGGGTGAAGCGCACCGCGTCGGTGCCGTATTGCTTGACGATCTCAATCGGATCGATGACGTTGCCCTTGGTCTTGGACATCTTTTCGCGGTTGGCATCGCGGACCAGGGCGTGGATGTACACTTCGCGGAACGGGACCGAGTCGGCACTCGAGCGTGCGTTGCCGTCTGCCTGGGGAACGTCCTGGGCGAACCAGATGCCCAGCATGATCATACGGGCGACCCAGAAGAAGAGGATGTCGAAGCCGGTGACCAGCAGGCTGGTGGGATAGAAGGCGTTGAAGTCGGCGCGGTTCTGGCTGCCTTCCCCCGTCCCAGAATCGAGGCCCGGAGTCTTTCGGCCGAAATCAGGCCAGCCGAAGACGCTGACGGGCAGCAGGCCGGAAGAGAACCAGGTGTCGAGGACATCGGTTTCCTGGCGGATCTTCTCTGACCCGCAATGCGAGCAGGCGGTCGGATCGAGGCGGGCGACGGTGATTTTGCCGCAGACGCCGCAATGCCAGGCGGGGATGCGATGGCCCCACCAGAGCTGGCGGCTGATGCACCAGTCGTAGATCTTCTCCATCCAGTTGAGGTAGTCCTTCTCGTACTGTTCGGGAGTGAAACGGATCGCCTTTTTGCCGTCGGCGTCGGGCTTGACGGCGGCGATGGCCTTCTCGGCGAGCGGCTTGATTTTGACGAACCATTGCGTGGAGAGGCGCGGTTCGACGACGGTTTTGCAGCGGTCGCAGTGGCCAACGTTGTTGATGTGGTCTTTGACGCCGGCCAGCAGACCCTGCGCTTCGAGGTCGGCGACGATGCGTTTGCGCGCGACGTAGCGGTCCAGGCCCTGGTACTGGCCGCCTTCGCCGTTGATGTGGGCGGTCTCGTCCATGACATTGATGTTGGGAAGATTATGACGCTGGCCGAGAGCGAAGTCGTTGGGGTCGTGGGCGGGCGTGACTTTGACGGCGCCGGTGCCGAAATCGCGGCTGACCCAGGCGTCGAGGATGATAGGGATTTCGCGGCCCACCAGTGGCAGGCGCAGCTTCCTGCCGTGCAGATGCGTGTAGCGCTCGTCTTCCGGATGGATGGCGACAGCAGTATCGCCGAGCATGGTTTCCGGGCGGGTTGTCGCGACGGTGATCCATTCGCCTGAATCTTTCCCCAAGGCATCCAGTACGGAGTACCGGATCTCCCAGATGTGGCCCTTCTGTTCTTCGTGGACCACTTCGAGGTCGCTGATGGCGGTCTGGCAGCGGGGACACCAGTTGACGATATAGGCGCCGCGGTAGATCAGGCCCTGCTCGAAGAGGCGCACGAAGGCTTCGCGGACGGCAGCGGAGAGATTGTCGTCCATGGTGAAGTACTCGCGCTGCCAGTCGACGGAGGCGCCGAGGCGCTTCATCTGGCTGAGGATGGCGCCGCCGTAGTGGCGTTTCCATTCCCACACGCGCTCGACAAACGCTTCGCGGCCCAGCTGCTGGCGGCTGGTGCCCTCCTCCGTCAGCTGGCGCTCCACCATCATCTGCGTAGCGATGCCGGCATGATCGGTGCCCGGGAGCCAGAGGGCGCGACGGCCGGACATGCGGCGCCAGCGGGTAAGAATATCCATCTCCGTCTGGTTGAGCATGTGGCCCATGTGCAGGCGGCCGGTGACGTTGGGTGGCGGCAGGAGAATCGTGAAGGCGGACTGAGGGTCTTTTTCCGGTGCCGTGCGGGGCAACTCAGGCGTGGGTTGGGCGAAGAGGTTTTCGCGGACCCAGTATTCGGCCCAGTGATCTTCAAGGAGAGTGGGGTCGTAGGCTTTGGGCAGGTCGTGGGGCATCGGGTATCGGGCCGGCTGCAGGGAGCTAGGTCCCTCCGGAAGGGAGGGTTTGGGCCGGAGCCCTCCCTCACTTTAGCAGATTGCGGGCTGTGGCCGATCTCCGCCGCTCGGTCTGCCCCCCCACCCTTGCCGCAGAAAGAATGGAGCAGAGGAGGTCTCAAGCTGGTTTCCGATTGGAGCCGCGGTCGGAACTTCACCCGAAGCAGCGAGAGGTTCAAACCTGTCTGCGGTATTCTCGATGGACGGCGGATGAATCCGGCCGGTTGAGAGCCGGTCGAGAGCCGGGCGAGGGGTGGGTATGGATTGGAAGCGGCGAATGGGTCGAATGGGCATCGGGCTGGCGTGCGGAGGGTCGCTGATGTGCCTTGGGTCAACGGCAGGTTTATGGGCGCAGGGGCATGAGGAGGAACAGACTGTTGCGGCGGTGATGGTGAGCGACATTCACTTTGAGCCGTTCTTCGATCCGGCCAAGGCGGTTGAACTGGCCGGCGCCCCGGTGAGCGCCTGGAAGGGGATTCTGGCGGGAGCAGCTTCGGCCGACAGGGAGGCTCGGTTTCGGGCGCTCGAGAAGAGCTGCCCGGTGCGCGGTGAGGATACGTCCTATCTGCTGTTTGATGCGAGCTTGGCTGCCATCCGCAGGGACGGCGCCGGGGCCAGGTTTGTGACCGTGAGCGGGGACCTGATTTCCCATAGCTTCCAATGCAAGTTTGGCGCCGTGTTTCCGCAGGCGGCCCCGGGCGCGTACCGGGCGTTTGTCGAGAAGACGATCGACTTTGTGATCAACGAGCTGGATGAGGCGGTTCCCGGTGTGCCCGTGTATGTGGCGCTGGGCAATAACGACTCCGATTGCGGCGACTACCAGCTTAATGCGCACAGTGAGTTTCTGTCCTCGGTGGGTGAGCAAGTGGCAAAGAGCTTTCCGGAGGACGAGCGCAAGCAGATCGTAGAGAGCTACAGGGCGGGCGGGTACTTCAGCGCTCGGCTGCCGATCGGCAATGCGCGGATGCTGGTCGTCGACGACCAGTTCATGGGAGCCAAGTACACCACATGCGGCGGCAAGCCCGATCCGGCCTCGGCCGAGGCGCAGCTGGACTGGCTGGAGAAGCAATTGGCCGAGGCGCGCGAGAACAAGGAGAAGGTTTGGGTGATGGCCCATATTCCGCCGGGAGTCGATGTTCACGCGACGGCGCTGAAGATGGATGCGACCTGCGGCGCCAAGGGGCCGGTGATGTTTCTGGCCTCGGAGAAGATTGCCGATGTGCTGACCGAGAACAGCGACGTGGTCGCACTGGCGGTTTTTGCGCATACGCACATGGACGAATTGCGGATTCTGAAGCCGGAAAATGGCGCCACGGGCGGCGGGAACGTAGCCGTGAAGATGGTGGCCTCGGTCTCGCCGATCAACGGAAACTTGCCTTCGATTACCGTCGCGCGCGTCGCTGCCTCGAGTGCGGCGCTGGTCGATTACAAGCTGATGGTAGCTTCGAATGCGACCGGCGTGGATACGACCTGGCATGAGGAGTACGACTGGGGCAAGACCTATCGCGCGGCAGAGTTTTCCCCGGCGAACCTGAGCACGCTGGTGGACGGCTTTACGGCCGATGGCGACGCCAAGACCGAGGCCAGCCAGGCCTACATCCGCGACTTTATCGCGGGCAAGAATTCAACCCTGCTGGCTCTGGTATGGCCACTTTATGCCTGTGGGCTGGGGCACGATTCGGCACAGGCCTTCAAGACATGCGCCTGCCGAGATCAAAAATGAGAGATGGGGAGCCGGATGCAGGCCTCCAGAGGATCATCAGCGTGCGCTTCAACTCCGTGGGTCTTAGTGGACGGCTCGAGCAGGAACTCGCTGATCCAGCACGGTATAGCCCTCGGGAACCTCGAAGGTGCGCGGGTCGGGCTCGGCAAGAGACAGATCAGTGAGCGCGATGGTCTGCTTGCCCTCGCGCGGGTCGTTGCGCGTGACAAGTAGATTGGTTCTGATGGCGGCCGAATACCAGAATTCTCTGGTGGAAACGAGCGCGCTTTCGTTGCCGACGACTCCGCCATTGATGGTGGTGGTTTCGCGTGTGCCGACAACGCTCATTCCGCTGATCGTGTTTTCCCCAAGGCCTTCGCGCGCCAGAAAGCGGGTGTTGTGCGCGAAAGAGCCGGGGTTCTGAAGGACGAATTCTCTGCGCGGGGAATAATCGATGACCACGCATTTCTTTGTGGCCAGGGTGCAGGTGGTCTTTGTTCTGGCGGCCGGATCGAAGAGCATGATCTCGTTCAAGCGGGGCTGCTCGCTGGAGTTGGCGGGGACAAAAGAGCGACGCTCGCGATACATGTGGCCGGCACTGTCCCTGGCAAGGTTGGCCTCCAGATGGACGGTGACGGTGCTTCCGTCTTCGAGCGTGCGCGTCCATTCGATATTGCTCTTTCCAGTCAGTGGCATGCCGGGAAGAGGGAGCAGATCGATGCCCTCGACCCGGTAGCTGGTGCCACCGTCCGGGGCGCGTGAAGGCGCCTGCGCATCCATCTTGCCTGCGATCACGGCGGATAGAGACATCGAAACGAAGACCAGCAGAAGTGAGGCGGTGCGATTCATCGATATCCTCGCCGTCTTTTGGCAAAGATCGTAGCATTTCTTGAGCGGATCCTTCAAGACGAAAATCCCCGGCAACCAGGAAAGTGGCAACCAGGAAAGTGGCAACCAGGAGAGTGGCAACCAGGAAAATGCCAGGGCGCGCGCAGCCGGCCGCGATGACTGCAGAAACCAAGGGCCGCACCTTTGCGCGGTGCGGCCCTTGGTTTTGAGTTGGAAAGACTTCTCAGAACGGATTGAGCTTGGCAAGACCCTTCTTCTTTTTCTTCTTGTTGCTGGAAGACTCCTCGCCGGAGTCGACCTTGGGCTTCTTGGCCTTGGGGTCGGGAATGGCCGAGGAGGTGGCACCAGTGGACTTGATCTCATTGATTGGCACGGGAGCTTCGGCGGGTTTCTCGGCTGCCGGCATTGCGGTGTTTACCGGGCCCACCGCTTTGAGTCCGGCGGTGCCATCATTGGGAGCGCCGCCCCCGGAGGGCGCAGAGACGATTTCAGCACCGACGCCGTTGCCCCCGGAGGGCGGCGCCATCTCCAGGGGTGCGTTGGAAGGCTGATCGGTGCGCGGCGGTTCGCCCACGCCGGTGGGGGCTGTGGCTTCGGTCGGGGCGGGAGGCTTGCCGGCGTTCACCGCGTCGGTGAACATGGCCATGTTTTGCTTGGTAATCTCAGGAGCCAGGGTGCGCTTGGGATCGTCCAGGGAAGGCTCACCGACGTGGACCGCCTCGACGACGGTTGGACCGTGCTTGATGATCCCGAGCGTCCTGTCGGTGAACTGCAGCTTAGCGCGGCTGCGCTCTTCGGCATCGCTCTCGGCCACAGCGGCTTCGGTAGGTTCCGGAACGGGGCGGTTCATGGCGACCAGCCGGTCGCGGGCATCTTCGACGTGCGGCGCCATGGGATAGCGGGTAATCACCTTGGCATAGGCCTGGGCGGCGCGGTCATTGTAGACGGCGGCCAGCCGCTCACGGATGGCGCCGGGAAGCCGGTTGTTGATCTCGGCGTTGTGGGCTTGGCCGGCGTAGGCATCGCCGATGGCCAACAGGGTCTGGTCGCTCTTTGAATAGAGCGGGTAGGTGTCGGTCACTGTCTCCAGCCGGGCGATGGCGGCGTTATAGTCCTCGCGGCTGGTGTAGTACATGCCGATTTCGGTCTCTCGCTCGGCAAGCACTTCCTGCACGTCGCGCAGCTTCTGCTTGGCGCGGGGGACCAGAGGGGAATCCGGGAACATGTTGATCATGTTGCGGTATTCCTTCTCCGCATTCTCAGCATTGTTCGGATCGCGGTCCGGCTTCTCCATCTGCTGGTAGTAGATGTCGCCCACCTTCATCTGCGCCTCGGCGGCTTCCGGGGCGTTGGGGAAGAAGGTGATGAAGTCCTTGTACTCGGCCTCGGCCTGAACCAGGGCGGCGGTGCCGCCTTCCTTGAACCAGCTGTCACCGACGGCAAGCTTGGCGCGCATGCGGTACTCGGATTCAGGATAGGTATTGAGCATGGTCTGCAGGTCGAGACGGCAGACGTCGAAGCGGCCCTTCTTCATGGCGATCATGGCCTTGTCGAACAGTTCCTTGTCGGGCTGCTTGGAGTTGACGTCGGCCAGCGGGTTGGCGCTGAGGTCCTGGTTCTTTTTCTTCTTGGACTTGTCGTCGGCGTGGGCAGCGACGGAGCCGAGAACGAGAAACGCCAGGGAGACCGTAACAATTTTCTGGGACAACCGGTTCATTCAAACCTCATTGCGGTGCCGGACGGGTGGATCCTGTCCGGGCAGCCGTTTCCAAATACCTTTTCAATCCTACCGTGTTCCCTGCCAGCCGGGTTGGGCTTTATCCGGACTGCTCGTCGGCTGCCGTGCGGGCGGCGGCAAGGAGGGAGCGCGCGTCCTGTTCCGGGTGGCCGGCGCCGAAGACGGCATTGCCGGCGACCAGCAACTCCGCTCCTGCTTGGACGACCGCGGCGACCGTATCGTGAGCCACGCCGCCATCTACCTCAATTTTAAACGCCAAGCCCAGTGTACGGCGTAGTTCCGCGATGCGGCGCAGCTTTTTCAAGGAAAAGGGAATGAATTCCTGGCCGCCGAATCCGGGGTTGACGCTCATGATGAGCACATGGTGCACCATGGGCAGGATTTCGATCAGCAAATCGACGGGTGTGGCCGGGTTAATGACCACGCCGGGCTGCATGCCATGGTGGGCGATCAGTTGCAGGGTGCGATGCAGGTGCGGGCACGCCTCGTAGTGGACGCTGACCCAGTTGGCTCCGGCATCGGCGAAGTCGGGGATGAATTCGTTGGGGTTCTCGATCATCAGGTGGCAATCGAGAGGCAGGCTAGTGGCCTTGCGCAGGCTCTTGACGACCGGCGGCCCGAGGGTGATGTTGGGAACAAAATGGCCATCCATGACGTCGACGTGGATGACGGTGCCGCCGCCGCGCTCAGCCGCGGCGACCTGGTCGGCCAGGTGGGCGAAGTCGGCGGAGAGGATGGAGGGAAGCAACTCGACCATGGTGTTTTTCGGGTAGCCGGAGGGGTGGTTCGAGGGCTGGCCCCGACCGGACAAGTGTATCAGTGGAGAGGGAGCGCAGTCAGTCAAGCAGGCCCCAGAACCGGTCGGGGAGCATTGCAGTCATCAAAAATTTTTGCAAATATCCGAGATTCTGGCTAAAGAGAAGGAACGTATTCGCCGATTAACGATCAGGGAGTCATCGGTCTTTCCCTTTAGGTCGATCCCCAAAAATCCCCACACGGAGGATGGTCATGCACGGACTTTCATCATTTGGGTCCCTCAATCCCGGGTCGATCAATCCGCTTCCGGAACTGCAGCAGCCGGTGACGGTCGCGGGGAACTCTTCCGCGATTGCTGCGCCACTGCCCGCAGTGGGCGATAAGGTGTCGAGCACGTCTTCATCCAGTGCTGTTCCGGCCCCTGCTGCTTCGCTGCGCTCTGGCATCGCCGAAGGCGGGCCTGCCGGTGACGGCTCGCACGCGGGCGGATCCGCCGCTCGGACATCCAGCCTGCTTGCCCAACAGCAGTTGGTCAGCAACTACCCGATGACGGTGAGCGGGCAGCAGTACCCGGCCGACTATACGGCTTCGGTTGCCAACGTGCCGGGAATGACGGCGACTTCGTCCAGCGAAGTGGCGGCGGAGACCACTCTGCAGCTGCGGATTGATGAGCTGGTGTAATCGCTTTCAAGTTGGGGATCGAATCAAAGAAGGCGATGCGTTCAGGAATCGAATGCGCGTCCGGCGGCCGTACCCGCATTCGAAGTCTGCCGCCAATCAGCTCAAAAGATCGCTTGCTGTTTCCCCTGATCAGGGGTTTTGCTGGAAGCAGGAAGAGCTTTCATGCAGGCGGTTGGATTTTCATCGGTTGGTCCGAGCTTTGGGCGTTCCGAGCTTTGGGCGTTCCGAGCTTTGGACCGATTTCCCGGGTCACGGTGAGTTCGCAGACGGAGTCCAGGCTGTCCAGGATGCCATCGAGGATGGAGACGGGCGTTTGGCCTGTCGCGGCTTGGTGGGGGCCAAAGGCCGGAGGGGGCCTGACCCGGGGGGCACGTCGAGGGGGAATTTGAAAGCGCCTGTCCCCCAGGACCTGTCCCCCAGGAAAGCAGATGCGGCAGTTTTGAGGGTGCCAAGAAGCTCTCGGCGCGGATTTTTCCCCGGAACCGGGACAGGGAGGGGAAGCAACGGACTACTGCGGTTCGGGGCCCCGCTTCTTTTCGAACTGTTCGAGGAGCAGGCGGCTGCGGGCGCGCATGGCGGCAGTGCCACTGCGGCCGTAGATGCGGAGAAGGTCCAGAACGGCGGGAAGCGAGGCGTGGTTCTGGCGGGTGAGATCGACCAGGCCCTGAAGGGCCATCGTTTTCACGATCGAGCTGCTTTGGTCTTCCAGCCAGCCTTTCAGGGCGTCGGCGGCGCGGGCGCATTCGGTTGGGCCGAGAGCCAGGCGCGGAACGATGAGTGCCAGATGCCAGCGAAGCTTGTTTTCCTGGGCCTCCGGGAGCAGGCCCAGGAGCGAGGCCTTGACGGAGTTGAGCTGGGCAATGGGGCCGGGCTGGCCGTCGCGGGTCATGAGCTCGAGGGCGTGGGCGGCGCGGCTGGCGGTGGCCTCGTCCCAGAGGCATTCGATCAGGCGCGGGAAGGCTTCGGGCTGGGCGAGAACGAGGGCGGCGACTTCAACGGCGCGGCCGACAGCGATGCGGGACTTGCCGATCTGAAGCATGGAGTGGATCGATTCCCGGCGGATGGATTCTGCTTTGGCCATCATTGCCCCTCCGCTCGCCTCCCATCGGCGACGGGTTCTATGCGCGGTGTGCGGGTGGAAGCATCTTTGCAGCAACGCGGCCAATGCCGCGGAGGATCTGCCGGACGGGCCATTGGCCTTCGGGGTCGGGGAAGAAAATCTCTCCGGTCCGGCGGGTTTCTGGCCGGTAGTACCAGCGCTTCAGCAGAGCTAAATGGCCCTGGCGCTCGGTCCGGGTTGCGGGGCTGGTTGAGCTGGTGAGGGAGCTGAGCGCGGCGTCCAAACGGGATTCGAGCAGGTTGCGGGGGAGCTTGGCCGGCTGAGGGATGGTTTCAGAAGAGACAGCGGGGGGAGTTCCCACGGGGGCTGAAGCCCCCGGTTGTTCAGGCTCGTCTTCGCCACGGCTCAATCCGGGCCCTTTCAAATCGCGTGCCGGAAGCGGAGGCGCGGAGCTCGGTTGAGTCTCCGGAATTGGTTTTTCCGGGAGGGGCTCTTCGGGGATCGGTTCCAGGGCCATCGGCTGAGGGAAAAGGGAACTGGAGCCCGACTGCTCGTTCTGGATGCGCATGCCGACGGTTGAAAAGGCCACGGGGCCGTTGATGCGGCCGCCATCGTAGAGGAAGACGGCGACTTCGTCGGCAGCTGCGGAGGCCTGGAGGAGGACGGCGCGGAGCTGGCTCAGAGGGCGGACCAGCTCGGGGGCCAGGGCGCGGACGGCTTCGACGCGCTGGACCTGGGCGTGGAGTTGGGCGGCGGATTCAAATTCTAGATCGGTTGAGGCCTGGTCGCGCTGGGTACGCAGCGTGACCAGGCGGCTTTCGCCGCGGGTAGAGAGAAACTGTTCAACAGCGGCGGATTCTTCCCCGTAACGCGCGTCGGTGCAACCCTGGTAGCAAGGGGCGAGGCACATCTTCATCTCGGAGTAAACGCAGCCGGGATGAGCGGGGTGGGGATTAAGATCGTCAGTGCATCGGCGAAGGAGGAATAGCTTGAGGGCCTCGTCGGCGAAGCGCTCGGCGGCGGCGCGGGAGGCGAACGGACCGTAGGCCCAGTCGGCTTCGCGCTGGCTGGGGCGATGCGTGACCGTGATGCGCGGGTAGGGGTTGGAGCCGAGAAAGCGGATGAAGGCAGGGGCGCGGAGGTGCATGCGATCGAGCGCTTTGGCGCCGTAGACCTGTTCGAGGAGAGCGAACTGCGCGAGCAGGGATTCGAAGTCAGAGCCGGAGAGGTGGTAGGCGATGCGGCGGACGCGGCTAGCCAGCTGGAGCCGGCGGGGATGCCTGGGGCTGGGTTGAAGAAGACGTTCGAGGCGGCCGCGGAGGTTGGGGGTGCGGCCGATGTAGGGCTCGGCATGGGCATCGGCGCCATAGAGGGCGAAGACCGCTGCGGATGGGGGGAGTTGGGCGAGCGCGGCCTTCGGCTCGACGGGGTCGAAGGGGACGGATTGGAGATCAGCCGGCACGATTGCTTCCCTCAGGCTCCGGCGATGGTCATGCCGTCGATGCGGAGGGTGGGGCAGGCGAGGGAGCCGCGGAAGACGAGATCGTTGCCGATGGCGGTGACGTTCATGAGCATCTCGCCCAGATTACCGGCGATGGTGACTTCTTCGACGGCGTGGGTAAGTTGGCCGTTTTCGATCCACAGGCCGGTGGCGCCGCGGGAGTAGTCGCCGGTAACGATGTTGGTGCCGAAGCCCATCAGGCCGGTGACGTAGAGCCCGGTGGCGGTCTCGGCAATAATTTCTTCCGGGGATTGCTTGCCGGGCTCGAGGTACAGGTTGCCGCAGCCGATGCCGGGAGTGCCGGCCAATCCTCGGGATGCGTTGTGGGTGGACTTGAGGCCTAGCTTGCGCGCGGAATAGGTGTTGAGCAGGTAGGTCTGGAGGACGCCGTTTTCGACAACGACGGTGCGCAGCGAGGGCAGGCCTTCGCCGTCAAAGGGCGAGCTGCCGAAGCCGCCGGTACCGTTGGCGAGAAGCATGGCGTTGTCGTCGACGATGGTAAGGGTGGGGGCGGCGATAGAGGCGCCCATTTTGCCGGCGAGAAAAGAGGCGTGACGCCAGATGGAGTCCCCCGAGGCGGCTTCAAAGACCGAGCCGATGAGCGAGCGGGCGACTTCGGGCGCGAAGACGATGGGCACACGCTGGGTGGGCACTTTGCGCGCGCCCAGGCGGCGCAAAGTGCGCCGGGCGGCCTCTTTGCCGATCAACTCCGGCGATTCAAGGTCCTGGAGGCGGCGAGCGCCGGACCACCATCCGTCGCGCTGCATCTGGCCGTTGGCGTCCATGGCCAGCGGAGCGGCGGAGACGCCGGCGTAGCTCGTGCGATAACTTCCGACGAAGCCGCGGGAGTTGGCCATCACCTTACGGCCCGTGGCGGCGTCGAAGCTGCCACCGTCCGAGTTGGTGATGCGCGGGTCGGCGGCCAGGGCGGCGGCCTCGCAGCGGCGAGCCCAGTCGATGCGCTCCGGACCGGGGAGTGAGTAGACGTCGTCGTAGTAGAGGTGCAAGTCGCCGGCGACGGCGCCGAACTGAGCGGTTTCCGGCAGACCGGTGAAGGGGTCCTCTTCGGTCACTTTGGCCAGGGCGATGGCGCCTTCTACAAGCTGGCGGATGCCGTCGGCGGTAAGGTCGGAGGTGGAGGTGGAGGCCGAACGGGTGCCGAGAAAAACGCGCAGACCCAGGCCGCGGGACCCAGACTCTTTGAGGGTTTCGACTTCGCCCATGCGGACGTTTACGGAGAATTCGTCGCCTTCGCGGACCACGGCCTCGGCATCAGAGGCGCCGGCCTTGATGGCCAGGGCGACGACGTCGGCGGTAAGGGATTCGAGGTCAAAAGCAGCTTGATCGTGCGGCGTCGCGGCTTGGGGCATGGGTCAACAGTAACAAAATGGTGAAGAGTTGGACATGGTTGAGGGCAAACGTTCCAGCCGAAGGCGCGGCGCGGTTGAAAGCGGCTCCGTTTGTGGGTTCAAAGGCGGCTGGGTTCGCCCCCCGGCAACGTAAGACCTCATCGTTGAAGGAGTAAAGGTAACGGGATAAAGGGCATAACGCTTTTATTTTCAGTGAAATGATGAAAAGACAGGGTGGGGACATCCGCCTCAAGGAAGGGAGACTTCGAATCCCGCACCCCGTGATTCGACGGGAATTCAGCGATGATTGAAAGCGGGCGAGCCGCTTCCGGCCTGCGGGAAGATGCAGCCGTTCCTTGCCAGGGAGCAAAGGTCTTCGGGGCGGCTCTCGGGCCCGAAAAAATGGCTTCCCATTCCCGCCGCCCCGGAAATCGCCAGCGATCGACTCAAATTGCCGTCGAACTGTCCGACGTTTTCTTTTTCTAGTTCGCCACAGCTACGGCGGCTTGTGCGCTCGCCTGAGTCAGTTTCTTGATTGAATCCGGATCCAGCTCCAGCTTGGCGGCCTCCACCAGGTCGGCGAACTGCTTCTCGTTGGTGGCGCTCGCGATCGGGGCTGTCACACCCGGCTGTACCAGCAGCCAAGCCAGCGCCACACTCGCCATCGTCGACCCTTCGAACTGAGCTACTTCCTCGAGCGCCCTAATCACGCCGGATCCCCAGTCATTCAGGTACTTCTCTACCATCCCGCCGCGGGCGGCCTTTTCCGTGTCCTGCTTGCTGCGGTACTTGCCGGTCAGGAAACCCGCTGCCAGCGAGAAGTACGGAATCACGCCTAACTGATACTTCTCGACCACGGGCAGCAGATCGGTCTCGAACTCGGTCCGTTCGACGAGGTTGTAGTGCGGCTGCAAAGACACAAAGCTCGCCAGGCCATTCTTGCGGCTTGTCTCGATTGCTGCGCTCAGCCTCGCGCCACTGTAGTTCGAAGCACCGAGATAGCGCACCTTGCCTTCGGTCACCAGTCGATCGAATGCGCCCATGGTCTCCTCGAGCGGAGTGTCGGGGTCGTCCCTGTGCGCTTGGTAGAGATCGATATAGTCGGTCTGCAAACGCTTGAGAGAATCCTCAACTGCCTGCCGGATATAGCGAGCGCTCAAACCCTTCTTGCCTTCGCCCATTTCCATGCCGGCTTTGGTCGCCAGAATCACACGCTTGCGCTTGCCGCCCTTCAAAAACCACTTGCCCAGAATCGTCTCCGATTCGCCGCCAGTGTGCCCCGGAGCCCAGCGCGAATACACGTCCGCCGTGTCTACAAAGTTCAGCCCTTGATCGAGCGCCGCATCCAGCTGGCGAAAGGTTTCTGCTTCTGGCAGTGTCCAGCCAAAGACGTTTCCACCAAGACAAATTACCGGTACCTCCGGTCCCTCAGAACCAAGTTTGCGCTTGTCCATCCACGATTCTCCTCCCACGATTGGATGCTCGATTGCCGCCCGCGACTCACAGGGACTCGACCCCGCCTCGGGAGCTAACTCGTTGTGCTCCAGCGGCGATCGCGCTTCTGGCGCGCCATGATTCCGTTATCTGGTACGGTATGATCTTCTCTCTGTAACCGGCAGTCCTCGCGTCGTTCCGGCGCGGCCGGGCGGCGCTTGACACCCTCTGGCGAGAAACGGCGCGACGAGGTGGCGACCCTGCTCGGGCCGAGACCTGGGCCGGTGCGCATTCGATGGACCGCCTTCGCAGGGCGCATTCCACAAGAATGCATTCGCATCCGGGCGGAAGAATTGCGTTTCGATGATCTCGATTCGGCTGGAGGATCCGGACCAGGATCGCACGCTGGCGATGGCGCACGAGTTCACGCACGCGGTCGAGATGCAGGCAGAGAGTAGAGAATTGGTCTGCCCTATTGGTCGGCCCCGGATCACTCGTCTGTGTCATTGAGGGTTCGACATCCAAGTGTCAGGATTCGGGTATGCGAGTTAATCTCATCACTCAACCCTCAGATGGCTCCGAATCGGGCGCAGGAACCTTGCCGCTCTCGCTGACAGTCCGCCCAGCATGCGGCTTACCCGGGGACTACGAATACCCCACGAATAGCATGGCGCTCCTGCAATTGCTCCGGCAACAAACGGATTTGTCTGCTGACGTACTTCAGCGTTTTGAAAAGAACCTTCGCGACTCACGCAGTGCGCGTCTGATGGGCGTGGAACTGAGTGACAGCGTCCTTACGGAAATTGGCTACTTCATCGACTAGGTGCCGCCCCGCCTGTCCCTTGCGATCGACCGTATGGTTGCGCCCGGAAACACTCCCGCACTGCTCAAATCATCGGGGTCCGTATCATCTCCACCGCCCTCTATACCGAAAACACAGCTACATCGGAACCCACTCGAGCACGGCACAGCGGGTTGAGCATGATGATCGGTCGAGCCGGTTTCGATGAGGAGGCAAGAAGGAAGCCGCAGGCGTTAGCCGCGGTCGCGGTCCTTGCCGGGGGCCATATACATATTTAAAGATAGCGCCTGGTTCTCACCAAATGGCGAGTCTTCAACCCCGTGCATTGCTGGTCCTTATACGCTCGCCCCAGCCTCGCGGAGGTCGTCAACCGCTGGGTTGCCCGTTCCCTTCCGGGCCATCTTCTGCTCAGTCACGAGAGCGCGCAAGGCTGTTGGCTGCAGTTTGTGCAGTGCCGATGCCGCCGCCCTTTCGTCGATGTTTATCCGCGACCATCAAATCACGAAGAGTTTTCTTGCCATCGACGGGGGTGTTCCAGAATCGATAGAGGCTCCGGACATCCACGCCGGCAACAGGGGTGAAAAGCCTGTGAAGCTGGCCAGCGCGCTGGGTGTTGGCGCTGCGCATCTCGCCCCCGCTCAGCCACGAATAAATGCTCTTTCTTTCACCCGAAGAATGGACATGCGTGGAAAGAATCCCACTTTTTCATAGAAGCACTTGTATCCGGACTTCATCAAGGAAGATGTTCCGTTTCTCCCAGCTGAGATCTGCCGCATCCATCGAACGCATGCCCCATGCGGCAGATCCCGGAACGGGGGCTATACCTTTATAAAGATCTTCTTCCTGTACAGGATCCACACCGGAATGTAGCAATACGCCAGCGTAAAGAATGAGAACGCGAACGCTCGCCATCCCGGCGTCGGCATGTGGATGAACACATGGGATGCCAGCCACGACAGGGGATTTGTCTCCTTGCCGTCCGACAGAAAGTGAATCCGCTCCAGAAGTCCCGGAACCAGTTCGCTGAACATATACGCGGTGATCGAATTGGCGCCCAGCACCAGTGCGGGATAGATGAGACCCCCGCTGCGCCCCTTGCCCCAGCCCAGCCCATCCACCACCAGGTAGGACACGGTCAGCACCGCAAGCGAGTAGCCCGCCGCCACCAGCACAAACGAACTGGTCCACATGTTCTTGTTCAGCGGAAATTCCATCGACCACAGATACCCCAGCGCCAGGCAAGTCACCGCTCCCGCCGCCAGTCCCAGCGCGGTCGTCTTCACCGCGCGCTGTCCGCGCAGCCATGTCCCTGTCAGGATGCCGAGCAGCGCCGTGCCAAACGCCGGCAGATCGCTCAGCAGTCCTTCCGGATCACGCAGATTATGGTCTGGAGATTCAAGGTAAAGATGGTGCGGCATCAGCAGACGGTCAAGCCAGCTCACCAGGTTCATGCGAATGTCCATGAAAGGAATATCGCGCCCCGGCATCCCGGCTCCCGGCACCGGAACCCAGCGCAACAGCGCCCAGTAGCCCACCAGCGCCGCCACCACCGCTCCAACCTTCGTCAAAACCCGTTGGTCCCAGATGTAGAAAAGCCCCACTACCAGGTAGCAGACCGCAATCCTCTGCAGCACGCCATAAAACCGCAGATGTTCCCACCGAAAAAACGGAAAACCGTTGACCACGATTCCCAGCAGATACAGAATCACCGCTCTCTGGATCGTATGGCGTGCCAGCTCGGCCCGCGTCGTCCCGCGCTTCATGCGCGCATGGAACGCAAACACGATCGAGGCGCCCACCACCAAGACAAACGTGGGAAACACCAGGTCCGTCGCTGTCAGACCGTTCCAGTACGCGTGGTTCATAAATCCCCACGACCCCGGGCCGCCGTTGTTGTTCACCATAATCATGAACGCGATGGTGATGCCACGCAGCACATCGAGCGAAAGCAGTCGCTCGATGCGGCTAGGAGTCAAGGCCGGGTTGGTCATGTTGGTTTGAAGTCTCCGCGCGAATCGCTTGCCAAGGGATGCCCTCTACCCTACGCGGTCGCCCCCGCATTCGCCAAGCCCATTCAGCGCGCCCCAACACGCGATGGGCTCTAGCCGGCAATCAATCCCGCCCATCAAACGGCGGGGTCCGCTCCGAGCCGGGCATCGGATCGAATCGGGCGAATCGCCAACGGATGCTTCGGCTGATAAAGCCCCAGCCGTCCGCCACCAGGAAGCTCGAACTTCGTAATCGATCCCCACCGCGCCTCTTCGACCTGGGCACACTGCACGCCCTTGGCCCTCAGCTGGGCAATCTCGTTCTCCAAGTCGTCGCAAATAAGGTAAAGCTGCTGGCCGAGATTCTCTTCGGCCGGATGAACCGCCGCTTCGGCCGGAGGCAGCGCGAAAATCAACCATCCCCGCCCCGCATCCACAGATTCGAATCCCAGCACCTCGCTCAAGAATCTGCGATCCGCCTCCACGTCCTTGCTCCCCATGACCACGTGCGCGCCAAAGATCATCGCCCTTCATCCTTTCTTGCCTGAACCGCAGGCTCTAACAGCCTCCAGCCTGCTCGCCTGGCAGCCGTGCATCTCCATGCTACGCGGCGTTGGCTCTCAATCGAGTTGCTCGGATTCCGGGCCCGCTGTTGTTTTATCCCCCCTCGCTGCTAAACTCCCCCTTCAGGGATTACGCCATTAATTCCGCCGACTTGCGTTGAGGTCACCTATGCCCGAGTTCCAACCCTATGTTTCGCCCGGCGAGAATCGCCCCGAGTTCACCTTCCGCGCCATCCTCCTCGGCTCCATCTTCGGCATCATCTTCGGTGCCGTCACCGTGTACGTGGGCCTGCGCGCCGGCCTTACCGTAGCCGCCTCCATTCCTATCGCGGTGCTCTCCATCAGCATCCTGCGTGCATTCGGCCGCGCCTCCATCCTGGAAAACAACATCGTCCAGACCACCGGCAACGCCGGTCAGTCGATCGCCTCCGGCGTCATCTTCACTCTGCCCGCCCTGGTCTTCCTCGGCTTCGATCTGGAGTATTCCCGCATCTTCATGCTCGCGCTCATCGGCGGCTGGCTCGGCGTCCTGTTCATGATTCCCCTCCGCCGTCAGCTCATCGTTGACGAACACGCCAACCTCCCTTATCCGGAAGGCACCGCCTGTGCCGACGTTCTGATCGCCGGCGAGCGAGGCGGCTCTCTGGCCAGCCGCGTCTTCCTCGGCCTCGGCCTGGGCGGGCTCTATACCCTCCTGCAGAACAAGAACCTGTTCAGCGCCTGGCCCGGCTCGCCCGGCTTTGAGCCTGACTTCGGCCCCCAGCACGTGCTCAAAGGCGCAGCCGTCAACGCCGATGCCACTTCGGAGTATCTCGGCGTCGGCTACATTATCGGACCCCGTGTCGGCGGCGTCATCTTTGCCGGTGGCGTCTTCTCCTGGCTCGTTGTCATGCCGCTGATCTACTTCTTCGGCAAAGAACTCGGCCGTCCCGTCTACCCGGGCCAGGTCCCCATTGCGCAAATGGGCCCGAGCGATCTGTGGGCCACGTATATCAAGCCCATGGGCGCTGGCGCCGTAGCCGCTGCCGGCCTCATCACCCTGTTCAAAACGCTGCCCACGATCTTGGGCGCCCTGACGGCCGGCTTCAAGACCATGCGTCCCGGCTCGGCAGCTGCCGCCAAACCGGTCCGCACGGAAAACGACCTCTCGATGCGCGTGGTTCTCATCGGCTCGCTGCTTATCGTCGCCCTCATGTTCGTCTTTCTCGAGTTCAAACCCGTCCCCGGAGCCTTTGTCGGATGGGCCGCAAACCTCGCCGCCTCGCTGCTGGTCATCATCTTCGGCTTCCTCTTTGTCACCGTCAGCTCGCGCATCGTCGGCCTGGTCGGCTCCTCAGCCAGTCCTGTCTCTGGAATGACCATCGCCACGCTCATGGCCACCTCCGCCATCTTCTTAGTGAAAGGCTGGACCAGCCCCGCGTTTGGAGCTCTCGCGATCACCATCGGCGGAGTCGTCTGCATCGCCGCGTCCAACTCCGGCGACACCTCCCAAGACCTCAAGACCGGCTACATCATTGGCGCCACACCCCGCCTCCAGCAGATCGCTCTCATGATTGGCGTCGTCGTCTCCACCGTCGTCATTGGATTCACCCTCAACCTCATGAACACCGGCCTGGAGGAGTTCCACGCCGCCCAGCAGCCCTGGGACATCAATGCACCGCATCCCGGCGTCTCCATCCAGTCCGGCAATGACAAGCTCCCCGACACGATCCGCGTCCAGGCCGCCGACAAATCCACCACCAACCATCAGCGCTCCGAATACACCATCCTCAATGCCATTGGCTCCTCTGAGTTGCAGGACGGCAAGTACCTCTACTCGCCCGCCTCACGCCAGATTGAGGTCCACTGGATCCAGGGCATCGGCAGCGCCAGCGCGCCCGCCCCCCAGGCCAAACTGATGGCCACGGTGATCAACGGAATTTTGAGCAGGAAATTGCCCTGGGGATTAGTCCTGCTCGGCGTCTCCCTGGTCATTGCGATTGAGCTGTTGGGAATCCGCTCGCTCACCTTCGCCGTTGGCGCCTACCTGCCCATCGGCACTACCCTGCCCATCTTCGTCGGCGGCGTCGTCCGCTGGCTCGTTGACCAGGCCGCCAAAAAAGCCGGCGACGCCTCCGAAGCCGACAGCGAAATCTCTCCCGGCTCCCTGTTCGCTTCCGGCCTCATCGCAGCCGGCGGCATCGTCGGTCTCGTCGGCGTAGCGTTGAAAGCCTATGAATCCACCGTTGGCAAAGGCGACATCCTCAACTTCCCCCATACCTTGCTGGATAACAACTACGTCAGCGTCCTGGCCTTCGCCGCGCTTGCCTTTGCGCTCTATTATTTTGCGCGCAAGCCGCTGAACAAGTAGCGCAAGAGCCTGTTCCCTAAAACACGCAAAACGCTCCCACCAACTTCGATTTGCGGAGCCCCCGCTGCCCGACGGCGACGGCGCAGAAGAAACACGCCGCCAATTGCGGAGTCCCCGGCGAGCAATTCCCGGTTCAGCGGCGTGCCAGCTCCGCTCAAGAACCTTCTTCGTGATGCAGGAAGTTCAACGAGATGGTTTCGATCACGGCACGGGAAGTCTTGGACGAGGTTCTAGGCGGCGAACCAATCGAGGTCTTCCAGGCACTCCGAACCCTGGCTGCCCGCCTTCGGGCAAAGCCCAAATTTGGAGTGTCGGAAAACCTAAACCTCCGCGTTGGCAACTCTTATATGCAGGAGGGGAAAACTTAAATGAAAACTGTCGTTTCAATCACTTGTTGTCTGGCTCTCTGCTGCCTGACGGCGACGGCGCAGAAGAAACACGCCGCCCAAGGCGCGCCCATGACCGACCAGAAGTTCCTGGACATGGCCGCCGAGACCGATATGCTGGAAGCCCATCTGGGCCAAATGGCCGCGGATCAGGCCGCGAGTCCGGAAGTCAAGGACTTCGCCAACATGTTGGTCACCGACCACACCGGGGACTATCAACAGTTGACGGCCCTGGCGGCGAAAGATGGGCTCAACATTCCCAAGGGGCTCGATGCCGCCCATGACAAAATGATCGCGCCCTTTGAAAAGCTGAAGGGCGCTCCGTTCGACTCCCGTTACCTTCACGCGATGATCGAGGGCCACACGGAGGCTATCGGTGTCTACACGAAAGAGGCTGCCGATGCACAAAACGCGGACTTGAAGGCTTACGCCGATGCGACGCTGCCCACACTGCACAAGCACCTCGACGGCGCGAAGGACCTTGCCAAGAAGAAGCCATCTCCGCAGCAATAGAGTTCGGCTGCCCGGCTGCCCGGAGACTGTTTTGGACCAATTCCAAGCGCCGGGCATCCGGGATTTCGCGTCGCTCGCCGGCCGCTCCCTGCAACCGTCCCTCCTACTGCGCTCACATCCGGGCGGGTCTTCACCTGAAGGCCATCCTGCCGATGATTCAGCCTTCGACTACCGTGCTCTAACCAGCTCCATTCGCAGGACACCTGGCTTGCGCCTTTCAGCGCCGGCCTGCGTGACGCATTCATGCGTCCTGATGCGGCCATCGACTTCGATCCGCGAAGCCAGTGCCTGACTCCGCGCCTGATCCAGGCTTCTGCGAAACTCAATCCGCCGCCGCTCGCGCTGCTCGCCTCGCGCCGCCGTCTCACTCACGGCATCTTCCTCGGCGCTCGCGCATCCGGCTTTCACGCCGCGGGGAACAAACGATCCCGCCTCGATTTTCTGATGCGCATTCATCGCTTTGGCTCCTGCATTCAGCCTATGTCCACCCGAGCCAAAAAACCAAAGCGATCCTCATCTCCGTATCAACTTGGTAATGACAGCCGGTGCTGCGCAGAACGGCTACACGGCTCGCGATCGGGGTTGGTTTTCCGACCCCCCCATCCATCCATCGTCCAATTGCCCGCGGGAGGCGCTCGCGTCAACGCCCAAGCCTTGAGCGGCGCCACCCCTCCGGGCAGTCAACTCAATTTCAAAACTGCCGCGGACCAAAGGAGGCACACGTGCCGATTTCCGTTCGCCCGGCAACCGCACCCCGTCCAACCAGTCCTATGCTCAACCCTCTTAGCGAATCATCAGATGCCAACCCTGCCAAAGACCAAACACGCCCAGCCCCGCGAGGCCCTCGATCGCGATGGCTGCCAGAAAACCCCGAATGCAGTTGGCTTCTTCCGCGTTCTCAGCCGGCGCGCGTTCCACAATGCGCGGAAAGGACCCGGCCGGCGCCCGAGAAAGCGCCCAGCCCGATCCAGGTAAAATGTCGCGCAGCAAAAAAGACGTCCGCGCTTCCCCTTTGAATTGATTCAATGTTTGGCTAGCCATGTTCCTATTTCTCCATTGAATACTCTGATCCGCAAAACGCCCTTTCAGGATGCTTCAATCGGCCAAAATCCTTGCTTCGCACATGAAATCAATCCGATTTTCCCCACAGCAATGCAAAACATTTAATTTTAAATTCACTCTTTCCGGGTGAAATTTGTGCCTCCCCCCCCCGACGCCCATCTCGACATGCCCCGCTCGAGAGATACGCCGGAAGGCACTAAGATTCTTCAGGTCTCTTCCCGGAAGCTCGGCGTGCCAGAGCGCCAAACCACCAACCTGCGGACCCCGAGTTCGCGGGTCCGCAGCCACGGCTGAAGCCAGCGCCCGGTGACTTCAAGCAAAGCGGGTCCGTCGGCCACCGGTCGGGCCGCCCGCTGCTGAACGACAGCCCCCGGCAGCCCGCCGCCGCACATCGCCTGGCTTTCTTCTGTCAAGCAGTGCGCTCTGTCAGCAATCTCCGCCCCCGCGCGCACTCCATTGCGCTTTGCGCCCGATCATTGCCGCAGGCAACGCGCTGTCTGCTCGCTCACCGCGCCGCGTGAGGTGCGCCATGTCAAAAAAGCACATGCCCGTCCTCCAGCCCTGCCGGAGCTGCTTGGTCCGTCAAATCCTCTTCTATGCTTCAATGGTTTGTGCCGGCTTACCGGGGAGAAGCGCCTCGCCGGCCATAGCCTTGGCTACCAGCCCTGCCGCGCGCGCAGGCTGGTAATGTGCGCCGTATGGTGGCGCGAGTGCCAGTCATAGAGGGCCAGCACCTTGGCCAGGTTCTGCCGCCCCTGTTCGGGATGGACGTACCCTTTGTCGAAATCCTCTTCCGACATCGCTTCCAGCAGTCCGACCCAGCGCCCGTGCAGGGCTTCGATCATGTCCAGGGAGATATCCACTGGCAGGCGGCTGTCGGGGAGATTTGCCCAGGTCACCTCGTCGTACGGCTTCACCGTCGGCCAGTCTTCGGTCAATGCGAGTTTGAAGCGGATATAGCAGTTGGCGTGGCTGTCGGCCACATGATGCACTACCTGGCGCAAGGTCCAGCCTTGTTGGCGATAAGGGGTATCCAGCTGCGGGTCGCTCAAACCGCTCAATGCGGCGCGCAATCGCTCAGCAAGCATACCGAGAGTCTGGAAGTGCGCGGCGCGGACTTCGGCCAGATTCACCGCCGGTGGGTTAAAGCGTCCGATGGGAAAGCGAAGGTCGTCCAAATCAGGCATGGCTCAAAGATACCAGCCCCGGTTGGCCGGCTGCGCCAGGTCGAAGAGAAAATGCATCCCGGTTCCATTGTGGTCGCTTCCCGGAACCGGGGTTCGTTTTAGGCGTGCGCGTGGTGGTGATGGTGATGGCGATGGTGGTGGCGGCTGGCGGCAAAAACCGGGGCGGCAAACACCAACAGGAGCAGGGCGGCAGCAAGCATCTTTTTCATGCCAGAACTGTAGCACGGATACTGCGCCGTGAAAAGAACCATCCGGGCCACGCATCAAGTCAAACAACGGGGGACAGCCGATCGGTCGATACGTTCCAACCCGGGCAGAGGAATAAAAACAGAGCAGCCGAAAACCTGGGCGCTTCGGTCCGTTCCGAGTCAGTCTTCCCCGAATCAGCCTTTCCGGACCGAAATGCCGTCGGGACAATTCAACCACCGTCCCGGCCAACATATGGGTAGCCCTATTCGCAAGAATCGCAAACAAAATGCTGAGCGGATACGCGCGAGCCCGCGCAACCGCTCAGCGCACGCAGGCAAGAACCAGCATGACTCCATTGAGACATCGACGTCGTTTCCAGGAGATAAACTCCACAAGCGATCCACCTCCCCAGCGCGTCCGCCAGGGCCCAATTCGCAATCCGCGGGCCTCGTCACTCGCCCTCCGAGTCGTGCTCTGATCGCCCCACCTCAACAGGAAAAGACTCCGCGCTCCCGCCGAGCGAACCAGATCCGCTTTCGAAGCGACCCCGGGCAGGCGTAGACTGAATGGATAATGACACCCTCCGCTGCTGCTCAAAATACCGGCCACAAGCGTTATTTCTTTGAGAAATTCGGCATCACCGAGCGCCTCCTCGAGCGCTGCCTGGGTGAGGCTCTTGCCGCCGGCGGCGACTACGCCGACCTTTACTTCGAGTCCGTCTCCGCCACATCGCTCGGCGTCGACGAGCAGATCGTCAAGTCTGCCTCGCAGGGCACCAGCGCCGGCTGCGGCATCCGCGTCCTGTCCGGCGAGCGCACCGGCTACGCCTACACGGACAATCTTAGCCCGGAGCGTCTTGTCCATGCTGCACGGACGGCCGCCCTGATCGCCTCCGGCCCCGCCAAGCAGACCGTCCAGGGATTCATCGAGGCCCCGGTGGCCGACCTCTACCCTGTCCCGCTCGGCGGATTCGACCTCGACCTTGCTACCCGCCTCGAGCTGATCCTCCGCGTCGACCGCGCCGCCCGCGCCTACGACCCGCGCGTCGTCCAGGTCCGCGCCAGTTACTCGGAAGAGCTCCGCCGCATCCTCATCGCCGCATCCGACGGTGCCTTTGCCTCTGACACCCAGCCCCTGTCCCGCCTCAACGCCTTCGTCATTGCCAGGCAGGACGCGGTCACCACCAAGGGCGCCGCCGGCTGCGGTGGCAGGGCGGGGCTTGAACAATTCGTTGGCAGCAAAAGCCCGGAGAGTCTGGCTCAGGAAGCTGCCCGCGGAGCCATCCTTCAGCTCGGCGCCGTCCCCGCCCCCGCTGGCGAAATGGAAGTCGTGCTTGGCCCCGGCTGGCCCGGTATCCTGCTCCATGAAGCCGTAGGCCACGGCCTGGAAGCCGACTTCAACCGCAAGAAGACCTCCGCCTTCGCCGGGCTGATCGGCCAATCGGTCGCCAGTTCCAAAGTCACCGTGGTTGACAACGGAACCATAGCCGGCCGCCGCGGCTCGCTCAACGTGGACGACGAAGGCTCCGCCACGCAAGAGACGGTGCTTATCGAAGGAGGCGTCCTGCGCGGCTACCTTACCGACAAGCTTTCTGCGCGGCTGACCGGAGCCGCTAACACCGGCTCGGGCCGCCGCGAGAGCTATCAGTCCATCCCCATGCCGCGCATGACCAACACCTACATGCTGGCGGGCGACGACGAGCCCGAAGACATCCTGCGCTCGGTCAAGCGCGGCCTTTACGCGGTCAACTTCGGCGGCGGCCAGGTGGACATCACCAACGGCAAATTCGTTTTCTCCGCCTCAGAGGCTTACTTGATCGAAGATGGCAAAATCACTGCCCCCGTCCGCGATGCCACTCTGATTGGCAACGGCCCCGAAGCCCTCAAATACGTCTCCATGGTAGGCCACGACCTGAAGCTGGACGAAGGCATCGGCACCTGCGGCAAAGACGGCCAAAGCGTTCCCGTAGGCGTAGGCATGCCCACCATCAAATTAGACAGAATGACGGTCGGCGGCACGGGACGATAACGCGTGCAGGGCAGAGTGGGCAGGAGGACGGATTCTCGCCGAGGTTGAACTCCAGCAGCTGGCTGTTTGCTCTCACTCTGCTTCGATTTTGCGGTCTGAAGTAGAGCCTGCCGTAATTCAAATCGCGCCATACACTGCACTCCCCCAGCCTCAGATCCAACCTCCTCAGAGGCTCACCGTCCCGCCCATGCAGGGTGAGCGGGTCATCGCGCCCGTGCGGCTTCTGCGCAGTTGCCGGGGTCCCTGGAACCCGAAACCGAGCCCGGGGGCCGGCGACCGAGTCCACGGTCAACGTGAGGCCATCCAGGTCAATCGACCTGTCCGGAGCAGGGAGCATGCTTCTCGATCGCGTTCCTGGGCCATCCATGAATGAACCGTACCTCCAGGCTCAATTTCGCATCGGTCCCGTTCCCTCGTTGACCTGCCCAACCCCCTTGTGCAGCGCTCGCCGCCCTTGCCGCATCTACTCCCTAGTCGCCGCATCTTGACCCGGCAATACAAAATCCGGCAATACAAACTAGGAGATTGCTCTCATGCCCAACTCCCCCGTCCCCCGCGTCTGGTTGATCACCGGCACCTCCTCCGGTTTCGGCGCCCTCCTTGCCCGCGAACTGCTCCGCCGAGGCGAACGCGTTATCGCAACGGCCCGCGATGCCTCCCAGCTCGACGACCTGCCGACCCTCTACCCCGATACCGCTCGCATCTTCACCCTCGACGTCACCCAGCCGGCTGAGATCGAATCCATCGCGCGTCTGGCCCCCACCGCCTTCGGTCACATCGATGTTCTCGTCAACAACGCCGGCTATGGCGTCAACGGCGCCATTGAGGAAGTCTCCGAAGCCGAGTTCGAGCCCATGTTTCAGACCAACCTCTATGGCCTCATCCGCACCACCCGGGCCTTTCTGCCCCACTTCCGCCAGCGCCGCAGCGGACACATCTTCAACCTCTCCTCGATCGGCGGCCTCATTGGAGGTGCCGGCTGGGGCTTTTACAACGCAACTAAATTCGCCGTCGAAGGCTTCAGTGAAGCCCTCGCCGCGGAGCTCGAGCCGCTCGGTATCCACGTCACCGTGGTCGAGCCCGGCCCCTTCCGCACGGATTTCCTCGGCCGCTCCGGAAAGGCTGCCGCTCATGAGCTGCCCGAGTACAAAGACACCGCCGGCAAAGCCCGCAACTACCTCAAGACCCAATCCGGCAAGCAGCCTGGCGACCCGCAAAAGGCCGTCGAAGCCATCATCACCGCTGCCGACTCTTCGCAGCCGCCTCTGCATCTGATCCTCGGCAAAATCGCCCTCGCCCGCTTCCGCGACAAGCTCGCGCAATGGGAAAAGGAGATCGCTGCCTGGGAACCGGTAACCGTCGGCGCCGACTTCCCGGACGCCAATCCGAAAGGGAGGTGAGAGAAGGGCGAACCGGGCCGCCCGCCTGGCCGACTCCGCTCTCGCGCATTTCGATTGAGAGCCAAGAGGCACAACCAAGGGACCTGGAGAGGGGGAGACTTTATCGAGAAAAGCGCATGGGAGCAAAAACATTCCCCTGGATGCTGAACGGGAATGGATCCGGAATCCGGCGTAAATCTCGAACAACCGGACCTCGCCATGCGCGGATGCTGGGCGACAGGGAACGGCAGGTTGCAAAGCAATCGTCTGCGACGAATCAACCCTCGTCGCAAGCCGGCCGCTTGGCCGGCTTCCACAGCCACACGTTCAGCAGCGTAAACAGAGTCCCGCCCACCGTGAATTTGAGCCAGACCGGAGCTTGCGACGGAGAGAAGAAGCCTTCCAGGCAGCCGGCGATGACCAAGAGCGGAATGATGCCGGAGACCAGGCGGGTGGCTTCGAGTCCGCCCTGGGAGATAGAGTCTTTCCAGCGCAGGCCGCCGGGGAAGAGCATGGCGTGGCCGAGACGGAAGCCTGCCCCGCCGGCGATAAGGATCGAGGGCAGCTCGAGCGAGCCGTGGGCGGCGACGAAGCTCCACAGCAGGATCGACATGCCGTACTGGTGGCAGGCGGCGCCAACGACGCCGAGCATCATGCCGTTGAAGAACAGGTAGTAGAAGGTCGCGAGGCCGAAGGTGATTCCGCCGGCAAAGGTGACGAAGCTTACGGTGAGGTTGTTCGTCATGATGTGGCTGGTTTCGCGCGGAGCAACGCTGACGATCGATTCTGTCCACATCTGGTGGCGCTCCATGGTGGCGATCATGTCCGGACCGACGAAGTGGCGCATGAACTCGGGCCGAGCGGTGGTGAGCACGGCTCCAAGAATGCCGAAGGCGACCGAGACGAGGATGGAGGCGAGGACGTAGCCGAACTGACGCTGGAAGACGGCGGGATATTCGTCGCGCAGGAACAGGAACAGGGTATGGAGATTCGTCTTGCGGCCGGAATAGATGATATGGTGGGCGCGAGCCAGCAATTGATTGACGTGGACGGCATAGGTGCGGGCGGTTACATCCTGGCGCAGGACGGAAAGGTCAGCGGCGACCTGGCGATAGAGCAGGGCCATCTCCTGGAGCTCGGCGCGAGACAACTGGCCGAGGCCACCGGAGTCTGATTGAGCAAGAAGGGAAGCCAGGCGGTCCCAGTGGGGCCGGCGTTTCGCGATCCACTGGTTGGAGAGGATTTGAGCCATGGACGGAGGGGGGAACCTGAGTTCATACCAGCTTAGCCCAGATCAGCTGAATATTGATACGCCGGAGCTGGTCTCGATTGAGATGCCGCTGGCCGGAATCGGCAGCCGTTTCATCGCTCTGCTGGTCGATTACTTGATCTGGGGTGCCGGGCTGGTGGTGCTTGTCGTCGTGGGCATTGCGCTTTTGCCAGCACTGCATACCTTCAATCGCATCTCGGCCGAATGGGCCGAAGCGATTGTGATCTTCATTACCTTCCTGGTGAACTGGGGCTACTTCACGCTGTTTGAAGCGTTTTGGAACGGGCGGACCCCGGGCAAGCGGGTGGCGAAGATTCGGGTGATTCAACGGTCGGGGCGGTCGATCGGGCTGGTGGAGTCGATGGCGCGCAACCTGGTGCGGTATGTCGATCAGCTGCCGTTTTTCTATGCCGTGGGCGTGATTTCGATGTTTGTCACCCGGCAGCACCAGCGGCTGGGCGACCTGGCCGCAGGCACCCTGGTAGTGCGGGACCAGGAGCCCGATTCTCCGCTGTGGGCTGATACGGGATCGCGCACGTTTACGGCCGAGCTCTATAGGCAGGCTCCGATTCCGGAGCCGCATACCGCGCTCACGCTTCCCGCGATGGGCATCGCCAAACTCTCAGCGACCGACCTGGAGGTGCTGGAGGGATTCTTTGCGCGGCGGCTGGATATGAGCCTGGCGACGCGGCGCGCACTGGCGGAGCGGATCGGTTCCGCGATCCGCGCCAAATCGGGGCTGGATATGCCCGCGGGGGCCAGCGTGGAAACCTTTCTTGAGGCGACTGCGCGGCAGCTGCGAGACCAAGTGCGGCTTCATTGAAGAGCATCTTGCTCTCTTGTCTGATCGGGAAAACGCGGAAACGCCGGTGCGCCCTTGCCGGCGCCTGCTCGGCTATGCGCTGGCTTCTGCCGGTCCCTTCTGCCGGTCTCTTCTGCCGGTCTCTTCTGCCGGTCCTGGGAATGGGCGTCTTCTAGGGATAGGGCGAGCGGGTTTCCCTGATTCATCGGGTCATCGCGGCAGATCTCTGGGCGACCAGTACCTGTCGGAACGATTCCGTACGATCTCTGGGGCGTGGCTTGTGGTGCTTCCGCAGTCCTCTGGCTTGCGGCAAAGGAGTTCGGCAGCCTCCGCGCATGATCCCTTCGGCAGCACCTCTGATTCTGACAATCTAATGACGATTGTGACAATTCGAAGATCTTTCGATGACACCTTTCATCGTTTCTAAACGATACGATTCATCGTTGCAGCAAGACAGGTTTTCTTGTCGCCGAAAGATCGGCATGAGAATCAGTCTCTTGCAATTGAAGCGGTAAAGAACGCTGTCGAGAAGGAGTGGTCATGCCGATTGCATGCCTTCCAGAAGACAAACGGTTGTTTATGGACGGCGCTGGGGGAGCCTGTGGAATCAGAGGGCCACTTAGGATCGCTATGGCCTCCCCGTGACTGGACTTGACAGCCGTTGGCACCGAGGGATTAAATAACTTCCGGCGCAGCAGATCAGCTCCTGTGCTCAACGAGCTCAAACGTTTGAGTGCATGAATACTGAAAAGCGGATACGGGCAAATATTTTCTTCAAAAAGCTGGAGAAACGCACCTGTTTGCCTTCCGCGAGATGGACCATAGTTACGACTGCCCGGAGGCCAGGATGCATCAGGATGCATTACGACCTGGCCGGAGAGATGGTCCGCAGCCGAAAATTGCTGGGGTAAAGAGGAACGCCACAGCATGCAAGGAACCTCAACCAGAATCCCGCAATCCGGCACGAATACGCCGGTTAGAAAGCTTGCTTGAGATGCGAAGGGCGAGCTGACAGACGGGACAGCGAATCGGGCGACGTTTCAGTAATCAGTTTTCTCGATTCGCAGGTTGCAAGACCCGGGGAAGCACCCTGGGAATTCAGGTAGGCCGGTGCATTTGAGCAAGTCAACCATTGACAGTCTCCAGCCCTTGCGGCTCTCCCTGCAAGTGGAGAGCATCATCAAGGCTCTGCTCGTTTGAGGATGGCACTGTCGGATGGTCGAGAAACAACACCATGGGGCGGAGCTCAATGTGCATCGGATGGGCCGTAAGACCGGGCCCGGTTGTGCGGCTCGATGCCGCGCCGCCGGCGCCACGGATCCACGGCCAGACACCGGCAGCAACACTTTTCCAAAAGGAAGGTCAAATGGCAATCGGTAAACAAGTATTTCTCATAGCAGTGTTCTCCATGCTGTTGATGGGGAGCGCGATGGCACAGGAGAACGCGGAACTGGAAGGAACGGTCACTGACCCCACCGGGGCAGCGGTCCCGCGTGCCCAGGTAACCATCACCAACACAGCCACCAGTGAAGTTCGTACAGGGAACACGAACGGCGACGGACTTTACGATTTTCCCGGAATGCGTATTGGTACCTATACGTTGAGCGTCACCGCAGCTGGATTTGAGACCTATTCCAAGACCAATATCGTGATGAACGTCGCCGCCACGGTGCGGGAGAACGTGGCGCTCGCCATTGGCGCCAGCAGCCAGACGGTGAGCGTGTCCGCAGACGCGCTGCATCTGCAGTCGGACACCAATGAAGTCAGCAGCCTGATTACCGGCGAGCAGATGACACAGATTGCCACCGATGGCCGCAACATGGTCTCGCTGGCGACGCTCGGAACCGGCGTTTCGAACAACCTGAATGCCTTCAATGGCATATCCGCACAGACCAGCGGATTCGGCCTCAGCTTCAACGGCATGCGGCCCGATCATAACGACTGGCTCATTGACGGCGGCGAGGCCTACGATCGCGGTTCGGGCGGCAAGTTCGACCTGATGCCTTCGCCCGACGTGCTGGCCGAATTCCAGACGCTGAGCAGCAATTACAGTCCGGACTACGGCATCAGCTCCGGTGGCACCATCGTCACGGTGTTGAAGTCCGGCACCAATCAGTTTCACGGAGGATTGTGGGAATTCAACCGCAACGATGACTTCGATGCTGTCAACTATTTTGCCAAGGATACTCCAGGCGCTCCGGTCCAGATTCCTGAGCTACGCCTGAACATCTTCGGTGGCGAGGTCGGCGGCCCGGTCTTCATTCCCAAACTCTATCCCAAGGACCGCAGCAAGACATACTTCTTCTGGAGCGAGGAATGGCGCAGGTATATCACCGGCGTCAATCCGACCCAAACCGCAACGGTCCCCAACGCGGATTTCCCCACTGCCGGACAGGCTCTGACTTATCAGCCCTGGAACGAACCGGCCTCGCTGGCGAACGGAGTTTGCAATGCGGGCCAAACCGCGCCCTGCGTTCCAAAAACCAACGACCCGGCCAAGCTGGCGCTCTATGCCGGCGACGGCCTGACGCCAGGAAATGCCTTTCCTGGGAATGTGATTCCCGCCAACCTGATTGATCCGAATGCCGTTCTGTTCATGGGAACGGGCGCGATCCCGCATCAGACCAACAGCAGTGTGACCGCCCCTACGGTGACTGCGTCGCCCAGCCAGCCGCAGTACGTACGCGAAGATGTGGTGCGCGCCGATCATGACATCAGTCCCCGGCTGCACCTGATGGGCCACTGGATTCACGATGCGATGGTGCAGACCATCATCCCCAGCGAGTGGAGCGGCGACAGTTACGACACAGTCGGCACGGTCTTCGCCAATCCTTCCTGGGCATCCGTCATCAAGCTCAGCCAGACACTTTCGCCGACGATCCTGAACGAGACAGCTCTCAACGTGAACGGAAACACGATCAACTGGACGCCGACCGGAATCACCGCTCAACCAGCCGGCTGGAGTGCGCAACCGTTTGCCGGCTTTGCCGGCAACGCAGCGCTCAAGGAACTGCCGCAGGTGGGATTCTCAGGCAACCTGGGCACCCAGTGGACGGAAAACTACGACCCCTGGCGGAACGCGTTCCTCGATTATCAGGTCAAGGACGATCTGTCGTGGGAAAAAGGCAAGCACGGATTCAAGTTTGGCGCCTCCTACATGCGCGTGGATAAGAATCAGAACCAGCAGGCTCTGGTTCAGGGCCAGTACAGCTTCGGGTCTGACTTTTCCGGCGATTCTTACCTGAACTTCCTGCTGGGAAATGCGGACAGTTTCCAGCAGATCCAGCAACTGACCACCCCGCACTGGATCAACAACACGTACTCCTTCTACGCCATGGACAACTGGCGCATCACGCCGCGGCTGACCTTGAACCTTGGCTTGCGCTACGACTTGCTCCCCCACGTGTATGAAAAGAACAATCGTGTGGCGAACTTTGTGCCGGCAGATTTCAACCCCGCGGAGGCGCAGACTCCGAGTGCGACTACCGGTAGTTTGAATCCGAACGGCCCTGGCTTCCAGACGATCGACGGCGCGTCCTTTTATCTGAACGGCATGGAAATAGCCGGCCAGAACGGGTTCCCGCGCGGCGTTGTGCAAAACGACTACTTCACTCCGGAACCCCGCGTCGGGTTTGCCTACGACCTGTTCGGTACCGGCAAAACGATCCTGCGCGGCGGCAGCGGCATCTTCTATGAGCGCGTGCAGGGAAATGACGTTTACGGATTGGGCAGTAATCCCCCGTTTGCCTTCCAACCCACAGCCAACCAAGTGAACTTCACCAATCCGAACCAGAGTGCGCTGACCGGGCAGTCGGCATCCCAGCCGTCGAACCCCGCAGGCCCCTCAACCCTCTCCAACTACTATCCCAACCCCGGAACCTATCAATATAGCCTGGGGATCCAACAGCAAATCGAGCCCTCGGTGATCGCGGTGGTCCAGTATGTTGGATCGTCGGGATGGAACCAGAGCGATGAGCGCGGCATCAACACACTGCCTTTGGCGGACCTCACCGATCGCCAGGCGGTGGCAGCCGGCGCCAACCAAAACCTGTACAGAATGTTCCAAGGATACGGTGGAATCACCCAGGTCGAAAGCGCAACCAACACCGGCTACAACTCCCTGCAGGCGGGACTGCGCTTCACCAACAAGCACAACCTGACCGGTCAGCTCTCCTACACCTGGTCGCATGAGATCGATATTCAGAGCGGCGACCTGGGATCGACGAACGGAAGCGGCGGTCAAGCTTTCGTCTCGGACCCGTTTAACCTGAGGTACGATCGTGGATCGGGTGTGCTCGACCGCCGTCAAGTCTTCAGCGCCAACTACGACTACAGGCTTCCATTCTTCCGTACCAGCGGCCTTATGGCTGCCCGGGAACTGCTGGGTGGATGGGAGCTTTCCGGCGTAACTGTCGCGCAGTCCGGCTCTCCCCAGGACATCACCTACAACGGCCCGGACACGCTCGGTCTTGGCGGCGATACCCTGAACCGGCCGAATCTGGTCGGAAACGCCAAGGGTCCCAAGACGCGCATGGAATGGTTCAATACGTCCGCGTTTTCCGCTCCCGTGGCGCCGTGGAACGGGGGCCCCAATCAGGGCTTCGGTTCGGCCGGCAAAGACTCTGTGGTCGGTCCTGGACTGTTCAACTGGGACATCTCTCTGTTCAAGAGCCTTCCCCTTACCCCGCATGAAGGCCCTCGGGTGGAGCTTCGGTTCGAGTCCTACAACACCTTCAACCACACTGAATTCCAGGGAGTCGATACGGGATTTACGGACGCCAACTTCGGCCAGGCGACCAGTGCCTACGATCCACGCGTGCTCCAGTTCGGCGCCAAGTTCCTTTTCTAACCTGAACCATCACCGGGGGCGCGGCGGGGCATTCCTGCCGCGCCCCCTTTCGTTGGTGTTTCTCTTTGCCGACCGTTGCCCGGGAGAAAACCAGAATCAACTGACAATCAGAATGAGGCGATTCTCAAAAAGGGCACTTGGCCCCTGGTCCTGCTCGTGGAGAGCTCTTCCCGGTCGAGTCCCAGGCACAACCAGGAGGTCATCCATAAGACCTAAACCATAGGAATTGAACCGGGCGATTTCAACAGGCAGATTTTAACAGGCAGATTTAGACGGGGAGACTTCAAGCAGCCCGCGCCGGCCTGGAGTCCGGGCTGGCATGGTCAGAGGTTCGGACCGGGCGCACGGGACCGGGGGCATCAAGCCCGATCGCCCTTGTCGCTCGCCACGAGCGACGGCGTCGACGACGAGAACCGGAATCATCATTTTCCGCCCGAGCTCAACCGCATTCCGGACAGCCACGAGGCCAACCGGATGCCGTGATCAGCGGTCCAATATGAGGGGAGTGAACCCCAAAACGCAAGAAGCAGATTGGCCTCGAAATAAGCAAGCAGGTGAGACTGGCGACCGAACCGAGGGCCGAAGTGGACAACACGAACAGGGATACGCTCATCAGGGTATCCTTTTGGTTGGGCTGGCTGGCAAAGCCGACGAGACTCAAACGGGCTCAAGCACAGCGCAAAGCAAACGATGCCGCAGACCAGGGGTGCGCGTTAGAACGGACACGAGAGAAGTGCGGCATGTCACTACGCGGATGTTCACAGACTGCACAGGATGGGTGAGTTGGGATTCCTTTTATCAGACCTCAGGAACAATTCCGGCGCGAGAAACAGGATGCGTACGGCGGGAGCCTCGGCGCTGCTCGTTGCTTTGATCTTGGCATCGCCGAGCGGTCGTGCGCAGGCAGCAGATGCGACCGGCGCCGCGCTGGCGCTCGAGCAGCAGGGCAAGAACGCGGAAGCGGAGGCCGCCTGGCGTGCGGTGCTGAAGACGCATCCTGCTTCGGCGGAGGCCTATGGGCACCTGGGACTGCTCGAAGCCCGGGAACAAAACTACAAAGAGGCTGTGCCGCTTTATCGCAAGGCGCTGGCGCTCGATCCGGCGATGCCGGGATTGCGCCTGAACCTGGGGCTGGCCTTGTTCAAAAGCGAACAACTCAAAGAGGCGATTCAGGAGTTCACCCTGCTGAAGGCCAAGGCGCCTGATTCGCCCGAGGTGCAGCGGCTCAATATTCTGATCGGGATGGCGCACTATGGGCTGGGAGAGTATGCGGCGGCGGCGCGCTTTCTGAAGCAGGCAGCAGCGGTCGATACCCAGAATCTCGAACTGCGGCTGGCCTTGGCGCATAGCTGCCTGTGGTCGAAGCAGTATCAATGCGTGCTCGATACTTACCACGAGATGCTGACCTTGAATGCGGAATCGGCGGAGGCGGACATGCTGGCCGGCGAAGCCGAAGACGCCATGAAAAACTACAACGGGGCGATTGCCGAGTTTCGTGCGGCGGTGAAGGTCGATCCCAAAGAGCCGGAAGTGCACTTTGGACTGGGATATATTTTGTGGACGCAGCGCGAGTATGAGGAGGCGGCGACGGAGTTTCAGGCAGAGCTTGCGAATGATCCCAACCAGGTCCGGGCGCTGGTGTACCTGGGCGATACCCAGATGCAGCTGAATCATCCGGAGCTGGCGCCGCCCTTGCTCGAGAAGGCTGCCAAGCTGGACGCCAAGATGGAACTGGCACATCTGGACCTGGGTATTCTTTATAGCGATGCCGGTCAGAATAACGATGCATTGCGCGAGCTCGCCACGGCGGAGAAGCTGGCGCCGACCGACGTGAACGTGCACTGGCGGCTGGGCCGGCTCTACCGGACGATGGGCAAGAGGGTGGAAGCCAAGGCGGAGTTTGACAAGGCAAGCAGCCTGCACAAGTCCACCGATGATGCACTGGTGGATCGAATCAGCGGGGGGCATGGAAATGCGGCCGAGCAAACGCCGCCGTCGCCTCAATAGTTGAAACGGGCCGGCACCGGCGTGGGGGATGAGCGCGATCAAGATGAGCAAACGCCGGGCGGCTCACCCGCAACAGGACGGTTAGAGATTTGTGGTCTGATTTGGATTGCGGCGCAGGCGCCAGCAGGGACTTTGGCCGCCTTGGGGAAAAAGCGAGACCGAGCAGGCGACACTGTCGGTGCCGAGATAGTCGTACTCGATCTTGTGACCCTTGAGCGGGACGGTCTGGTAGCGATTGACGATGACGGTCGACGAGGGCGAGCCGCGCAGCGTATAGATGAGCCAGTCCCCGCCATAGGTGGCAACGAATGCAGCCACCAGCACGATCACAATGCGCTCGAGCCAACGCTTCATTCCGGCTCAACCTACTTTCAGACTATTTGTTTTTTCTCTTCGAGCGTATCTGCTTGCTCTTTGAGGGAGAACCCGGTGAGGTGGCGGTCGCGGGCCTCAGTAAGATAGTAGCCCAGTTGGGCAGCGGCGTGCGCGTAGCTGAGACCTTCCATGCGGATGTTGGAGATGCAGTTGCGTTCGGCGTCGGTGCGGCCGGGGCGGGGAGCCCAGGTGATGTAGGCGCCGAGCGAATCGGGCGAACTGAGACCGGGGCGCTCGCCGATCAGCACGATGGAGATTTGCGCGCATAGGAGTGCGCCGATTTCGTCGCCGATAGCCACGCGGCCCTGCTCGACGACCGAGAGCGGGGCGATTTGCCAATCATGGAGAACCGGGAGCGCCGCTTCGATCAGGGGTGCGGAGTGGCGCTCGACGGCGAGAGCCGAAAGGCCGTCGGCGACGACTAGGGCGAGTCGCTGCGGGTTGGGCTCGATTCGGGCCCGGTGACCGGCCAGCAGCGCGCGGCTGGACTCATTGAGCGTTCGGCCCAGATCGGGGCGCTGCAGATAGGTCGCGCGATCGGGGGCCGCCGAATGCAGGCAGAGAACCTGCTGGGCCGTGATCTGTGCCAGCGCGGAGGCGAGCGATGCGGCTTCCAGGCGGCTGTGGACGGCGTCACGGGCCTGGGAGTGGCTGCGCTGAAACTCGAGCAGGTCACGCGTTTGGAGACTTACACCGGTGCGAGCCAGGCCTACGCGAGCTGGAGTCAGAGCGCGCAGGCGCCAGGCGAAGGCTGGTGCGAGATCTCGATCGGGATGGGCCTGGTCGCTCATGCAGTGAGCAGCCTTTCAGGATGACGGGCTTCGAGGGCGAGGCGTTCAAAATCGCCGCCGCCGAGCCAGGATTCGAACTCGGGAGACCGTTTGAGCGAGAGAACACGGCGGAGGTAGAGCGCGTCGTGGAAGCTTGTGCTCTGGTAGTTCAGCATCACGTCGTCGGCGCCCGGGACGCCCATGATGTAGTTAACGCCCGCGGCGCCGAGCAGAGTGAGCAGCGTATCCATGTCGTCCTGATCGGCTTCGGCATGGTTGGTGTAGCAGACGTCGCAGCCCATGGGCAGGCCGAGCAGCTTGGCGCAGAAGTGGTCTTCCAGGCCGGCGCGGGCGATCTGTTTGCCGTCGTACAAATATTCCGGCCCGATGAAGCCGACCACAGAGTTGACCAGCATCGGGCTGAAGGCGCGGGCGACGGCGTAGGCACGGGCTTCCAGGGTCTGCTGGTCGACTCCGTGATGAGCGTTGGCCGACAGCGCCGAGCCCTGGCCGGTTTCAAAGTACATGATGTTCTCGCCCTGCTGGCCGTCCGCGCAAACCTCGCCTCGGCCGAGCGCGCGGCCTTGCTGGTTGGCATCGGCAATGAGGGAAAGACTGACGCCGAAGCTGCGGTTGGCGGCCTCGGTGCCGGCGATGGACTGAAAGAGCAGGTCGACGGGGGCGCCGGCGTTGAGGGCCGCAAGCTGTGTGGTGATGTGAGCGAGCACGCAACTCTGTACGGGGATTCGGAAGCGCTGGCGGAGGAGGTCGATCATCTGCAACAGGCGCGTGGTCGCGCCCACGTTGTCGCCGGCGGGGTTGACGCCGATGACGGCGTCGCCAGAGCCGAGCAACAGACCGTCGAGGATGGCGGCGGCGATGCCCGCTGGAGAGTCGGTAGGGTGGTTGGGCTGCAGGCGCGTGCTGAGGCGGCCGGGAAGGCCTACGGTGGTGCGGAAGCGGGTGACGACGCGGATTTTGCGGGCCGCGGCGATCAGATCCTGCACGCGCATGAGTTTGCTGACGGCGGCGGCCATTTCCGGCGTGAGTCCGGGGGCGAGACGAGCGAGCCGGGCCGGCGTGGCTCGGTCGGAGAGGAGCCAGTTGCGCAGCTCGCCGACAGTCAAGGAGCGAATGGGCGCGAAGGCCTGGGCGTCGTGGGTATCGACGATGAGGCGGGTGACTTCGTCGGTTTCATAGGGCACAACCTGCTCGGACAGGAAGTGCGTCAACGGCAGGTCGGCCAGCGCAAACTGTGCCGCGACGCGTTGCTCGGCTGACTCAGCCGCCAGTCCAGCCAGCGCATCGCCGCTGCGCAAGGGCGTGGCTTTGGCCAGCAGGTCGCGCAGGTCCCTGAAGCTGTGGCGCGTGTTTCCGATGGCGTGGGCGAAGGGCATGCGCGTTGAGACCAGCGTATCTGAATTGTCCCTGCCCTAGTTGGTCTTTTTGGTGAACCGGACGTTCTCAATGCGGTCGAGGTCGAACAGGAAGCCGGAGATTTTTCCGCCCGGGTCGCGGGGGAAAGTGATCTTGCCAATGTCTCGGACGAAAACATCGCGGATGGCTGGACAGAGCGCATCGGGGCGCATCGGGGTTGCGACTCAAGCGGGTCAATCGAACCGATCCGTTCTGGATGACGATGCGGTCGACGGGATCGATCTGTTCTCCAAAGTAGGCTCCGGCATATTCGGCCAGTTCCGCGTCAGTGGCGGGGGCCTGAGCTACCGCTTCAAAGAGTTCCGGTTTGTCACCATCGCAGCGATTCTCCATGCGGTGCGGCTTTTTTCCCACGGCAACGATGAAGGGGAGATCGATCTGGTCCCCAGGGTTCATCGGCGACCTGGAAGTGAGCAGGGACAAACTGCCTGAGTTCATGCCAGTCGTCGCCGTCGACATCGAGCAGGAGGTTGCCATTCTTGATGATGACTCTTGCGTATTGGCCTTCGCCGTCCCCGTAGTTTCCGGCGATTGAATTCATCTGCCCGGGAGTAAGCCGAATGGGCGCCGATGAAGGGGCTGACGGCTGGGCAGGCTGGGCCGGAGCTGATCCAGGCGTTTTGATGTCCTGGGTGAGGAGCCGAGGGAGAATCGGGCTTGTTCGATTCGGCGAAGATCTGGTCGATCTGGTGTCCCTTTTCAGGGATTGGCAGCCCGTGCTAGGCTTTTCCGACCATGCGAAAGGTTATTTTTGTTGCTGTGTTTTTGGCTGCCTTGCGGGCGGGGTTTGCCCAGACGGTTCCGGCTCCGGGGTTGCCGAACGATCCGCGCGCGGTGTTTACCGCGGCGCAGAGTTTTTACAATTTCAACGATGCGCGGTTGAAGCCGTTTCATTTAAAGGCCAGTTATCAACTGTATGACGATAAGGGCGACCCGCGAGAGCGGGGAACGTTTGAGTATTGGTGGGCTTCGCCGACGGTTCATCGCAGCACCTGGACGCGCGCCGGCGCTTCACACACCGACTGGCACACTGCGGATGGAAAGCATGCGTACCAGACCACCGGAGCGCCCTTGAGTTTTGCCGAATACAAGCTGAAAGGGGCGCTGCTGTCCCCATTGCCGGACGAGGAGGATCTCGATCCGGCAAAGGTGCGGTTTGATCGGGAGCCCTACCCGGCCAAAGACGTCAAAATTCCCTGCTTCATGCTTGTCCCGCAGATGAATCTCTTCGGGTCAGCGCAGAATGTGCCGCTGGGGCTGTTTCCGACCTATTGCTTCGACCGGGAGAGACCGGTTCTGCTGGCCAGCTTTTCCATGGGGTCGGTGGTGGAGCAGTTCCACAAGATTGCGAAGGTGCAGGAACACTATATTGCCCAGGAGGTTGTGTTCTACGAGAACGCCGCGAAGATTCTGACGGCGAGTGTGGATTCGGTGACGGATCTGGCGGCCACGGATCCGGCGCTCACGCCGCCTGAGGACGCCCACATGGCGGGAACGGAACGGAAGGAGATAGCCGGCGAGCTGGTCGCCGGCATGCTGCTCAAGAGGGTCATTCCTGTGTATCCGCATGACGCCAAGCAAGCGCATGCTGTGGGGACCGTGCGTTTGCGGGCCATCATCGGGATTGATGGCGGGATTCACGATCTGCGCGTGGTGTCCGCGCCGTGGCCTTCGCTGGCGCAATCGGCACTGTGGGCGGTTTCTCACTGGCAGTACAAGCCCTATCTTCTGAATGGCGAACCCCATGAGGTCCAAACTACGGTCAACGTGGTTTTCACGCTTGGGGGCTGAGAATGGCGATCCCAGGCTGGGGAAAACGGACCGGGGGACCCAAGGTCCCTGGGTGCCCATCCCATCCACGATGAAACCCAGCAAGGATGGGCCCTGAGGAGCTTCAACAGGTTGAGAGACCGGCTATGCCTTCAGGGAGGCGGCACGGACGCTGATGCCGCTCAATTCGGCGGCGCGGGCCTCGGCGTAGGCGGCGGCGCCCATGAGGGCGGCGCGACTTTCAAGGATGACGCGGACGGGCATGTTGATGAGCAGCTGGCTGAGTCGGCCCTTGTCGGTGAAGGCCTTGATAAATGTGCCGTCTTTCAGCTTCTCAATGATGCGCGGGGCGATGCCGCCGCCGACATAGAGCCCGCCGACGGAGAGCACCTTGAGAGCCAGGTTGCCGGCTTCGGCGCCATACGCGGAGACGAACATGTCCAGCGCCTTCTCGCAGATCTCACTTTTGGCGGAAAGCGCGTTTTCCGTGATGACCGAGTTGGGATCGCTGGCCTTGGCGATCTTTTCTGCCAGCCAGGCGGGCTCTTCCATGCCGCGGACATCGCGCAGGAACTGATAGATGCTGGTCAGGCCCATGCCGGCGACGACCCGCTCAAAGCTGACGCGGCCGTTGTATTTCTCCTTTAGGAAACGGAGCAGGTCGATCTCGTCTTCGTTGCGCGGGGCGTAGTCGACGTGGCCGCCTTCGGAGGGATAGGGAACGTGGATGTGCCCATTCCAGATCAGCAGACTCTGACCGAGGCCAGTGCCGGCAGCGATGAGGGCGCGGTTGCCGGTCTGGCCGGAGTCGCCCTCGGACAGGGTGAAGATCTGGTCCGGGGTGAGTTCGGCGATGCCATAACCGTTGGCTTCCAGATCGTTAATGAGGAATACGTGCTCGATGCCAAGGCCGAAGGAGAGCTCACGGCTGTCGAGGGTCCAGGGAAGGTTGGTCAGGCGCAGGCGGCCGTTGCGCACCGGGCCGGGAACGCCGAAACAGGCAGCGGTGACCTGATCGGCGCCGAGAAATTCCTTGACGATGACTTCCAGGCCCGGATAATCCTTCGCCTTGTAGACCTTGTCACGTGTGTATTCGAGCTTTCCATTGAAAAAGTCGTACAGGGCCAAGTCAACCTTGGTACCGCCCACGTCTCCTGCCAGAATCATCGTTCTCTCTCCAAAAACCCACAGCCTTCCGCGTCGGTAGCAGGTAGAAGCGCGGCCGCAGCCTTATCCAGGATCAGCGTAAGTATACCGCTTGCGGGCCAGATGAGCTGACTGGGAAGTCGCTCCGGATCGCGCCGGCCGGTGAGCACTTCGTTGAGCACGGCGGCTTTGTCATTGCCGGCGATAAGGAAGAAGACCGAGCTGGCGTGATTGATGACGGGCCAGGTGAGCGTGATGCGCCAACTGTCCTTTTGCTGGGGAACGTGGTTGGCGACCGAGAGGCGGCTGAGCTCGTGGATGGCTTCCGTGCGGGGGAACAGCGAAGCGGTGTGCCCGTCGGGGCCCATACCAAGGGCGACCAGATCGAAGCGCGGGGTTTCAGCGCCTTCGAGGCGAAAGGTGTTGCGCAGCTCGGATTCGTAGCGGGCAGCGGCGGTTTCCGGATCGAGTTCGCCTTCGACGCGGTGAATCTGCTCCGGCTTGAGTGGCACGTGGTCGAGCATGGCTTCGCGGGTCATACGGTAGTTGCTGTCGGCCTGGTCGGGCGGAACACAGCGCTCATCGACCCAGTAGAGGTCGAGGGCGTCCCAGGGCATGTGGGAGCGCCAAGGCTCATTGGGGTCGGCCAGCAGGGCGAAGGTGGTCTTGGGCGTTGACCCGCCGCTGATGGCGATGCGGGCGCGTCCGCGGGCTTGCACCGATTCGCTGGCCATTTCAAGGAAGTATTGCGCCGCCCGGCGCGCAAGCGCTGCAGGATCGGCTTCGACGTAGTACTTGATTTTCAGCATTCGAGACATTGAGCGCGGCTCCCCCAGCCTCTAAGTTACACGGCTGCGCAACCCTAAAGAAACTGAGGGACCTTTTCCTCCTGAAGGTTGGATACTCATCTAGGACAATTGATGCTTCGCAGAATTTGAAAAATCTCCGCTCGGCTGGAAAGCAAGGTAAGTCTGAGTCCAGGATCTGGACCTATCTTCCCAGGTAATCTCGATACTGCTGTTCAAGGATGCCGGCAACGCGGGCCAAGGCCAGTTTGGAGAGGTTGAACTGATAGAGGCTTTCGACCAGGTTGCTCTGTGCGGAGGCGAGCGAGGCCTGGGCGGTAACCAGGGGCAGGTTGTCATCCACGCCGGCGTTGACCCGATCGGTTTCGTCGGAGAGCTCGCGGGTGGCAAGCTCGACGTTGGAGCGGGCGACGGTGACCAGCTGGGTGGAGGCGTTGACGTCCAGAAGCGCGGACCGGACCTGCTGATCGATTTGATTGCGCAGGTCGGCGAGCTGGTCGTCGATGGCTTCCATTTGCGCGTGCGAGGCTTGGACGTCGCCGCGCAGCCGGGCTTCGCGGAACAGGGGAATGCTGACCGTTCCCTGGGCGACGAAGGTGCCATGCGAGCCGACGCCACTGATTTCGCTGACGGCGTAGTTGCCGCCTAAGCTGAGGGTGGGCAGGCGCTGACTGCGATAGGCGTTGTGGATGGCCTTGTATTCGACAGCCTGGTTTTCCAGGTTCTGGTAGTCCTGACGGTTCTTGTAGGCGATGGCGCGGACCTCTTCCGGGGTTTGGGCGGCCAGTTCGCTGTAGGGGGCTGGATCGGTGAGGACGATGGTCTGGCCCGGGTCGACGCCGATTTCGCGCTTGAGCAGGATGAGATCTTTTTCGACGGCGGTTTCGGCGTTGATGCGGACCTGCTGCTGGGTCTGGAGCTGAACGCGGGCGCGGAGTTCGTCGAGATTGGCGACGGTGCCGGCTTCATGCGCGTCGTGAGCATGGTTGAGCTGGACCTGGTCTTCGGCTTCGAGGGCTCGAGCGTTGTCGACTTCGCTGGCGGCGGCGATGGCATGTAGGTACGCCGAGGCCACCTGCTGCACGACTTCGCCGCGGGCCGACATTTTAGCGAAGTAGGCAGCACGCTCGGCGGCTCCGGCGGCTTTGTAGCCGGCGATGACGGGACCGGAAAAGAGGGTCTGGTTGAAACTGATCTGGCCTTGGGTCAGATCGTCGCGGGTGATGAAGGCAATGCTGGCCGGTACCTTGCCGCCGGGAAAGAAGGAGCTGAACTCGCCGATGATGCCGGGGCTGAAGCCGAGGGCGGCGAGGTTGTGCTGATAAACGCCGGTGGCGCCGGAAAGGATGACCGTGGGGAGGAACTCCTGGAGGGCCTCGTTCTTTTCTCCGCGGAGCTGCTTCTCATTGTTTTCGGCTTCTTTGAGGCCGAGATTGTTTTTCAGGCCCATGGCCACGGCTTGGTCGAGGGAAAGCCTGAGGGGTTCACTGGTGACCGGTTGCACGGTGATGCTGCCGTAATAGGGATTTGTGGCCGAGGAGGGATTTTGCCCCTGCGCGTCGAGCGGGACGGCGGAGATGAGGGCCAAGGCGACCACAACGGCCGGCGCGACAGCGTGCCGGGCGGCAAAATTTCGGGCACAAATCACAAGCATTATTGTCTCAGATGACCGGGCGAGTGGCGGGGATTCCGGGATACGGGGAAAAACGGTTGGGAAGGGGGAGAGGCCGGTTTAGAAAAAGGGATTCCGACCCGCTTGCGGTCCAGAGACGATGGCACTGGCCCGCAAGCCAGATCACCCACCGGACCCAAGCCTCCCGCGACCCGCGCAAGTTACCTTGGCCAAGCGGGAAGGGCCGGCAAGTCCGGAAGACGTAAGGGCTCGCTAGCCTTGATTCCCACGGCGGGGCGATGAGCTAACAATTCGGTTAGCCGAATGAGATTTTGAGTTTTCGGCCTCCCCACCACGGCACGGCGAGCTCGGTGTTTTGAAAGCCGGCGGCGAGCAACAAGGGGCTGTGAGCGCGTTTTCCAAAGGCGACCTCGACGGTATTGTCGGTGATGGTAACCATGGCGTTTGCTTCGATAAAGTCGCGGAAC
>DATDLS010000129.1:0-10748 GCA_036519195.1 Occallatibacter sp. | reverse complement strand
CGCTTCCTGCGAGGCAACCGGTCCCTGAGCGATGGTCTGAACTTGCGCGGGCGTTTCCAGAGGATGCGCCGTGGTGTAGCCGTGCAAGTTTTGCGGCACTCCCTGCGCTACCAGAAGCAGGGCATAGATCAAAGACGCCGGCAGGAGGATGTAAAGCAGGCAACGAGTTGTGTCCACCCAGAAGTTGCCAATCGTGGTCGAGCTTGTCCGCTTGATGCCGCGGATCAGGGCAATTGCCACGGCGATGCCGCTGGCAGCGGAGATGAAGTTGTGATACGCCAGCGCAGCCATCTGGGTCAGATAGCTCATCGTGGTTTCCGGCGTATACGACTGCCAGTTGGTGTTGGTTGTAAAGCTGACCGCCGTGTTCCAGGCAAGATCGGGGCTGACATTGGCGAACCCTTGCGGGTTGAACGGTAACCAGTGCTGCATCCGTTCAATGCCGTAGGTGACCAGCAAGCTTACGGCCGCAAAACCGAGCATCGCAAAGGCGTACTGGCGCCAGCTCATCTCGTTCTCGGCATCGATTCCGCAGAGCTTATAAATAAGCCGTTCGATGGGACGCAGGAGCGGATCGAGCCAGGTTCGTTCTCCCTCAAAAACGCGGGCCATATAGGTGCCCACTGGCCGCACGCTCGCCAGAAGAACCAGGGAAAAGAGAGAAAACTGCAACCAGCCATTGGCGGACATTTAGAACTTCTCCGGGAAAAGCAGGGTGAGTGCCAGGTAACCCAGCAGCAGGACAGACAGAATCAATGCAACCACGGTGATCAGGTCCATATGCATGTCAGGGTTACCTCAGCTTCTGGCAGGCCTTGACGTAGAGAAACGCCAGGCCGAAAAAAACTACCGTAAGTATCAACATCGTCAGGTCTTGCATCGCGTTTTCACCGCTCCAAAGAGACCGTCGCCCCAAGCCATCCGGCTTGCACGGGACGCACTGAATCTAGCCTGATGGCTAAATGCTTATTGTCGCGCAAGGAATTCCTAATGAATTTATAAAGACGGCTCGAAAAGGAAGCCGGTCGGGCGAAGATTCCGCGAGTGGATCCCAAGATTTCCACAGTGAAATTCCCCGGCGATCTAAACGCGATCTCGGATTGGAGAACTGCCGCTGCGAACGCCGAAGCCTACGTTTTGCCGATAAATCTGTGGCATAAAGTAGCAAAGGTGATCCAGCGTGCATGCTGCCAACATTCAAATTGGGGATTGGCTTGGGCTTAAAGCTCCGGCGACAGAATCGGATATCCTAGGCATCGTCGAGGGCCGTCTCGGGACGTCTTTCCTGAAGCGCCTCTCTGCCCTTGGCCTTGAGCGTTCTGAGATCGACGAGGTAGTCATTCCATCTCGAACACTCCAGCACCGGCGTTCCCGTTGCGAAAAGCTGACGACCGAAGAGTCTGATCGTCAATTTCGCATCATCCGCGTTCTCTCTTCCGCCGAGGCTGTTTACGGCAGCAGGGAGCGCGCATTGGCTTGGCTCCCCAAGTCCCAGCGTCGATTGGAAGGCAGATCCCCCCTTTCGTTGCTGAACACGGACACAGGCAGCCGTATTGTCGAACAGACCTTGATCCAAATCAATGAAGGAATGTACACCTGGGGCTTTATGAGGGGGACTCGAAGCCGAAGTCCGGGAAGGGAAGATACCGGCTGCGGTCGATGACTTCCACGGGGCGCGTGGCTCGAAAATGCCGCGGGCGCCTGCCGGGCCTTCCAATCGCCGTCGATTTTTCCGCTGAGCGTCCTCGCCTGAGGCCCCGAACAAGATCAGCCGTTCTGGAACTATTCGCCGCGCAGCGCCCGAATGGGGGCCACCGCCGAGGCTCGCCGCGCCGGCAGCGCCGAGGCTGTCAGAGCCAGCGCGAACACTGCTAAGGTGGCAATCGCCAGAGCGGCCGGATCGAACGGGCTTAGTTCGAAGAGAAATGCCCGCAGAAATTTTGACGCAGCCAGCGCGCCAGCCAGTCCCAGCACGCAGCCAACGGCCGCCAGTTGCAGGCCGGAAGCAAGCACCAGTCGCAGAATGTGCGACCGTTGCGAGCCCAGCGCGATGCGGATGGCCATCTCCTGTACTCGCGACGCTACCGAGAATGCCATAATGCTGTAAATCCCCAATCCCGCTAGCAGCACTGCCGCGAGCGCAAAGGCGGAAATGATCACCGTGTTGAAGCGGCGTTGCCCTTCGCTCTGCGCAACCACCTCGCCCATTGTCGCCTGCGCCAGCGGCAGTTGCGGATCAAGCTGCCGTACCACATTTCGTATCGAGTTCTCCGTCTGATCTGGGGGCAGCGCTGAACGCACGACAATGTAGCCCTTGTTGCCCCAAACGTCGCCGGGTTGGGCATACGGGCCGATAGCCTTATCTAGCTGTGCGATGGGCTCGTAAAACTGCTCCTGCGCATCCTGATCCGGCGCTCCAAGCTTTACATCGGCAACCTCACCCACCACTGTTATCCACGGCGTGTTGTTTTTCAGCGCACCCCGGCGTAAGTGTTTGCCGATCGGATTCTGGTGCGGCCAATAGTGCTCGGCAAACTCGCGATTCACGATCGCAACGAGTTCGCCATTCGCGTTGTCGTCGTCGATGAAGTATCTTCCGCGGAGCAGCGGAATGCCCATCGCCTTGAAAAAATCTCCGCTCACCCGAGAAGGCGATGCGTGTGTTTGATCCGGCCCGCGCGGATCCACGTAGCCTTCCGCCACAAAGTCCCAGATGACATCGCCATTGGTCGCCGGAATCGTGCTGGTCAGCGCCACATCTTGCAACCGTGGCAGTTGCCGAAGCCGCAGCATCAGCTCGCGATTAAACGTGTCAACCCGGGCCTGGGTCGAGTACTGCTGCTTCGGAAGCGAATATTCTGCGGTCGTTACCTGATCGGGCTGAAAACCAAGATTCACCTCAGCCATCTTCCTAAAGCTGCGCAACAGCAGCCCTGAAGATGCGAGCAACACCAGAGCCACAGCGATCTCCAGCACCACCAGTGCCGAGCGCAGTCGCGCGTGTGTCCCGCTCTCTGAGCCGCTCCGTCCGCCTTCCTTCATCTGCTCGTTTACATTTGAGCGCAACGCTGCAAATCCCGGAGCCAGTCCGCACAGCACGCCCGTTAACACCGCCAACATCAGCGCAAAGCCGACAACCGTCCAGTTCAGCGTGATCCGATCCACCAGAGGTAGGGTGTCCGGCAGCAGATTCCTGCCCTCACTTATCGCGACGGCCGCGAGTGCAATACCGATCAACGCCCCAGTGACGCTCAGCACCAGGCTTTCCGCGATGGATTGCCTGAGCAGTACCAGCGCGGGAGCGCCTAGCGCCAGCCGAATACCGCTCTCATGCTGTCGCCGGATCGCCCGCACCAGCAGCAGACCAGCAAAGTTCGCGCAGGCAATCAACAGGACCACGGTTACGGCAAGAAACAGCATCCGCAACAGCGGCCGAGCTTCATGCACTGTAATCTGCTGCAAGGGATACACCACGGCATGAATTCGAAAGTTCGCAATATCCGGCGGATAATTGTGCATGATTTGCTGTGCCACACGATTGGCGTCGTCCTCGGCCTGCACCACCGTCTCGCCCGCCTTCAGCCGCCCCACCATGTACGGACGCCAGTTGGCCTCATTTTCCGGACTCAATTCTTTTGCCGAGAAACTCATCGGTACCCACAGCTCGACTCGTTCGAGATGGCCGCCGGTGAACGGAAAATCGAAACTCCGCGGCATCACGCCGATGACGATGTACGGCTCGCGCTCCAGGTAAATCTTCGTGCCTGGCACATTTGGGTTTCCGTTGAAGCGTGTCTTCCACGTCTCGTAGCTCAGCACTGCCACGTGCTGCTTTTGCTGGTCTTCTCGCTCGGTGAAAATGCGCCCAATCAAGGGTGCCACGCCCAGCGCCGCGAAGACCGAAGGGGTCATGCGGGAGGCGAGAATAGTATCGGGCGTGCTCACGCCGGAAAGTTCATAGCTCGTGTACAAGTATCCGCCGAGCGCCGCAAACGAGTGCGTGTCCCGCGCGTAGATCACCACCTCGGGCCTGCTTACCGGACCTTGGTCCTCCTCGCCCCAATTTGTTCCTGCTACTTGATCGCCCAGCGTTACCAGCCGATTCGCCTCGGGAAATGGAAGAGGGCGCATTAACACGCCATCGACCACCGAGAAAATCGCTGTGCTCGCTCCAATGCCGAGCGCAAGCATCAGCACGGCGGTAACTGTGAATCCGGGCGACTTGCGCAATTGACGGTAAACGAGGCGGAGGTCCGAAATTGCCGGCATGGCTGCTCCTTTCCCAAGTGACTAGAGATTTAGACGAAGCCGGTTCTTTTCGGTCGCGGGCCGCGAGGATGGATTTAGAGGATTCATCCGGCATGTATGGGTTGCCCGCAGACCTGCTTCTCATTGGATCAGGACGATCCGTTGTCGCAGGGGACTCTTGGCCGGAAATAGCGAAACAACGCCGCGATCGAGTGTAACAAGCCTACCCTTGTGATGAATGGCCAAGCCCAGCAGGTAGGCATCCGTGACCTGGCGGTGCCCCTGGAGCTTACCTTCGAAGGAACGGAGAGCCTCGGCAAAACCGATGAGATCGGCCCAGAAGAGATGAGCTGGATGAGCCAGATTCGCCTCCAGGAGGGCGAGTGACTCTTGAGGTGTCAACGCGTCTGGCGAGAACTGGGGGTTGGACAGAAGGCGCACAAAGGCGATTTGAGTCAACGGACAGGTAGCCCATCCTTCGCGCGCATGCTCTTTGAGCCAGGACAGGACCTTCGTGTGCTCCTGGTGCGTGGGCCAGGCCATCGCTACCAGAACATTGACATCGAGCAAGTTAGTCATTCGGTCTCGTCCTCGAGTTCGCGAACATGCTCGCGAGTGACTTTGGGCGAATCCGGAGGTAGCACGACCACGTGAAACCCATGAACCTCAAGAGTACGCAATGGTGCGGCAAGGCCTTTCCGGACCAACTCCGAAACTGCCTTCGCAACCGAGAGATCGCGATGCTGGGCATAACTCTTCAATTGAGGAATGAGGTCATCATCGAGAGCAATAGTGGTGCGCATAATTAAAATATGATGCTGCTAATCATAGTGTGATGTCAATATTCACCTAAGTGCATCAGAATGGGGAGGTGTCACATGAGGTGGCAAAATTGGAGTTTCCGAGATGTGAACCCTCGCCCAGGTTGGGTGGGGAGAAGAAAGGTGGACTGATCCCACAAAATGAGACGGAATTCTTTGCAACACTTGGGCGGGGAAAGGAGTTGCGGGCGGTATTTGTTATGCAGAAAGGTTAATGTAAAACACTGGTTCTCTATGGTGCCCGGAGGGGGGACTTGAACAGTAATTCGGGCAAAGACGTTACCGGCACAGCAATCTGCCCGGGAGCGAGCTTTGCAACTCGATCTAATGCTGCCTGGATCGCCGGCGTGTCATCTACTGCGCCTTTCGGCGGTATTTTCATGCGTGTCGTCGCGTGTGGCAGTGCAACGCCGCCGCCGCGATAGCCAGCGCTCGAGAAATCCGGAATGCGGTCACCTTTGCGCGTTGTTGCATAGACCAGCTTTCTATCAGTGCCGAAATGCACCCATTGGGGATTGCTCAAGGATGCTGACTTCTCGCTGGCACTGTTCGCCGCATGCACTATCCGCGTGAAAACCAGAGGTCGAGAGCCGCTCTGAGTCAAAGTGCCGGTAATGGTGTTTTCGTCGGCGCTGATCTCGCCTTTGTAGTTGTCACTGGTTGAAGGCGATGTAAAGCTGAACTGATTTCCTGAGAGAACGAATTCAGTGCAAGGGATTCCAAAAGCATCCTCGTCAATGCTATCCAGAGTTCTCGTCAAGGTGGTTGGAGAGCTTATCCGCACATGAAGCCTGAGGTGGAATGGGCGCGACCCGAACGCTCCTTCGTAATCACCGGCAACGGTTTTCAAAGCTGTTTGTGCGCTCACAGGGCCGAGGCAGGTCAGGCAGGTGAGGACGATCAACGTCAGTTTGAGCATCGGTTTTTCCTTCAAGAGCATTTTCTTCGCCCGCACCACCATCAATGTTGTCTCGGAAATGGGCAATATTGATGCCAAGCTAGAGACGGTCCAATGTACTGATTGTGTGAAGCCTTTTTCTCAAAGGTACCCACTCATTCAGACAACGGCTCCCACTGGTTACGTGTTCGGAATCGAATCGATTAACACTTTCGGACTGTCAAGAGGTAGGAAACGATGATGCGCAGGTTTAGTAGGGCATCATCCGTCAATGCGCGATTCGACACCAGTCAGTCCTGGAAACGCGACTTGGCCTGTTAACCATTGACATCTCTGTTCGATTCATCCGAGAAATAACGTTCATTCCGAGGATTTGCCGCTTTTCATCGGAGCCGAACGAATAGGGCTCCCGGAGACTGGCTGAGTGTCGTTCAAAACGACGCCAAAGTTAGGACCCTGGCGCCTTGCTTCTGAACTAATATTGGGGAAAGTGATCTTAATTTGAGGATACATGGTCTATGACAGACTGGTTCGCGCGCCCCGTCCTACACGTCAAGGACGTCGAGGCCTCACTTCGTTTTTACGTTAACCGGCTCGGCTTCACGAACTCCTGGCGCCACAACGAGGATGGCAGAGCGGATGTCGCCGAGGTCGACCGGCAGGGCTGCGCGCTTATCCTGGCCGACTCGTGGCCGGAGAAAATTGGCAAGGGGTTGATGTTCATTTCTTTGAACGTCGAGCCGGAGACGCGCGAGGCCGCGGTCGCCGCGTTGGACGCGCTGCGCGAAGAACTCGAGGCCAAGGGCGTTCCGGTCAAGGAGGGTTGGTGGGGCTACAGGCTTCTGGTAGTCGATGATCTCGACGGCAATCAGCTCTTTTTCAACTATCCGAACGAAACCGCATCCGGCAAGATTGCTGGAGATGAAGCATAATCGTCCAGCTTCGCCGGGAGTCGCGACAGCGGCGGCGGAGTAGCACTGCAATTCCGTGAAGTATTTGAACGGTTGGCGCTTTATCGGCAAACCCAGGTCGTGAGATAGACTTCTGATCAGGTTCTCCAACTCGGCGATCTTGAAAGTCCGCATGGCTCCAGTCATTCAAGTCTCCGGCATCCGCAAGACCTACGGTTCAACCGTAGCCGTCGAGGAGGCGTCGTTCGAAGTCAACGAAGGGGAGATCTTCGGTCTGATTGGCCCCAACGGAGCGGGAAAGACCACCACAATGGAGTGCATCGAAGGACTGCGCAAGCCCGACCGCGGCACCATTGCAGTTCTCGGCCTCGATCCCTTTCGCCAGGTCTACAAACTGCAGGAACGAATCGGGGTGCAGCTCCAGCAGGCACAGTTGCAGAAACGAATCAAAGTCTGGGAGGCGGTCGACCTGTGGGCATCGCTTTACCGGAAGAAGGCTGTCGATGGTGAACGCCTGCTCGATCAGCTCGGCCTTTCCGATAAGAGGGGCTCCTGGTTCATGAACCTCTCCGGAGGCCAGAAGCAGCGGCTTTTTATTGCCCTTGCATTGATCAACGATCCGGAAGTGGTGTTTCTCGACGAGCTAACCACGGGACTTGACCCACAGGCACGTCGCGCGATCTGGGATCTGGTGCGCAGCATCCGCGAGCGCGGCAAAACAGTTTTTCTGACAACGCATCTGATGGAGGAGGCCGAGCGGCTATGCGACCGCGTAGCAATCATTGAAAATGGTCGGATCATCGACGTCGACACGCCGCAAAGGCTAGTCGTCCGGCATTGCCCGGAGCGAACGGTGGTTCTCGATACGGAGAATGCAACCGCGAAAGAGTTCTTTCAGCAGATCTCGGGAGTTGAGTCGGTGACCTGCATCGATGAGCGATTCACGATCAGTGGCAGCGGCGACGATTTCGTTACCGAAGTGATTCATTGCCTGTCGGAAAATCGGATCAGGGTCACGGATTTCCGGACAATTCTACCCAACCTTGAAGACGTTTTCCTCAAGCTAACTGGTCACTCGATTCGTGAGTAGGAAAAATAATGACTTTGCGTGGTCTCTGGAAGCTGACTTGGATTGAGATCAAGGTCTTTCTGCGCGAGCCGCTTGGCGCAATCGGCACCATTGGTGTTCCCGTGCTGCTCTTCGCTGCGTTGGGTCGCGTTACCAACCACAAACTTGGGCCATCCTCATTCCCGAGCAGTGGGCTTTCCGGCGGCGGTCTCCCAGTTCTTGTATCGCTTCTGATCGCCGTCAGCGCCGTGCTTTCGCTGGTCACGATCATCTCCATATATAGAGAAAGCGGCATCCTCAAGCGGCTTCGCGCTACCCCGCTTCGCCCTTACACAATCCTCACCGCCCACGTGATCGTCAAGCTGATGCTCACCGCGGCAACGCTAACCTTGATGTTGATGGCGGGCAGGCACTACTTCCCGCCCGGCGCCCATGTGCGATGGTTTTCCTTCACCATTGCGCTCATGATTAGCACCTGGAGTATTCTCTCTGTCGGCTTTCTCATCGCTAGCATCGTTCCTACAGCACGCTTTGCGCAGCCCATCGGCGCCGTCATTCTTTATCCCATGATCGCAGTCTCGGGACTGTTTGTGCCCGTTGAAGCTCTCCCGCCGGCACTGCATGCTGTCGCTCTTGCCCTCCCGCTTACGTACGCCGTAAACCTGCTCAAAGGGATCTGGAACGGCGATGGATGGATCACCCACATGGGCGATGTTTCGGCGATGACAGTGTTGTTTCTATTCTTCACGGTGGTCTCGGCAAAGGTCTTTCGCTGGGAATAGCTACCCGTTGCTCCGGCGTCCTCCACTCGATAGCAGGGGCGTCTGCGGCCGTAGGACTCCTGCGCCGAAAAAATTGGCTTTGTCCCGAAGGTATTACCTATGAGGAAGTTACCACACAGTACACAATTGCTCGAAGCATTAATCAACGAGTAACTTCCGGCTTGGCGACATTTCCGGGTTGGCGACGATCCAGACGCAACCTCAATCCCGGACCCTGGGTCGTTGAACGTTACCTATGCAGGATCAATGTCGTCAGTGGCTGTGGCCTGTAGCGTGGTGAGACAGCAAAACGTACCGCCAGGCCCCAGGGGCGGGTGTTCTTCCCTAGTTCGCAGTAGGCTTCCCGATATGATCGAGCACCATTACATCTACCGATGCCTTAACCGGCTCAAACCTCAACCCGAGTTGCTCCTTGATCGCTGTAAACATCGGCGGCGCATCTGCATCGGAGGTCGGTGCATCGCCATAGGAGTAGGTAAGCTTGAAATCGTATCGCCCCGATAGTCCAGTCTGGTCCACCAGCGGTCGGTCCATGAAGAGCTGCTTGATGATGAGGAAGTCCGCCATCGAACTGCTCCGATAGTTTTCAGTTCTCACCCAATCATGCCCTTCTGTCCACTCCAAGGGCTGCGCGGCAGGATCAGCCGCAACGGCCAACTTCGGCTGATCCTTCACTACCTGCAACGCATACGAAGGCAACTCCCTCTTTTCTCGGTGAAATTGCAGCCCGAAGCGCTCCACTAGAAGCTGGCGAACGATCTGCTGTTCCTGCGGGAGCGTTGCGTCGTCAGTCAGATTTGTTTTGCCGCTCATGTCCCAGTGGTCTTCCGAAACCCAACCGGACGCGCTCACAATCTGACGCGGATTTAGTGAGTAGGCAAATGCAATCAGCTTGAGCAATGGCTGATCTTCCAATTCGAAGCGGTTCTTCGCAAAGCTAAAGTTATTGTGCATTACCGCCGGGGGGTGCGGCTTCACCACCGCCACCTCGATGGACGCATCGTCCTTCGACTGCGAAGCAGCCCCCAACGCGGAGAGAACAACGGCGATGACGGGTAGAGTCCGGTAGAGGCGGTTTATGAGCAACCTGCACCTCGCGATTCAGTGATTCGGTACTAGTGTTGATATGAGGCAAGTGCGAAAAGGTTCCCGACAAAATGCAGATGGTCCGATTGGTATCGGGAAGGCTTGTGGCAAGGATTCTTAGGGCAATGTGCCGTTCCGGTTGGATGACCAATCCTTCCCTTACTCAAATCCGGGCCAGGTTCGGTTGCTTACTGGGGCGAAGATTCGGCATAGGGAAGGTTTGGACCATCCGAAGAGCGGGAGTAAGATTGCAAATAAGATTTGCTTGGGGCCGCATGAATACTCAATTAAGGAATGCGATCTGTAGCCTTCGCGTGGCTCTTTTGTGCACACTCGTCCTTTCGAATCTTGGACGCGCCCATGCCCAGGAGGGATCCACATTCCAGGATGGCGTAACAATGCCGCCGGTCCCGACTCACTTCGTCCTGGCCGAGTACACCCAAGAGGCCCGGAACGCTCGCTTTGTGGGATTCTGCATCGTTTGCCTCACTGTCGATGACCGTGGAATCCCACAAAACGTGCACGTGACTCGGCCTATTGGCATGGGGCTTGACGAGAACGCCATCAAAGCCGTGAAGCAAGAGCGGTTCAAGCCCGCAACGCGGGGCGGCCGTCCGGTCGCATTTCGGCTGTCGATGGAAGTGAACTTCAAGCCGACGCCTTGACGCGAAGGGGTTCGCTCTTCGTGAGTCTTGGATGAGTAAACCGCCCATCCGTCAATGTTCTTAGCAAGTGCAGATGTCCGGTTTAACTGTGAATTACTGATAAGGTATCAAGCGCTGGGATATTAACTACGACATAATTTCCGAGTTGGCGACGATTTTCACGGAACTCAAAAACGAACGCGGCTAACTACGACGAGTGTCCCAGCGAGAAATTCGACTCTCAACCTTGGACGCTCTGGTCCTATTGAATAGCTGAAACGACGAGATC
>DATDLS010000128.1:0-37376 GCA_036519195.1 Occallatibacter sp. | reverse complement strand
TCTTTGTCGTCAGCCACGAGAAAAGCGAATTTGGCGTGGAGTGGATGCGTTTCGAAGCGGACGCGGCGGTCCCTGATCTCGTCCGGCAAGTTCCGCACGTCGCGTTTGAAGTGGCTGATCTCGCCTCCGAGCTTGCTGGCCGTGAAATCCTGATTCCTCCCAACAGCCCATCCGACGGCGTCCGCGTCGCGTTCATAGTCGAAAACGGCGCGCCGATCGAACTGCTCGAATTCACCGACCCCAACCATCCTGGCCGCCGCCAGCAGAGCAAGATGCTGATATAAACACCCTCCATCCAAAGCACTCTTAGAGCGAAGGCGAGCACTTGACACCTTTCAAGAGTGGCCAGCTAACGAGCTGAGTTCCATCAAGCAAGACGCCCCCCCCGCCTCAAGCCAATCTGACTCCCCGTTTGTCGCCGTTGGCCCGCCACCCCTGGCCGCAGCCAGGAACAAGGGTCTGGGAGGGCCAAAAGCTGGATATTGGCCGGTCAACCTCCCAGGAACCCCTGATCGGTTTCGATGATGCGTGCATTGTGTTGATGTGCTTACCGAGTCCTCGAACCAGCTCTAGTGCCTTTACAAGACTCGTCAGGCCACACACACGATTTGTCAGGGAAGACGATGTCTGCTCCGCAACCCGCGCGGCGAAAATGCCCGAGATAACCCGTGAGCGAGACATGAGACAGTCTTTCTTTAGGTGATGAATACCTATTTAACAAATAGGTATTCTTGGTTTATATTATCTCCATGCCGAAGGACCCTGGCCGTCGCGACCTTTTCTCTGGTGCCCTGGACCTGATGATCCTGCACTCGCTGCGGGTGAAGCCGATGCACGGCTACGCACTCGCCAAACACATCAAACAAGCCTCAGACGACCTACTGCAGATTGAGGAAGGTTCCCTTTATCCGGCGCTCCAACGGTTGTTGAGAGAAGGGTTGCTCGAGTCCGAGGCGGGAATTTCGGCAAAGGGCCGTCCAACTCGCATCTACAGGCTGACGAAGTCGGGTCGGCAGCGCCTGGGGTGGGAGATATCGAGCTTCGAAAAGATGTTCACCGGGATTACCCGCGTATTGACGGTTGCGAAGGCATAGGAGGCCACCATGCAAAGGCTCGCACAGCTGTTTTCGCGTCGTCGCCGTTATGATGACCTCGCAGTCTCGATCCAGGAACATATTGCCGAACGGGCGGAAGAACTGATGGAGGGCGGCATGCCGCGGGCCGAGGCAGAGCAAGCCGCGCGGCGAGAATTTGGCAACGTGGGCGTGATTGAACAGCGCAGTCGCGAAGAGTGGCAGTGGCTGAAGGCGGAAAGCATTGTGGCCGATGTGCGATTTGCACTGCGTCTACTGATCAAATCGCCTGGTTTCACGGCGACCGCGGTGGTGACGCTCGCGCTGGGGATCGCCGTGAACTCGACGATGTTCAGTCTAGTAAGTGCATTCCTGCTGCCGCATCTTCCGGGGCGCGATCCGCAAAACATGGTAGTGGCATCGTCGGTCAGTCCGGACCAAGCTTTCCAGCCAGATACGAACCCGGTTTCTCCGCCGAACTATTTTGCGTGGGGCGACGATAAGGACGTGTTCTCGGAGATGAGCGCGGCGGACGAGTATCGCACTGGCAGCTTGTCGGAACCGGGGAAGCAGCCGGAAGCAGTGTCGTATGCAGCTGTGACGGCAAATTATTTCTCGGTGTTCGGCGCCACTCCGGAGCTGGGCCGGGCGTTTGTGGCAGGCGAGGATCAAACAAGACAGGACCATGTTGTGATCCTGAGCCACGGTCTGTGGGAGCGGCGGTATAGCTCGGATGCTTCGATTGTGGGACGGATGGTGCGGCTGAACCGCGAAGATTACATCGTGGCGGGCGTGATGCCCGCTGGTTTTCGTCTGCTTGGATTTACGCCGCAGCTGTGGATGCCATTGACGATGAGTGCGGCTGACCTTGCACCGGATGCGCGGAAGAATCGCTTCCTGTATCTGTTTGCGAGACTCGCGCCGGGCGTCACGCTCAAGCAAGCGCGAGCCCAACTGCAAATTCTCTCGCAACGGGCGCAGGGGGATTTTCCGAGCACTGAGAAACGCTGGGGTGCATCGGTGCGGATGTTGCCGGATTTTCTTATTCACAATTTTGGCATTGGGACGGCGCTGGCGGTGATCATGACCGTGGTGGGATTTGTGCTCCTGATAGCCTGCGCGAACGTAGCGGGTCTGTTGCTGACGCGCGCGGTCAGCCGGCAGAAGGAACTGGCGATTCGCATGTCGCTGGGGGCGAGCCGAGTGCGCGTGGTGCGCCAGCTGCTGACAGAAGGAGTGGTGATTGCGCTCGTGGGTGGCGGTGTTGGCTTGTTCCTGACTTACATCGGAGTTCGGCTGGTTCGCGCGGGCTTGAACTTTAACCCTGCGATCAGTGCTGTTCCAGTCGGTCTCGACACGAACGTGCTGCTGTTTGCCACCGTGGTGTCAGTTGTGTCGGCCATCTTGTCAAGCGTTGCGCCTGCGCTTAAGGCCTCCCGCGCAGCGATCAACACAGACCTGAAGAGCGAAACACGTGGCGGAACCTCAGGCCGAGCACACAATCGGCTGCGCGTAGTGCTTGTCGGCGGAGAGATCGCGCTCGGCTTGTTTCTGCTGATCGGCAGCTGCCTGCTGATTCGCGGAGTCTATCTGATCGATCATCGACAGCTCGGATTCAAAGATGACCACCTTCTGACGGCGGGCTTGGTGCTTGATCAGGCACGGTATGTCGACTCGACCAAGCAAAGCCAGTTCGTTCGCAGCCTTCTGGTGCAACTGCAGCAGATACCGGGGGTCGAACAGGCGGCTGTTGCCTCGGACCTGCCATCTTCCGGACCAGGCAGCGTTCCGATTCACATCAGGGGACAACAGGAAACAGGATCGAATGAGCAGTCCACCGCTGCGGATGCAGTGGTGACGGAAAATTATTTCCGGACCGCCGGCGTGCCCATCCTGCGCGGTCGCGCATTCACAAAGCACGATGACACAGGTGCTCCTCGTGTGGTGGTGGTGAACCAAGAGTTCGTCCATAAGTACTTCCAGGACCGCGACGCTGTGGGCAAGCAAATTCAGCTCGATATTACCGACACTCCGCCAGTGTGGAGCGAGATCGTGGGCGTGGTTGGCAACGTGCGAAATTACTCCGAAGATCCGAACATGTTACCGCAAGTCTACGAGGCCTATCTGCAGCGGCCAGTAGCATCCTTCTCTCTGTTGCTGAGATCGAACCTGGAACCGAGCAGTCTCTCGCCGGCTGTGCGTCAAGTGGTTGCACGGCTCGACGCTGAGCTTCCAATGCTGCGGGTGATGAGCATGGACGACGTGATCAATGACCAAAGGAACGGGAACCCGCTGTTCGAACGACTGCTTGCGACCTTCGCGATCCTCGCTCTCATCCTTGCTGCAATCGGAATCTATGGGCTCATCGCTTATTCCGTGGGCCAGCGAACCCGGGAGATCGGCATCCGCCTGGCTCTGGGTGCGAAGGGGTCGGACATCTCACGCATGATCCTGATCGAAGGTCTCAAAGTTGCAGTCGTTGGCTCGTCGGTTGGCTTTGTGATGGCGCTGCCGTTGCCGAAGGTCTTCAACTCGATCTTCCAGAGCCAGGTACTCTTCGGTGCGCCCGCAATTTATCCAATAGTTCTCGCGGTAATGCTCTGCGTCGGCTTTTGCGCAACCTTGGGTCCGGCGCGACGCGCCACACGAGTCGACCCAACGGCCGCACTCCGAAACGACTAGCAAACTAGCCCGATGTGGAACGATCACAGGTCTCCCTGTCGAGGTCAGTCAGAATTTTAGTTCCACGCACATCGGCTCCGGTCGGCCGAGATAGCACACGGGAGTGTTCACCGAGAGTCCCCTAGTAGCCAGCAGATTCGCAACTGTTGACTTCAGGCCAATGCGCGTTTTCGGCACAGGTGCTGCCAGTTCTTGCGAGTTCCGGGTGGTTAAGTCGCCAATCCTTCTCTATGCCGAATTTTCGCCCCGGAAATTGACCGGATCTGGCTGGAATTTGAGTCAGGGAAGGATAGGCGGTGATACAACCGGAATGCTGGCTTGGACATTTCTTGGCAAGCGTTTCCATTCTAGTCTTCACCAGGAATCGGCTGAGGACTCGAATACATTGTCTTGCTGGTGGCCTGTTTCTTGCCGGCGAGAACCTGTTTTGCTTCTTCTCGAACCTGCTCGTAGGGAGGCTCACCATCATAGGAGCCGTAGGTTGAATGCGAGTCGCTGGCGTAGCCGTCGAGGGTGAACTTTCGGCTGCCTGAGGCGGCTTCCTTCGGGTGCTCCTTGGCCCACGCGGGCTGCTCCGCTGCATCCGACTCAAGCACCACGCAAAATACCTCTTTCCCCGCGCTATTGAAAACCTTGAACCGATAGCGTTCGCCAAAGAATCCCTGGATTTTGGGAAACTCGGCAACTTCAATCTCCTTGTCAGCGACGTCGAACTTCTCGAACACATAGTTAAAGGTGTCAGGCAGCTTGCCTGCCTGTTCCAGTTCCGAGATATGCTTGCGAAGTTCGTCGCGCTCTTTAGTCTTTCCGGCCAAAGTAAAGGCGCGAATCAGCCCTGACACATTGTGGTACTCGTCAGGCCGCAGCTGGAGCGCGTGTTGAAAGGAGTCGATGGCGGCCGGATAGTCCTTGAGCCGCATTGAGCAATTGCCTGCGATGTTGTAGGCCACAATATCGGTTGGATCTGCGGTAGTCACTTGACGGAAAATGAGAAGCGCGCCGGCGTAGTCGCCTTGACGGTAGGTTTCCATCCCTTGGCGCCTCAGGGAATGGAGGTCTGACGGGCCGGCCTGAGATGATTCTGCCTGTTGCGCAGCCGGGGCGGAAGAAGTCGACGAGGCGTTAGGAGCAATAGCTGAAACCGCCGCAGCGCAGGCTGGGATTCCCGCCGGCGCAGTAACGATCATCAGCAGAGAGGCAAAAGCAGCATTTCGCGATGACATTCTTCCCTCCATTAATGAATGGCTGATTTGAAAGCGTAATTCCGAAACCATGATTTCGGCAACCTGGATTTGTCGGGCAGGCCCGTATGCTCTCCCCGCTCCTGCCAGGAAATGGACTCTTTCAACACCACGTCTCTATTCGCCCAGTCGGCCCAGTTTCCAAATCGCCGGCTATCCAAAGATCAAACTCGATTTGGAGTAACTACGGGTTGCTGGTCACACGACCAGAACCGAAGATCGCGCCTTCAAGTTGCTCGATGAACGTATCGGCAGCTTACCCGGCGGTGCCTGCTGACGGCTGGTCCAGAGCGCCATCAAGCGGCTTAGGAATAGACCAGAAGACGGGTTCGCGACGACGGGCCCTGACACGGTTTGGAGGCCAAGTCCGGCACCGGAGAGACCCCGGAGGAGTTCGTAAGAGGGCTCGTTCAAGAGCCTCCTTTGGGTAACGCAGCAAAGCGTGCTGGTATTCTGACGCGTAACGATTAGGGAGCCGTATGGGGAACCCACGACCGTTTTACTTGCTTGGATTGGTCGGAATAATGCTGATCTCAATCAGGATCGGAGTTCACTTTCTGCCCGTCGATCACCCACCCCTGTTCTCAAATGAGTTTTCAAACTTTGCTATCGTCGACTATGCCCCCGACTCTCCAAACGATATTTCGAAGAACACGAGCCCACTTGGACCTCTCAGCAAACTCGAGATTGATGCCCTAAACAGAGAGGCGGGCTTGCCTTTGACGTTTGAGGCATATGGAGGTAAGGCAGAACGTACCAGCACCACCTTTGGATTTGAGGCGAATCAGTTTCGGGTCGACATTCAACCTGGAACTGACGGGCTTAAAGCTTCCGACCTTGCAACGCTACAGGCTCTTTTTGAACGAATGTGGAATCACGACTGCCTTACGGTAGCGTTGGACGCACCCGGGCTCCAATTCTCTCCAACTGGCTTTGACGTTCCGCCCTTGGGTCAAGCAGATTGGGTTTTGTGGACAGACAAAGAGGGAACATATACAGCAGTTATTGCCGCCAAGAACGCATGCTCCCTACCCGTCGAGTTTCACGTTGATCCCAGGAAATCACAAACGACGATAGATGTTAGTTCTCCATGGATTGCTAAGGACCATGTGAAAACATGGCTGCTCGATTTCCTCGGAGGAGCACTCAGCCTTCAGGCGATCGTTATATGGTTTCGAGTTAATCTTTTCAATCCCAGGAATCCAGCAAGGTTGAAGCTGGATTAAGGTCAACTGCCAATTGCGGGCTCATAGCGGAAGAATCGGGAATTGGCCAGACTCTTGCGTTCTCTTCGAAAAATGCTTGGCGCTCAGGATTGAGGCAGCGCCTGCGGCTTCGTTCTTGTCAGCAATCCGGATAGAACCCCGCTTTTCAGCTCAATGTTCGGTTGCCGGTCAACCGCACCGAGTGCGATTTTTCATCGCTGGGTAACTGTATGGTGTCCGAATCGAGTATCGATCTGGGCCGCTTCCAGTTCTTGCTCGCCTTTTCAAGAGCCTTGACGCGTAACCGTCCGTGGTATTCCTTTGCGATTTCGAAAACGCCATGCCCCGCTCGGCCCGGATCGTCAGGGCGGCCGCATGCGTCAAGGCATCGCCGAATGAACCGGGGTGTTAACGGGCAAGAACGGCGTTTGGATTCATCCGCCCTTCGCGAGTAGGATGGGACAGGTTCTTCGAAACGAAATCGGCTGCAATTGCAGTATCGAACGCCTTGAACTCTCATCCATCAGCCGCACAGTCGGAAGGACAGGTCTCGAATGAATTCGAACGTCGAAGGCACGATTGCTACTGTCCTGGATGCTCGCGGAACCGTCATTTCGATAACGCCGCGCTTTCTCGTTGATCGTCGGCTTTCTAGGAACTGCCTGGTAGGCGTAGCATTCATTCTTCTCCTCGGCGCCGGGGCATGTTCCTATACCTTTGCCCAGGCGCCGGTAGATCGCATGGATCAGATCGTGCGCTCGTATTCCGATAACCATCAGTTCATGGGTTCGGTTCTCGTCGTGCAAGGCGACAAGATTGTCTTCGAAAAGAGTTATGGAGACGCGAATCTGGAATGGAACATACCCGACGATTCTTTGACCAAGTTCCGTATTGGCTCAATGACCAAGCAGTTTACCGCGGCTTCGATCCTCTTACTGGAGGAACGGGGAAAGCTCAGCACCGATGACTACGTGAAGAAATACATGCCCGACGCCCCTGCTGCCTGGGACAAGATTACAATCTACAACCTGTTGACCCATACCTCGGGAATTCCGAGTTTCACGTCCTTCCCCGATTACCACACCAGCGAAGCCACCCCGACAACCCCCAAGGGCCTGGTGGACCGTTTTCGCGACAAGCCGCTCGAATTCCAGCCGGGAGAGAAGTGGAACTACAGCAACTCCGGTTATGTGCTTTTAGGATATCTGCTGGAAAAAATCAGCGGACAGAGTTACGCAGATTTCGTGACGGAGAACATTTTCAAGCAGCTGGGGATGAAGGACTCAGGATACGACTCGAACTCGGCGGTCATCCCTCACCGCGCCACCGGCTACTCACCGGGTCCGAATGGCCCGGTCAACTCCGGCTACATCGACATGACCATACCGTTCTCCGCGGGAGCTCTGTATTCGACCACCCACGATCTGCTCCTCTGGGAGCAGGCTCTCTATGGCGGCAAGATCCTTTCCGCGGCGTCACTGAAGAAAATGACCACGCCCTATAAGGAGAACTACGGCTTTGGCCTGATGATCACCACCGCGAAAGGGCATTTGCAGTATGAACACGATGGCGGCATCGAGGGATTCAACACCGAGATGGCCTACTACCCGGATGACAAGCTCATCGTCATCGCGCTCGCCAATCTGAATGGCGGAGCGCCAGGAGACATCGCGGGAAAACTGGCCGCGGTGGTGCATGGCGAGAAAGTGGTGCTGCAGTCGGAGCGAAAGGAAATCAAGATTCCGCGTGTAACTTTGGCGGATTACATCGGGAGCTATGGGCTGGCGCCAGATATCTTCATCACCATGTCGCTGGATGGCGATCAGTTCTTCGCGCAATTGACCGGACAATCGAAGTTTGAGGTGTTCGCCGAAACCGAGAAGGACTTCTTCTTAAAGGCTGTGGATGCGCAATTGACCTTTGAAATGGACGGCCAGGGTAAAGTGACCGACTTGGTTCTCCATCAGAATGGGCGCGACCAGACGGCCAAGCGCAGCGAGACTGCGCCGCCGCCCACCAAGGAACATAAGGAGGTGGCCATCGACCCCAAGACCCTCGACAACTACGTCGGGTCCTACGAACTTGCGCCTAATTTTATTCTGACCGTGACTCGCGAGAGAGATCACCTCTTTACGCAGGCGACGGGACAGGGGAAGGTGGAAGTGTTTCCGCAAGGCGATCACGACTTCTTCCTGAAGGTAATTGACGCGCAAATCACATTTGAAACGGACAGCCAGGGGAAGGCGACCACCCTGGTGCTGCACCAGGGCGGGGACCATCCGGCCCGCCGGATCCAATAGCCAAGCCCGTTCTTCCATTCCGGACGAGTCGCCAACCCGGAAGTAACTGCGTTTTCGGGGAAGCCTCCGGTCTACGAGTGGCTGGCCCCCCGGAATGCCGAAAAATCGCTTTAGGCTTTGACGATCTGCCGGATGGTCTATACTTCTGCGTGTCCTAGCTTTCTGAGAGGTGCAGAATGGAACTCCGCAAGGAACGATTTTGTATTTTTCTCAGCGCATTGCTGGCATGCAGAGCAATTCTCCCATCGCAGCAGTCGAGCCCCAACGGACCGGGTGGACAGCACCTGCCGGTCGGAGTGTGGCAGTCTAAACAATCTGACGGAAGCGTAATTGGCATCGATCTTTCGGCAGTACCGGCAAGTTTGCCTGACGTAGTCTACCCCGAAGGAACACCGAGGTTACAGGGTTCTCGCCTACAGATTGGCGTCTTCGAGAGGCAGCATGAAAACATTGCTTGCGGCGAGGAGAATTTTTTTGTTACCGGCGCGGCCGGTTTAGGTTCTTCAGGCGCTCTTGTGAGTTATAAAAACGGGAAACTTGAGATCCATTATCGCGACCGGGCGAGTGGCTCAGAGATTCACGTCGAGCTTGTACTTGACCCCACCAAGGATGTGTGGACGGGCCAATTTCATCGCGAAAGATATGATGGGCAGGTTGTCCTGTACCGAACCTCTCATCGGCCGGACCCTGCGCATGGAGGGTGCTTTCTTGAAGGCGCCAGCCCTCCTCCGTCTTGAGCAAGTCCTATTGGAAAATTCACTTCCCCGGCGGGAACCCCATTTCACCTGCCAGTTTTACCTTTTCGATAATAAGCGGAATTCGAGAATATGCAGAGAATACTGGCTTTCGGGCGGCAGTAATCGCGTAGAATCACCTCGTTAGCACCACCCAGTCCAATGATTTGATCCGCATATTATCGCCGTCCTTCATTTCACCAATTGAAGGAGGACAGTATGCTCGCGAGATATCTCAAACGCCAAACTAATCGTGCGACTTGCTACGGCACAGTATGGTCGGCCTGCTCTCAAGGGCAAGCGTCCAGGATAGTCATGCCTTTTGGCGACTCACGACCGGCTGAGTTCGCGGCCCACTCTACCGATTCATGCATTATTTACAGACCTGTATTGACAGACGACTTGTAAGAGCGCAAATTAGCTGTGCGACAAGGTAGCCGTGCATGAGCGGCGGGTTATTTGTTCTGGCCCCTCTAACCATCAGGTTCAGGAGGAGATACATGACACGGCTTCACGCCCTCATCGAAGCCGTCTGCCGCAGCGAAGCCCGACCGTGTGGTACCACATGGCCTCTGTGTGTAGCAACCTCTATAGACTACGTTGCCATGCTCCGTTATTTTTTACTTAGTTACCGCGCCGGTTGAAGTATGTTATTTCCGCAATCGAGTAAGTCGATGTCGCGCCACGGTGACACACATACACCTAAAACGGACGGAGGAAGATGATGTTTGTGATAAAGATACGGATCCGGTGGTACAGGGCAGCAGCACGCTTGATGACGGTGCTCGGCATGTTGTGCGGCTATGTGCTTGGACAAACACCAGTAGAAGCTCCCCTCATTTCACTCACCGCCCCGGGGCGGAACCAAACATATAGTGGCAATTCAGTCACGGCAACTGTTCACTTCCGCGCGGATGCTGACGTTTCCACGTTCCGCGCACAGTTAAATGGTGAAGACGTCACCTCTGACTTTCAGCAAACCTCGAATTGTCAGAGCGGGATCTGCGATCTCCAGGCCTACTTGTCTGGAAACGGATTCCTGCATGGCGCGAACGCTCTTTCAGTGGAGGTCGAGAGCGCAGAGGCCACCGCGGCCGATGATCTTGTCCAATTCGACTATGAATCTCCGCTCGTCGAGAACGAACCGGTTTCAAAGCTCACGCCATCCGTTGCGGTCTCGAGCGTGAGGCTAAGGCCAGGGGCTCCGGCAGACGACTACAAAAGCTATGACATCGTCGTAGGCCCGGGCCCGGACTTTCCGCAGCAGGTATACAGCGGAGCGGACCTCTCGTGTGGCGCAGGTCTCAATTCCGTTCAGGTTCTGGTACTGCAGCGAAAGACGTTGAGCCCGGAAACCACCAACTCGAGGCAGTGCTTCAGCGACGCCACGCCCCTGGCTAACTTTCTGTCAAGCGTCCCCGCGAAAGACCTCGTCATTCTCAACAACTTCCTGGGCCGCATGCCCAACATAGATACAAGGGCGATTGGCGGGACCAACTATGCAGGGTCAAACATCAACACCAACTACTACAATGCAATCGGCGTCGCCGGCGCACCCGCAGGGACCGCCTATGAAAGCTATCAGCCAAACAACTCGCATACACCCCGTTTGGGAGAGGCCTTTCTTCCGCCGCTGACCGGCTCGTTAATGCTGGATACAGCCAGGAACTACTTTTTCGCTCCGAAAGACTTCCCGGAGATAAAAGTCGTTCCCGGCACCCAGGGCAATTGTTCCACCATTACGGTCAACCGACAAGAGATCGGACAATGTCTCCCCGGCAACAGCCTGGGTGCATTCTGGATTGTCGCCGTGGATCGCCGTTTGGGCTATATCACAGACCACTACCTTCTGGACACCAACAGCAATGACCCAGCCGTCCGCAGGTTAGCGCTTTCGGACCTCAACTACCTGCTGCGGGCCTACTACAAGCCAGGGGATTTGTTGGCTATTTCGACAGTGGGCATACCGATCCGCGCGAGTTCCGAGGTGAGCGGGGACCTCTGGTCTATCTTCTCAACGCTCGGTGGTAACGGCTTTGCTCTGCCCAAGCTAACCACCACCGGTTCCGCCTACACGCTCATTACCAGCCCCGACCCAAATTACGTCAACTCAAGATATCCGAGAGAGAGTACGACCGTCAGAGCGGGGGAAACGGCCAAGCTGGATCTGGTGTTCGGCCGGGACAAGAAGAATCAGTTCGTACTGTACCAGGATTATCCGGGTGATGTCTTGACCGCGTTCAACGGCAATGTCTGGCCTTCCACGGTTTTTCAGCAACCGCAAAATTGGCCCGCATGGACGCCAGGACAAGCTGCTGCTTACGCGGATCTCACCTCCTCGAATCACTATCCAACATTACGTAGTGCATTGGCCTGCCACGCGGCCACTTGCCCGGGCGTAAGGCAGTATTACTCCAGCAGCATGGCTCTCTGTAGCGCTCCCACTTCTCTCGGACCCGTGATCCACGCCCTGAACTATGTACCTGGTTTTGGATACACGTCGGATGACTTAAACGCCGTCAAGGTACAACTCACGATGGAGATCGGGTATGAGGGCGCGATTGCGACCCTGTGCGGCTTTGTGCGGCAACTCACTGATAGTCAACAAACAAATCTGCAGAAGCAATTGATCGCAGTAGGTTCCAACATAAACTCCAGCCTGCAGCAGAAGGCAGTGAACGCTAAGATCCAGGTCGACCAACTTACCAGATACGCGAACATAGCTTCGATCGGCTCTCTGGTCCCCTATGTTGGGGGCGCTTTCAGTTCAGTGAGTACACTGTTGAATGCCAGTACTCTGCTGATCTCGACGGACACAAATATACCTGGCAACTTTACTTACACCCTGGCGCAGCTTCAAGACAAGAACAACACGGTCTTCGGTGCACAGCTCACCATGCTGGTAACCAATCTGTTCACGGCCATAGCTGACGACTGGGGCAAGCTTTCTCTGATTGGGGCCGCCATCGGTGAGCAAAGGACTCCGTGGTACTTCTGTGCCAATTGCGATAACGCGCCGCCTCCGCTTACCGCGCTGCCAACGATCGCGCTCGGAGCCAAGCGCGACTACTACCAGACACTGCTGCCGACTGCCTTCGATATCGATCTCTTCACCGAGTATGCGAGTGCGACCCCCGTACGGTATCAGAGGGACGTTGCGGTTTTCGGCGGCCGTATTTGTATTTATCCTTACGGTGCGTTTCCGGAAAAGAGCTATTGGAACTATGCCGGTCTCTTCAAACCAACCACTTATGACATCTACATCCTGAACGAGAAGAGGAGAGACGGAAACTACGCAGTCTCCCCATCAGCTGCGCTGCTGTCCGACCTGCTGGATGCTCCGGTCATAGACAACGCCAGTCTCACCTTAAGTGGCGGGGCAGGCCTGATCTACGACGATCTCATCCGGGCCGGTTCCAACTTCAACCTACGGTCGGCTTATGCCCCTGGAATAACATGCACGCGCTAATCGTAAGACGGAAAAGGATTGGCCAACGATTGGCTAGTGGCTTGCCGCAGGGTGAGTTACTGTGCTGGTCGACGTCGAATGAGATGTGGCCAACGATTCCGTTATTCTCACCGACAACCAGCAGCTCGAATTCAGCCGGATCACCCGGTCGCGCTCTGCCGACCGGGTATGGATTCGATCTGCAAGCAAGGCCTGCATCATCAGGCGATATTGCGCCTTCGTGGGATTACCTTCCGCCCGCGCATCAATGTCGAATCGTTCTTCTGTGGCCCACGGCACTGCTGAGTCCACGGACTTCAATTGGCTTGTCGTAAGTCTGTAAGAAAATGCAATGAATTGAATAAGCTTTATATTCCGTGCCAGGTATAAGCCCCCGGCCGGGACGGGACCATCCGAACATGTGGGGTCAACATTGATCGATGCAGCGCCATTGGACTTGTTTTGCCTGACAGAGGCGACCTCGAACTCAGGCGTGTTTCCTGCTACTACAGGCAGTGGGGTCGCCATCGACGATTGCCCCTGTGCTGCACGTCGATGACTGATCCAGCAATAAAGTAAACGAACTGTACCGTGCTTTTTATGGCATACGCTTCATCTCCGGATTCTGGCCGTTTTCAAGATGCAGCACGAGCACCTGTGCCGGACGCGTTTCGGGTGTGAAGCTGCATTCGTCGGTCGAGGTTGCTGAGTAGAAATCGTTCGGGCTTTCGGCGAGATACTCTTGCTTATCCTCGTCGTTCTCGAGGAGATAGATGGGCCCCTTTCTACGGTGACTGCCAGCACCATGTCTGCGCTGAGTGCGAAGCGGCCGGCAAGGCGACTTAACTGTTCGATGGTGAGCGTGACGCGCTTGTGCTCTTTGAGCTTTGGCAGTGGAGGCAGCTTGTCGTAGGGCGTGTATCCTTCCCAGTCGGAGGGGAAGCCGGTTTCGCCAAGCAGCGCCTCGGCCAGCGGCTTGAAGATACCTTCTCCGTTCGAACTGTTGGTCATTACAAGCATCCCGTCTCCGTTGCGGAAGCAGAGCGCGAAGTTGCGCCATCCCTCGTCGTGGCCCTCCTTAAAGAACGCCAGCCCGCAAGGCGACTTGTAAAGTCCCCAGCCGATACCGTAGCTCAGCTCGATGGGGTCGTAGGCCGTGGTTGTCTCAGTGTTCAGTGAAGGGAACAGGTGCGCGGAGCGGATGCGAATCTGCGGGCTGAGCATTTTGTCGCGCGTGGAGGCGCTGAGCACTTCGCCACGCATCAGGGCGCCCAGCAATAGCGTGTAGTCGCGCGGGGTGGTCAGCATGGAGCCTGCCGCTGCGGGGCTGTTGCGGCGTTCTGGGCCGAGCGAGCGCCCGTATTCGTTGTAGCCGTTGGCGAAGTCGCTCTCGAAGCGCGGCTCCCATACCATGCTCGAGCGTGTCATCTTGAGCGGCGTGCAAAGCTCCTCCTGCATCAGCGCCGTGGCTGATCTGCCGGTCATCTTCTCGTAACCAACGCGCGGGATAATTTCCCTGGCTTTGAGCGAGTAGCCGTGATCACGCCGTACGGGTGGTTGCTTTGGTTCCGGGAGGATGAGTCGGCTACTCGGACCTTTGACGAATTTTCGCCCCCAAAGTCGCCGTTGAGCCCTCCGTTTTGGAGTAGGGGAAGGGGTGCCGGTACGACCAGAACGCCAAAATAAACGCAGGCCACTGTCATTTCATTACATGCCTCTGGATAAACCTTCTCTTGCGTCTGCACCATCTCCCAGGTGTCGCCTACTCCGTGGCCGGAGCTCGCGCCCGGATCATCCTTTTTGGGGCCTCCGGGCGAATTTTTGCAAATACGGTCATTAGCCAATCTTGTCTACGAGGAAGAAGAGAAGCTTGAGCGATGCTCCAGCCTAGCAGCGCTCGTCATCTTTTCATCTCAATCGGGCCGCCGCGACTGCTTCCTTCTGCCTTGGACGTCCGCCCTTTTTCCCATTTGCCCGAGCAGCTACGGTCTTTGCCGCACTTGTGGACCGGCCACCACGCATGCCCATGCGGCTCGCCATCCACCGCTCTGAACCGAATACGCCTTCCAGGAGCGACGGCAGATAAATGTCTGCATCGAGCTTTGGGAAATGTAGCCCGTAGCCTGAGGGTGAGACCTCAATCTCGTTCAATTGTTCTGGCGTGGCATGCTCCAATCCCTCCGCATCACGCGGAGAAAAGAAAATACCCAGAGTAGAACTAAGCTGAACCACTACGCGCCGGATGCGCCTGTCGTATTTGGCGGATACCGCCTTTGGAACCCGCGACTCGAGCTCCCCAGCGCTTTCGTTAGCCTTGTTAATCTCCTCACGCGTGACCATGGAAACCCTCCCAGGCTTGGCAGAGCTGCGGTACATGCTCTCCCAGTGCCTACTGAATCAAATTCAGTACGTGCTGTGCGAAGCCAAAGTTTTCCCGGACGGTGACAGGCCCATTAGGGCAATTCAGTTCAAAGATGGTCTCGTGCCCGTTTCCGATTACGTGGACGTGTGCCGGCCGATGGTCATTCGGATAAATGACAACGCGAAGACCAGCAAGCCGCAGGACGGTTGGCACATCCCAATTATATCAAACCTAAGCGCTTGGGTTATTACAGGCAAAGCAGCGATTGCTTAGGAAGAACGCGCAAGTTTGTTGGGAGGCTACATCACCGAGCGTTCTTGTCGCCAAACGGTCAGTAACGGAACAGTACCTGCCGGTTTGGCGGTTTGGCGGTTGCCGGTTTGGCGGTTAATACTCCTATTTAGTCGGTTGCGGTCCGATTGATCCTCACCCAATCGCATGATTAACCACTTCACCCGCTTCTGCGCATACTGCTCAACCGGAGGTTCCCATGCTCTTCTCGGAGCCGCGCTTTCTCGCACTCTACTCTGCCGTACTGACAGCCGCCTTCGCCACCACCGTCGGCTTCGACTTCGTAGCGCACACCATGCGGCTTTATGAGCTGTTTCCGACGGGCGGACAGGCTTATCCCCGTAGAAAAATAAAGGCTTACCATAAAGGAGGGGAGCGCAACCGAACGGAATCAGGTACTCTCTTCTAAGGAGAGCATGGGCCGAAAGAGCTTCAATCCGAAGAGACGGATCAGACCTTCGCCGGTGGAAGAGGGGCTTTTGGAGGCTCTTGCAAAGAGGGTGCGTTATGGCGGGAACCCGGAGCACAAGGTCAACCCAGGCGATTTCGGGTTGGAACCGCCATCCTCCCCGCGGCCGGACAAGACTTTATGCGACGGAACGGGAATCTTCGAGAGGAGCAAGGCCCTGGCACTTTTGCAGGAAGGCATACGGCGCAGTTTGATGAGCGTCCAAGAGAGGGACGGACTGCCGCAGAATGTATGGGCGGTTACTACCGAGGGGATACCCTTAGAGGCCCAGCTTGAGAATCAGGCTACGGCAACGTACCATGGTTATCCGATGCCTCCTGGAAATCCGCTTGGTCCAGAAATCGTAGAACGCTGGAAATCCTATGAGCAACGACTTCAAGATTGAGATCAACAACTGGCTGCCGGGCGGTGCCGGCGATCCTGAGGTTCGGGAGACGGCTGCTGAAATTTCGATTCGGGTAAAGTCCTACTATGCAACGGAAATCGAGGATCGGCCGGCTCGAAGTGTGCGGAAGTCTATCCGTGCTTCGGCCTATCTCTTGGCTTCATGGTTGGCTTCCAACTGGTGGCGGCTGCGGTGGGAACCAGAGAAGAAATCGCCGGTATCAAATGCTCAATCGTTGGATTGGGATCTAAGTCATGAACTCGGAGCAAGCGGGGGCGGTTTCGTCTGGCCGCCGCTCACCTTGTCGAGCGATGGCTACCATATGTTCGTGCGATGCGAGGGCCGGGAGAAAGAGGCTCCGGGGGATCTTTCCCCCGTGCGTTATCTGAATTCTTTCGGTGAACTTATCGAAGTTTCGAGTTTCGAGACAGGTGTTTCCAGCTTTATCGAGCAGGTCTTGGCGCGGCTCGACGCGAGAGGGCTTCATCGCAGCCCTCTTCATCAGTTGTGGTCGGAGATTCGTGCAGAACGTGTCAAAGGGTCATTGGAATCTATACGAAGGCTTGAGGCCCTGCTTGGTGTCGATCCTGACGAACAGCAAGGCTTAGTTCAGGGGCTCTTGAAATGGCAGTCGAAAGTCGGTAAGGACGCTTTAGAAGAGATCGCGGCGGCGAGTGGTACGTCCGAAGTAGAGACAATTCTGAATGCAACGGCCAATGCCGCGAAATCGGTTCAGACTTTTTCGCGATTGACGGATTATGAAAAGATCAAGGGCCAACTAGCAGACAAGGGATCGCTTTCGGATAGCGTGCCGTGGAGATTAGGAAAAGACGCTGCTTATGTTGTGCGGCGCGTTTGGAAATTGGGAAACAAACCAGTCAACAATCAGGATATTGCCGATCGCCTCAGCCTCAACGAAGCGGTCTTGTCGGAAGCGCATTCCAATATACCTGTCGCAGTTGCGATACGCGGGCCACATGAGGAGCAATTGAAGTTGCTGTTGAAGCCTGCGCATCCGAATCGTCAACGCTTCGATCTGGCGCGTCTGATTGGGGACCATATTGGGATTGATTCTGGGGACACGTGGAAGCCGGCAACGCATTCCATGACAGCCCGCCAGAAGTATCAGCGCGCGTTCGCAGCTGAGTTTCTTTGCCCGTCGGAGGAGTTGTACGAACGGTACAAGAACAGGGTTTTGGACGTGGATGATGTCGATGAGACAAGCCTCGAAATCGCAAAGGAATATCAGGTGTCTCAGCAGCTTGTGTTGAACCACCTGGCGAACAGAGATTTGATTGATGCTTCATTATGGGGTGGACCCGCATTTCAAACCGCAGGGCATTCTTTTCACTATTAGTGACGATGACTCTGCAAGGCCATCTGGTGCCTGTTCCTTTGCGTCTGACTAACGCACATGTAAGCAGCAGGTGATTTGTGATGGACTCTACTAATCGTAGAAGAGTCTGGAGTTGGAGTTGGTCGACGTGGCCGCCAAGTTACGCGGACTCCTCACTCCGCTTTCTCTTCCAAAGCGTCAAGCGCCCCGCTATCCCGCTCCACGGTTTTCCGGATTTCGTAAAACCGTGCTCGGATAGAATTTTTCCCATCGCCGCGGACGCGGTTGTGGCAAAGAGCATCCTCCACTCCTTCGAGCAAAACCTGAACCACATCTCGTCCCAGTCCTTTGCCACGGTATGCCTGTCGAACAGCAACATAGCCCAATTCCAGAGTGTCTCGCTCGATGGTAGCTGAACTCTGCAGCGCAATCTTCGCCGCATATTGTGGCCTGAACGCTTTCAGCGTGGCGAGAGCGACGATCTCCTTTCCTTTCTTTGCGAGAGCAATGTTTTTAGCGCTCCCTAAGCCATGCTTGGCAGATCTCGCGTCTACTGCTGCACCTTCCTTTAGGATCTCCGCGCATATCTCAACCGTAGTTTTAGACAGTGGCTTTCTGGCGACGCTAGTGGTCCATTCAGGAAGAATGGCGCTGATCGTAGAGGCCGTTGAATTCTGGACCGGCGATAGTTTCTCATTCACTTGTTCTGCCAGCTTCCCTAGTGCCATCTGCGTCGATGTGATGGCTTTGATAAGTGCTTTGAGCGTTTTTGTGTGGGCATCTAATGGTTCGGCTTCGCCTTCGATGTGCTCTTCCAGCAACGACTTTGATCGCTCGTCAAGTTCTTCGGCCGCACTGAGAATCTTCCATTCAATCATTTTCAGGAATTTGGCAGAAAACTCTGATTCTGGTTCATTTCTTTTTTCAAAGAGAGGGGGTTTCGAGTCGAGCGACAAGGCGATGTTTGCGATTTCTGCGGCATTGCGGAATACGGCCGGTCCAAGGCGCAGAGCAGCACGACTACCGACACGCCGATTTCGATCAGCTTACGGTCCACCGCATCAACATCGTCGAGCCGGACGGTACTCCGCGCCTCGTTATCTCCGATAAGGGCGAGTTTCCCGGCGGCTTTTACATGGGAAAGGAACTCACCCGTCCCGACCGGTCCGAAGGAGGGATGCTCTTCGAAAATGACGAGGGGACCGAGAACGGTGGCCTGGTCTTCGACGGCTATAAATCCAGAGACGGCAAACTCCACTCCTCAGGCCACCTCAGCTTCGACGAGTACGAGCAGGACCAGACCCTGACCATGGATACCAACCAGGACGGCGAGACCCACGAAACCGGATACCAAATCAACGACAACGCATCCAGTACGCTCCTCACACCCGAAGTCCTCTCCGCCTTTTCTTCCGTCAAAATGATGCCCAACGGCCCCGAAAAACAGAAGGCGTGGAAGGACCTCAATGCCAAATACCCTTCCAAACTCCAGGCCCGCGCCTCACTCGAGCGCGACGCCGACAAGTCCGCCGCGCTGCGCTTGCGCGACCCCGAAGGCCACACCCGCATCCTGCTCCGCGTCGCCTCCGACGGCACCCCAACGATGCAGTTCCTTGACGCCTCCGGCAAAGTGATCCATCAGTGGCCTCAGGTCCCAGCCACATCGGACAAATAGTCGTTGTAATCGAACAGGTGCCGACTCAAAATTCGTCGGCACTCCCGCAACATCGCCGTCTCGCCGCCGACTATTCGGCGCAGGTCAAGCGAGCGCAAACCGTGAACCAAACCCTCTGGCGTGCATGTCCATTAGCTAGGGATGCCATGTTTGCGGGTAGAGGGTATGTTTGGGGTTTAGTCCAGGTTGGTCTTAGAAAACAGTGCCTGAATCTCTTCACTCTTACGGTGCGAGCGATGGCGAGAGAGTCTACGACCCATGTATAGTCCAAGCCCGCCAAGTGAACCGCCGCCAAGCGCAACTGCCAAGATGACGAGGATGCGAACCATACCCGCCATACTACTCCAGAAGCCATACAGACCCTTCATTGGCGAAACATGATGGGGCCATTCCATTGAAGGCGTGGCTGGCCATGCTGGGGTTCTGCTTGGATCGTCGGCAAGTGGGAAGTCCCGTTTTTTCGACCATTGTCCGGTTGGCCGGTCATCCTACCGGAATGATGAATTGGAGACAATACCTGAAATCAACGCGGTCCTTCCACTGGAGCCTTGGCCAGGGGGCGAGGAGTGCGGCGATCGAACATCTGATAGTCGGCCGGAGCTTTGAAGGTTTCCGGGTCGGCAGCGGTAAGCGAGATATTCGTAAGCCACAGAGTCTGATCGCCGTCTCGCGGGTCGTGGCGCTTTACCTGCACGTTGATGCCTAACGCAGGCGAGTACCAGTATTCGACCGTTCGCAGGATGGTCTTGGTGTTGCCTATGGTTTGCCGGTAGTACGTGAAGGTCTCGCGCGAGTGCTGCACATCCAGCCCCTCAAAAGTATCCACGCCCAGGTTCTCGCGGGTCAGATAAGTCGTTCCATCCGGCTGCAAACCTTCAGGGGTGAGTGGTTGAATTCCGGGCGGGAAATAGTTGCTCAAGTCGCAACTCTTGGAATAGGGGTTGCAGTTATAGAAGGTGTGTTGCAGAGGGTCGCTGTATTCGAGCACGCGCAGCTCCGGCTGATGCTTGCCGTCGTCGGGCACCAGAAAGCGTCGTTCCTGAAAGATGCGGCCATCCATATCGCGAGCGACGGTGCGCTCATTCCATGTGGTGATGGTCGAATCGTCGGGCATGATCTTGACCCACACCGTTTTCGCTGTGGCCGTGAAGGGAGCTTTCGGCTTGGGCCCGAAGTAAAGCGCGATCAGGACCTGTCGGGCCCGATAATCGGGCGCATGCATCGCGCCGTCGTCCTGTGCGGTGAGGTACGCGGAGCTTAACAGGCAGCAGCAGGCCGCGACAACCGAAGGCGCAACAAGAACACGACGCCTCATGACGAAATCTCCATTTGGCCCAAATCATACCACGATTCGCGGAGCGGTTTTCGGAGTTACCGAATCAGGTAGTTGTTCACGTAGTTAATGAGATGCTCGCGGTGGTGAGTACGATAGTCCGGGTAGTCTGAGCGGATACCCGCGTCCGCCGCGTTGATGGCAATCCAGGCACCGAGAACATTAGCTTTTTCGAGATTCCGGATATTGCGAATTGAAGGATCAAGGTCAGCTTCGGTGAGCGAATCGGACTTAAGTTTGGTGTCGATGTCGGCGAGCATGGCGCGTAGTGCGGCGTGTTTTTCGGCGATCGTGTGTCGATAGCCGCTAGGCGTAACCACTGCATTCGCATCCGATCCGCCGGCAACGATGGCCTGGTTCAGGGTGCGAGCTCCATGAGCAAAGCGGTATCGCTGATACACGATCCAGGACGACCGTCCATCCTGGGTGGAGGCAGCGAGGGCAGGATCGATGTAAAGAATTCCGTCCGGCGTGGTGAAATCCGGACGCGTGATTGCGGGTTTGACGAGCTGATGGCCGGTAACCTTGGCCCACTAACCTAGTTTTGAAATGGGCAGGTTGCTATACGGCTCGGCGACAACGGCTTCCACAAACTTCTCGCGGGCGCCATCGCGATCACCTGCCCGAAAGAGCGCATCGCCCCAGTAACGGTAGGCCGTTTCACGGCTTGGGTCGATGGCGATAGCCTTCGCGAACCAGATACCCGCGTTGAGACCGTCCTTCATCCGAAAATAGGTGTCGCCTGCGAATAAGGCCGGCGAATACCAGTTGGAATCGAGCCCTGCGGCTTGTGTGTAGAGTGGGAGGGCTGCGGTCCAGTCTGATCGTCCAAAGGCTGCTTCAGCCTGGCGAATGACCGCCTGGGCCTCGGGCTTGCCCTGGTACGTGTAGCCAACAGTGAGCGGGATTCCTGCTACGACCGCACCCACGAGTGACTTAGCCTCGAGACTCAGAACGCCGCGCGCATACGCGCTGTTATCGCCCAGAGCCTGCGCGCGTTTGATCTCGTCAATCGCCTGGAGGTGAATCTTCAGCCGCTCGGCGGAATCGGAGAGGGTGGCTTCCTTGGCCAGCAAGCCTGCACCGTAGCGCTCGGCAAAGACGGCGACAGTCGGGTCTTGGCGGCAAAGGTCTTCATAGAGAGGAAAGCTTCTAACAACTTCTGAGCGTGGAACAGTTCGTCTGCTTGCTTCCGCTCGGATTCAAAGTTGGACTCGTGCTGCGATATAGCCGATGGTGGAGTCTGAGGGGCGACCCGGAACGGAAGAACCAGAAATATGATCGCCATGAAAACAAGAACTGAACGCATCATGTCTTTCAGAAGCTCCGTGGCAAAGGCGCGTCGCGCGTGCCCATTATACTGCTCATTATTTCCGGTTTAACCGGAGATTGCCCCGTTTTTAGCCCTATTCTTAGCCCAATGTCCGGAATAGCGGTCACTCGCCCGCAATTCAGAATTGCGCAAGTGATCTTTGGATGACGAAAGATAGGATCCGTACTTCCGCTCCTCGATTTTCCCGTGTCCACCGTGCGCAGATAAAATGACCAGGAGGAGTGTCAACAGTTGTTCGAATACGATCAGTCGTCTTCGATCGGGGCTAGTTCATCGACGGTTTGGACTCACATTCAGGGGAACCTCCATGAGTTAGCCTATCGTTTGCCTGAATCTTCAGAGTGCGCGCGGGCATGGCTAATAAAGCCATCCCAATCAGGTCCATCCCCTTTTGTTGTCGTTCTTCACGGGGGGGGCAGGACCGCGACGCCTATCTCGACGAGGCCCGTATCCTGGCAGACATTGGAATTGCCTCCTTGCTGATCGATCTTCCGGCAGCGCGGGCGTTTCCAAACTTCTCATGTCCCGACGAGGAACTGGACAGGTTTGCGAAGACGGTCATTAGCGTGCGGCGTGGAGTGGATTACCTTTCTCTTCGCCCTGATATCGATCAGACCCGCGGCGCGATTGTGGGTTTTAGCTTTGGCGCCTGGATCGGTAGCGTCGTTGCAGCAGTAGATGCTCGCTTGAAGAGGGCTGTCCTGATTGCCTTAATCCCGAGGATGAGTGAATTTTGGCGAGCCAGTCAACACCCAGAAGTGGTTCATCTGCGCGAGGGACTCCAACCAGGCATTATGGACAAATACGCGGAGAGGTCAAAATGGCTCGACGCACCGGAACGCGAAAATGTGGATCGCGTCCACGGCGCCATGGTTCGCTGATCGCACGGAGCGCCTGATCATTTGCGAACGATACGCCACAGAATAAAACATGGAATGACGAGCAATAGCAGGAGAAACTTCAGGTTTGTCTGCGCTCGTTCACGGATATAGATTCTCTCGGGATTGTTGGGACAATATAATAACCAGAAATCGTCGCCTTGTTCCAAGGCTGAGAGGATGGGACAAAAGTCGAAAAACCAGACCGTTTTCTGGTGGACTAACCCACCAATGCTTGCATATTTGATGGTAACGGTCTTTATAAATTTTTTCTTCCCTTCGTAAGGGCGGATTCTCAGACGAGGCGGAGCTCAGGTTCGTACCGACTGAATCACGGCACTTGTCTCATTCCAACTCGAGAAACCTCGAATCGACTCCCACCATTCGACAAGCATTAGTTACCTCTGACTGCTGCGTGAAATTATAATCATTGTGTGGGTAACCCGGCTCCCCAAACAATAATCGGTGCCCCGCGCCCGGGTTAGCGGTCCCGGGAGCCCTCTGCAGCCAACCGGACGGCAACGCTTGAAAATCCGATTGTCGCTGCAGCCCGATGGGCTCATGCATCTGTGGCCCTGATGCGCTTTCTCTGCTGCGGACTGAATTGTCGCCAACTGGGAAGTGACGCCGTTTTGGAGCAACTTCCTGGTTGCCGGTGACTCCAGTGCAATCATGCTAATGACCGAGGAAGGGCAGGCATCGATCGTTTCGGCTGACCGGCCCTCCCAGGCGTGGGCCGGGCTGAGACTCTGGAAAGTGCCAGCAACTTTGGGTTATCCTGACCGTTCTAGAGGTGGTGAGTCAAGATGAAACGTAATTGCCGTACGGATGAGCAATCTGGGCATTCGGCAGGTCGTGGGTCTTCATTTTTCTTTTCTCAAAACCGAGGATCTGCGAGACGCCTTTTTCACGTAATTCGGCGCTCGCTTGAGAAAGTAGGAACACGCAATGGCATTTCAAGTGCATTTTTTCTCGCGGTAATATCCTGCTCCCTTTGCCTCGTCACGGCAGCACAATCGTCCACTAATGGGACGCCTGTTCAAGCAGCGCCTTCTGCGCCGTCCGCTCCCTCTGGATTGTTGCGGCCCGCGCTTGATCAAGTGCAGCAGACCGTCGGTGCATTGACCGTCGAAAAGTGGAAGAAGGGGAATGTGCGCGATGAAGCCCGCGACCACATCGGCGCCATCTTGCGAGATCTGCATACGACCCTGCCGCCGCTCCTGGACACGGCGGATGCTTCTCCCGGAACCATCAGTAAAATCATGCCGGTATCGCGCAATATCGCTGCTCTATATGACGTGCTCCTAAGTGTCGTTGAAGCGGCGCGGATTTCTGGGTCTGCAGCGGAGTTAACCCCCTTAGAGCAAGCCCTGACGAGTTTGGGAAACGCGCGTGCCGCGCTGGATGACCGACTGCAAGCGTCAGCCGCTGCACTGGAAAAACAGGAAATCGATCTGCGAACCACGTTACAAGCACGTGAGGCCGTTAAATGCGCCGTGACACCCCCTCCAGCGACGCCTGTCTGTCCGGCGCCTGCCCCAGTTCGAAAGGCGAAGAGGACACCCAAGCCACCTGCAACGCCTCCGCAGCCATCGACTTCTCCGGCCAATTCAACTCCTAAAACCCAAAACTGACCCATGCCACCGAAACGGCCTCAGTCAGCGGCATAATACGAGCTCAGTTTTTTTGCCTCGAAGATTAGGAGACCAGGTGGGGTTGTTGGTCGCCAAGCCGTACAGAACCCCGATTGGGGCCCGCCAGGGACCATGTGAACACCCAAAACCTTGTTGGAGACCAGTTGGCAGAAATAACCGGTCCAAATCTGCTTGCTGCTTGATGTTAAGCGAAGCTATTTAGAATGAGGCAGTTTGGCCGGTTGTTTCCGACAAAACGGGTCTAATCTGTGCGCGTTCCCATAAATTACTGACTCCGTGTGAGTTATCTAGGCACGGGCATCATGATTGGCCAGTGATGGTCAATCGTCAGGAACCTGGACTCAACTCACCCTACGAATGACTTTGCACTCGCACTAATCATGCAGCGTTCGGTATATTCGCTCCTAGCCGTGACGCAAATTGTCCGGGACGCTGACTGAAAAATGCCGCAGGAGAGGTTCGTGTCGATGGCTGCGAAAGGCAAGCTTCGGTACCTGAAGGAATTAATCCACCCAGAGCATTTACGGGCTGTCCCTTTCAAGCGCCTGTGGTTTCAGTTGATCGCGGTCTTCTTTTTATTCTCTGTGGTTGGCTTCCTCGTCGACCTGGTCTATCTGAAAGGACAGATGCAGTATGCTGTGGTGCTTGCGATCGCGACCATCAGCGGTCTGAACGCGATGCTATGGGTCTTCGTGCTGGCTCGTCTTTCGAAGGCCCTCGTCTTGCCCTTGATTGTGCTCCAGTTCTTCTTGCCCCTCATCGACACCGGCATCGGAAACTGGATGATCGGCGCCTTCAATCTGCAGCCGGTTCCCATGGACCGAGGAATTGATTTCGCGGCAATCGGCATCCTGTCCGTGCTCATCCTCTCTTACTTTTTCTTCGTCGTTTACCTCCGAGGCTCCGGTATGGAATCGTTCCGCATGCGCAACGAATTGGCGCAAGCGCAGGAGGTGCAGCAGCTCATCCTGCCGGAATCGCGTCTGGCGTTCCCGGGACTGGTGGTGGAGAGCGAGTATCGGCCTGCGCGGGAAGTGGGCGGGGACTTTTTCCAGATGATTCCGCACAAAACCGATGGCAGCTTGCTGATCGTGGCCGGCGATGTAGCCGGGAAAGGGCTGAAGGCAGGGATGCTGGTGGCGTTGCTGGTGGGAGCGATCCGCACTGCGGCTCAATATGTTCCGAATCCAGCCGCCGTACTCAGCGCGCTGAATCTGCTTCTTATAGGTCGCAGCGATGCCCAGACTACCTGCCTGGCGCTGCGTATTTCGAAAGATGGTGCGGTGACGCTGGCCAACTCCGGCCATATTGCGCCCTACTTGAACGGTGAACCAGTGCCCATGGAGGGCTCGCTGCCACTGGGCATGATCGAAAGCGCGGAGTCTTCCGTTATGCATTTTCGACTGCATGATGGCGACAGGCTGACGCTGATCTCGGACGGCATAGCCGAAGCGACGGATGACGCCGGCCAACTGTTTGGATTTGAGCGGGTTCATCAACTGCTACGGACTGCAAAGTCTGCCAGCGAGGTTGCCAGGGCCGCGCAGACGTTCGGACAGGAGGACGATATCAGCGTCATCTCCATCACCCGAACTGCTGAGCTAGGCAGTTCAGGTGACGGGCGAGCCACAACCAAACGGGAATAATTCTCACTTGATCCAAACAGGCCATAACTCATTGAACGGAATAAGTACGATTTCGTCGGTTTTGGCTGTGTGACCGCCGATCCTTCCCCAACCCTGGCCTGTGTTCCCCGGTAGGGTCAAAATCGGGATCATGTACAGTTGGCCGCCGATCCGACCGGAGTCCGGTGTTGCGAAACCTTCCAGTTCCGCCGATTGAGCGCAGCATCCGCGTTGGCGGGAAATGTGCGCTTCTTCGTCAGTTAGTGAAGTTCATTGTGCGCCACTCGCTGAGCGTGACCGTGCCAGCCTTGCTGATGCTCCACACGCGCCACCGATGGGGCTGCTTACCGACACCAAAAGGGGCAGGCATACGGGAGATGCCATCCCCATCCGCAGGTCTTCCCACCCAGTGGATGGTCGTTGGGGACCATTCCATCTGCTCCGGGTTGAAGTACTGCGATTCAACTCCAGTCAATTCTCCAATGTCGCCTTTTACCTCGAACTCTATCTCCGTTGCGGGAAACCGCGTTACGTGGTCGCCGTCCCCCGGAGCGAGAAGCCTGATGTTTGTGCCTCCCCGCTGGGAGTCATTGCTCAGCCCCACTCCGTCGAGCCTCGCAAGCAGCTGGTCAATTCCCGACAGTGAGAGGCTCGGCTCCAGAAAAAGCACTTTCCAAGTCGAGCCATCCTTCCGCAGCATGAAGAACGAGTGAACAACTCCGAACGAGCCCTCGCTTTGCTCCTGCGTGGACAGCGCAACAAATGCCAGTCTCGTGTTACCACCGACCTGTTCCGCCGCTATCGAGTAGTTTTGTCTTTCGTCTTCGGGCGTGTGCTGCTGCCGAACTGGTTTCCAGTCAAAGACTGCCATTGCCGGATCCAATTCGTCCTGTGGAAGCTTCACAGGGAGCGTTCCAAAGCCTTCGACTGTCTCTTTAGAAATGGCGCGAATCTCAGCCTCATCGGCGGCGGTAAGCAGATGTGTGGCCGGCTGCACCGGCTGCCAACCCTTCGGTTGTTCCAGCCAGATGAAGAAAGCCTCCGCGACCTTCGGATCATGAGCCCTATTCAGAATCATCCACCAACCGCGCTCCCCGTGACGCGGAAGTCCTGCCATGATCCTTCCCGCATGGCGCTGAACCAGAGAACCTTCCTGCGCATAGTTGTCCGAAAAGACAATGTCGGGAGCTTGTCCATTTCGCAGGGCGTCACCCAGTGCAGACAGGAAGGTATCCCTCTGAATCACCTTCCACTGTAGCTGGAGTCCTGGATAGTCGTTCTTTAGTTCCGCTGTGAGGCCGTTCCAGATCGGTGCAGCAGGCAATCGGCTCGAAACCCAGAATCTCAGTGTCCCGCCGTGCAAGGCCTCCGTAGAGGCTGTGCTCAAGCCTTCTGTTGACTCGACGCTCTGCTGGGCGATACCAGCAATCGCACTCCAACCAATCAACGGTGCCGAAATCATACGCAAGACTTTCACCATGGCCCCCGCAATCCGTGACAGTCTAATCGTTGGTCGGATTGAGTTTATCACCATTCCGGTTGAATTGTGCCTACTCGGACATAACCCACGCGGGGGACGATTCCCAGAAAGAGGAGCATGATCGGCCTATGGTGAGGAGGCCAGAGGGCGATGAAACAGAAGCCGCATTCCGCGAAACAGCGTAAGCACTCCAAAACCTGTCTGCGTTTACACCCGCAACGGCTGAATTCACCCGCAAGCCTCTTGATGAGACCCTCAGCGATTACGCAACCGATGAAACTTAGTGCGCGAATATGGAACTAATCCCGCTTTCCGGTACCGATTTCCCGAATCCTGCGGGATCATTGCATTAGGCCAAGGGAAACGCGGCACTGACGGAATGGAGGACAGACGCATGGGCTTCAAGATCCGGATTCTTGCGGGGCTTGCTTGGGCGGGCATGGGGTTGGCAGGGAATGCAGTCGCGCAGAGCCCGTTGCCTTCGCATGGGCCCGCGAAGGGCTACCTGGTCATTACGGGCGGACAGCCTGACTACCGGCGGATGATCACGCTCGCCGGCGGCAGCGCCGCGCACATCGTAGTAATCCCGACGGCGGCAATTCGAACCCCGGAAGACGAGAAGAAGTTCGCTCCGTACTGCTCGACGGTCTTCGCTGGGGTGAAGTGCACGGTGCTGCACACGACGGATCGCAAGGTGGCCGACTCGCCGAAGTTTGTAGCGCCATTGAAGGACGCAACGGCCGTGTATCTCGGTGGCGGGCGACAATGGCGGCTGGCGGATGCGTACCTCGGCACGCTGACGCTGAAGGAGATCTTCGGCGTGCTCGACCGTGGCGGAGTAGTGATGGGTGGATCAGCGGGTGCGACGATTCAGGGCTCGTACATGGTTCGTGGCTCCTCGAACCCGGATGACAACACAATCATGATGGCGCCTGGGCATGAGGTTGGGTTTGGCCTGATAACCAACGCGACAATCGATCAGCACGTGGATACGCGAGGCCGCGAGAACGACCTTGTGCCGGTGATGAAAAAGCATCCGGAATTGCTGGGGATCGGGCTGGACGAGAGCACGTCGATCACGGTGCATGGCGATACCTTGACCTGCAACGGACCGCGTCGAGCGGCAATCTGGGACGGCAAGGACCACGACGGCAAGGAGTACTACTATTTGCACGCTGGCGACTCACTCGACCTGGTAACACACGTCACCACCTTCGTTTCCCGTGCGTCCGGCCCCCGGAATAAGCGTGATAAGAAGAGCAATTAAATGTAGGATCGGCAGAGCATGGTCGGCAAATTGTCTTTAACTCTGGCCGAAGTCTGCCTGTGACTCTTGGAAGGCCAATACCGGGTTAGAGGCGAGTTGGCTAACGGTTACACACCCCGAAGTCCGAATATTCAGTAGATGCTGTGCGAACGCATTCTGCTCGGTCTGCTGAGCGGCAAACTGCTTAACGAGGTCCGCGTTATGAGCGAGTTGCCCCCGTCTAAATGTTCTCTTCCCTGAATGGCCGTGCTGGCATCTGTGGATGCCATACATTGCCAGTCCTCCCGGACAAGTCAGCCAGGCGTGCTTGCTTAGCTGGGTTGGGATAAGCTCCGGGCGCAGCCAGGGCACGCGAATCCCTTCCGAACTCGATCACGATGGGTAAACCACCGGCAGCAGGATAGTAGGCAATCGCGCCGTCGTAGTCTGCACCCCACTTCTGCACGACGACAAGGGCTTCTCGTCCGCCAGCAGAAGCTCCGACAAAGTAAGTTCGTCTCGGCACCTTGCCATAGCGAAGCCGGATGAGGGCAATTGCGAAATCGTGCGTCTTCTTGAGCTGTGCACCGGCGTAGTTCGCCAGCACCTCGTCATTCATGAACGCTACTACTTGCCCTTCGACATCGAAGGGGTTGGAAACGCTATGACCGCCGTCACTTCCAAACGTCGCATATCCCAGGGAGAGCGGCGTCGGCTCCGCGTTGGCGCCAGGTCCCGGTCCAACCGCAGTCACCAAGAACCCGTCAGATACCCCTCCGCCCATCTGCAAAGCTTTTTCGTTCCAGGTGCTGGGGGGTTTAGCTCCACGTTGATCGGCTGGGCGCGGGAATCAACGGGAGCGATCTTGGCTAGTACCTTGCAGAACTCGGGGGTTGCCCTTGCCCCTGAGCTGCTGGCCGGTTGTAACTTTGCGCTGAAATTCAAGAAGACGGTTGGAACGTCACCCATGGAATACCTGACGCGCTGGCGAATGCCGAACAAATGCACATTTAGCTCTCGGAAAGACCGACCAGACTTCGTTCGCGGGCGGTCTCTGCATCGAGAGAGCGTGCGCCGCTAAGGCCGCAGCCGATTCGAGATTCGCTCCTGCTCTCGCGGGACTTTCACTTAGGCGAGGAGCTGATCGTTAGTCGTGTGACGGCACTCGCATACAGCAAATCTTCAGTCACTCTTTATAGATTCCAAAAGACGAAAGGTAGGAGCGAATGTCGAAATGGAATGTGCGAAGTGCATCTTGGTTTGTTGGCGGAGTATTGTTTGCGTTGGTGTTGCTGTTCGGAGGTGGATGGGCATACCTTGCTGATGGGAAATTGCCCGTTGGCGCAGGATCTCCTGGACGAAGACACCAGCCATGTATCTCCTGCCCATCGCTATTCTCCAGCGCCACAAACGGCCTTAAGGCAAGGGATGCTGAATGGGTGTGCTGTCGTGGATGGATGAAGGATCAGCTCATTGGTCGGCGGTGCGGATCGAGCCGGAACAACGCCTTAGATAGACTATGCTGAACGTTCCCTTTCCAAGGGGGGCCATGCTCAGCCAGCCGCGGTCGTCTGAAGACGTATTAACATGGACGTGCCTAAACCAAGCGTGCTCTGTGCCGTCAAAGTACCGCCATGGGCGGTAGTTATCCAGTGGGCAATCGAGAGACCCAAGCCAGTTCCATCCGGATCGAAAAAGCGCGCATTAGAGGCACGATAGAACCGATCGAAAATTTGGGTCAGTTCTTCAACCGGAATTCCGATGCCGGTGTCGGTCACTTCGAAAAGTGCTTCGTCTTCTTGCGCAGCCAGCCTGAGCCGAACCGACCCGCCTTTGTCGGTATAGCGGCAGGCGTTGTCTATGAGAATTAGCAGCAGGCGACGCAGGTGCGACCGGTCGCCAAGCACTACGACAGGCTCATTTGGAATCTCGGCTGACCAGTGGATGTTATGGCTCTCAGCAAGTGTTCTGAAGCCAGGCTCCAATTCCTCGACCAATGAGCGCAGATCCGTCTTTTCCAAAGAAAGCTGCTCAGTATCGGCATCTACCCTGGCTAGGGTTAATAGCTGCTCGATCAACGCCGAAGTGGACTCAGACTCTCGTAAAATCTGCCCAACCATTTCCTTATATTGCTCGGTCGAGCGATCTTTTTCGAGAATTACCTCCGAAGTGGTGCGAATGACCGTGATGGGAGTTCGCAGCTCATGCGAGGCGTCCGAAGTAAAACGAGTAATCCTCGTGAAGGCAGACTCCAGCCTGCCGAGCATCGCATTGATCGTGTCCCCGAGCTCGCGTAATTCATCTTGCGCCTCAGACACCTGAATCCGCTTCGAAAGGCTCCGTTCAGATATCGCTCGGGTTGAGAGGACGAGGTTATGGACCGGTTTCATGGCTCGTCCACTCAGCCAATAGCCGGCGAAACCTGCAACACAGACGATGAGGGGCAAACCGGTCCAGGCCCATACGCGGAAGGTGTCCAGAACGTCATAGAGCGGACTCACGACGGTCGCAACCTGTACGCTGTATTCATTACTCCCGACCTGGACTTTCGAAGCTAAGACACGAACATCGCCTTGGCGATGGTAGTAGGTCGTGAAGTCACCATCGTCGCGGTAATGACGATAGTGGTGACGAAGCCGCGTTTTATCAAGCGGCACATCTAAATCGCGTATCGCCGAAGACTGGAAGATCATGGCGCCGGAAGCGTCTGTCACCTGATAGAGTTCATCGCCTGGCCCCAATCCACTGGCTTTAGGAAGAAGCTGAGGCGCGTTTGCCGCTTGTTGGATTGCGTTTGTCTTCAGGAATTGCGCGATGTTGTCGCTGCGCGCCTGAAGCTGGTGATCGACTGTATCCTCGATTGCTTTCCGTAGACCAAAGTACATGCCGATGGAGTAAAGGATTAGTGAAACAAAGATTACGGCGAGATACCACGCAGTCAGCCGGACCCGGATCGGTGGCGGCCTCATGGACCGACCTCCGCGTCCATGCGGTATCCAACACCCCGCACCGTCTTGATGAGACTCTCCTCCCGATCGACATCGATCTTCGCCCGGAGTGTACGGATGAAGACTTCGAGCGTGTTGGCCTCGATGTCGGGGTTGTCGCTCCAAATGCGGTCGATGATGGCGTCGCGGGTTAGCACATGGCCTGCGCGTCGCATCAGGTATTCGAGGAGGGCGAACTGCGTGCGAGTCAAAGACAAAGGCACGCCCGAGCGAGTGACCTGTCCGCCTTCGGAATCGAGCACGAGATCCGCAACCTCAAGCTTTACATCTTGCACTGATGGTCCCTTACGCGCGACAGCACGAAGTCTCGCCATGAACTCCGCCATAGCGAATGGCTTGGTCAAGTAGTCGTCCACGCCAAGATCGAGCGCAGTAACAATGTCACCGACCGTATCTCTCGCTGTCAGAGCCAGTACCGGCAATTGATGTTTGCCCTTGCGGAGTCGTCGGATGACCTCAAAACCGTCGATTCCCGGCAGCATAATGTCCAGCACCATAACATCGAAGCGACCCGCCTCCGCATGTGAGAGGCCATCGAGCCCGTCGAACGCAAGAACCACGCTGTGGCCTTTTTCTTCGAGGCTCGTCTTCAGCGTTTTAGCGAGAATCTTTTTGTCTTCCACGATGAGGATATGCACAAACGGGGGTGCTCCCTTCACGACCATCTCGCATGTTTTCAATCTTAATCCCCGCGTAGCAGGCTAGCGTCGGTAACTGAAGATTTGCTGTAGAAGTGCAAGTGTTCGGGAGCTGTGATCCTGAGTCTCCGCACATCCGCTCTCGTTGAGTAATGGAAACACTTGAACGGGATTTGACAAACTCCATCGATTGACGCAGGATCGAATTGCGGCAAACGTCCCGTTTGCACGTCGTAAGCGTTTACGCTAACCAACGCACCCTGATTACGCGAACCGGCGATAGGCCGGTAAGCCCGGAGGTGTGTTTATGGTTACATCCGCTGATTTTCCTCGTTCCACTCATCTTTTTGAACAATCCAACGTAGCTTCCACTGCAGATGGCGGAGCGATGATGACGCTCTTGAATCCCGCGGTTGAGGGAGTCCTCGCACGTCTGTACGCCGAGGCAAAAGAAAATGACCGTCAGCTCCAGCGTGAGGAAGAGGCTGCTCTCAGAGCCTCTTTTGATGGGCGTCTCGACGAAGAGACTTTGGCCTCCATCCAGAACCGGACGTTCATGGCTGTGGCACCGGAGGTGGGGAGATTTTTCTATATCCTCGTCCGGAGCTACAAGCCCTCCCGCATCGTCGAGTTTGGAACTTCGTTTGGGCTTTCTGCAATTCACCTGGCGGCAGCCTTGCGCGACAACGGATCGGGGCAACTGATCACGACCGAGCAAAGTTCGGGGAAAGCAGCTCGCGCAGCGCAACACTTCGAGCAGGCGGGCCTCTCCGACCTGATCGAACTACGCCATGGCGATGCCTTCGTGACGCTACAAGGTGTCGAGAAGACTGACATGCTCGTCCTTGATGGCTGGAAGCCGCTCTACCTGCCGCTGCTTCAAAAGTTGGAGCCCGTTCTCGCGCCGCACTGCCTGGTTGTGGCTGATGACGTTATCAGCCTTGCTGCAAAGTGCGCACCGTACCTAGACTATGTGCGAGATCGGGCGAACGGATATGTGTCTTGTGAAATCCCGTTGGATGACGGAGTCGAACTGTCCTTCCGATAATGCCGCTTCGTGGTGCGACGAGACCGTAGCCTATCCTGGGACGGTCTCGTCCCCAGTTGAAGTTGGAACTCGAATGCCATCCGGTTCATGCTGAAGGCTCTGTTCCGCCGTTTCAGCAAATCTTCAGCATCTTCTCGTAGCTTCACTTTCGTTACAGTTTACAAATTGGGACAAACGAAAGAGCGGCCCGGGAGATCGACCCATGAAGACATACGCAACAAGCTTGAAAGATCAAGCAAAGGGCTCCAGTTGGCCATCTATCATCCGGCCAATGCGCTACGCGAACGTGCCGAGCGTCAACGCCCGCTACTGGACCGCCATCACGCTCGCAAGCATCTTTGGTTGCAATCTGGGAGATTGTCTTTCGTTTTACGCCCATTGGAATCACTGGATTGGTTTGGCTCCGTTGACCGTTATCTTCGCCGCACTGGTTTTCGGTGAACGCCACTCTGCCCGCACGACACAGGCGTGGTACTGGGCCGTCGTGATTGTGTTGCGCGCAGCGGCAACGAATTTGGCCGATCTTGCCACCCATACATTCGAATGGCCCTATCTAAGGGTCATTCTGGTTCTTGCCGTGTTACAGGCGCTCGTAGTGTGGCCGGTGCTGCCGAGGCTGATTTCGGCTGGAACGGAGCGAATGGGAAGGCCGGCGACGAGCGGCTGGTATTGGCTCTCTTTGTTGACCGCCGGGACGTTGGGCACCGCCATCGGGGACTGGACAGCCGAAGAACTCCATTTTGGCACCGGGTACGGTACCCTCGTGCTCGGCGCAATCTTTGCTGCCGTCCTTGCCATGGGAAACCGGTCGCGCTGGACCACCAAAGCCGCTTACTGGCTCCCGATCATTGCCGTGCGGGCGGCAGGGACCACCGCGGGCGATTGGCTGGCTTTCCGAGACGACCCTGGGTTGAGTAACGGCCTTCATCTCGGGCTTCCGTTGAGCACAGCTTTGACCTGCGCCCTCTTCGTCGCCGCCCTCGTCGTATGGAAAACCTCGACACCTGGGAAAGCGGCTGTGACAACGAATTCATGAACTTCTTGCCACTGAGCCGTTTCCCGGGGAACGTTAATTTCCGTTACCTCGGGGAGATTGCTATGAGCACGATCAACTCGAACGGTTCGACCGTCCCTGAAGTCCACCACCATCGCCGGCGTCGCAGAACTCATTGCTTAACGCGAGAGGATCACGATGAATGAGCCAACGAGAACCTTGAGCAAAGTACCGGGGGTAGCTCTGGTTTTCTGGGTCATCAAAATTGCCGCAACTACTCTGGGAGAAACCGGAGGCGATACATTGTCCATGTCGCTGAATTTAAGCTATGCGGTGAGCACACTGATCGTCCTTGTTCCGTTTTTTTTGCTGGTAGCGCTCTAGATACGTGCGAAAGAGTTTCATCCTTCTCTCTACTGGGCAGTCATCGTAGGGACAACGCTGGCTGGGACCACAATGGCGGACTTCGCAGATCGCTCGCTCAGCATCGGGTATCCCGGTGGATCGTCAATTCTTTTTCTATTGGTCGTTAGTTCACTTGTGGTGTGGAAGATGACCGTTGGTACAATCTCGGTCAACAACATCGTTGAACCAAGGGTCGAGATGTTCTATTGGCTTACGATCCTCCTCTCCAACACATTGGGCACGGCACTGGGTGACTGGACCGGCGAGGGCACCGGCTTCGGCGGGGGCGTCTTTCTGTTTCTTGGGCTAATCGCGATAGTGACGCTGTTGTACTTTCTTACGAACATCAGCCGCACCATCCTCTTTTGGGCGGCCTTCATTCTGACACGGCCCTTGGGAGCAAATATGGGCGATCTGCTGACAAAACCGCGTACTGAACATGGTTTGGAGTTGAGCAGGTTTACAGCGTCAGGTGTCATTGCGGCGTTCATTGTCTTGTGTATCGCGTTCCTCCCTCAGAGGAGCGATCATCATCCGCGCTCGGAGGAGCACGCATAGTGGTGAGCTACGCACTCGGACTACCTTTATGCCCGTTTTGGCTCTGCAGTGCTGAAGAGGGGCGTAAGTCTAATCACAAAAATGCTCCTCATTGAACTTGTTGAACGCCTCTTTAGCGTGATCCGATCACTCTTCAGCAAATCTGCAGATTAGAAAACTAGGCTGTATTACGGAGGAACAATCGATGCAATCTACTCTTTTCAACATCCATACAGCACCACTTGCCAATGTTCTTAAGAGCTTTTCTCGTTTCAGCTTGCGTATCCTACTTCCCACGTCAATGCTCTGCCTCGCATTGTCATCGCCTCATTGCATTCTCGCTCAGACATCCCTGGGAACCCTCATCGCAGTCAACCAAGCCGACGCAGATATCAGCATCGTCGACCTTGCGGCTGCCAAAGAAGTAGCTCGTGTTCCAGAGGGTGCTATCGCAGGTCATGAGGTAGCCGCTTCTCTGGATGGCAAAATCGTTTATGTGCCTATCTATGGCGATTCCAGTGTCGGGAACCCCGGAACGGATGGGAGGGAGTTGCTCGCTATAGATCTGGCCTCCCGTAAGATCGTGGGGCGGCTTGATTTTGGCCACGGTGTCCGTCCGCACTGCATAGTGATGAATCCACGGGAAGGTTTGCTTTATGTGACAACTGAGATTGATCGCACGGTCACCATCGTCGACCCGAAAATCTTCAAGATCGTTGGCTCCATTCCAACCGGTCAAGAGCAATCTCACATGCTTGTGCTCTCACACGATGGTCGCTTCGGCTACACCGCGAACGTAGGACCGGGCAGCGTCTCTGTCCTAGACCTGAAAGCGCGCAAGCTGCTCCGTGTAATCAAAGTATCTGGCGAGGTTCAACGCATCTCCATCACACCAGATGACCGCACAGTCTTCACAGCCGACCAAACGAATCCTAGGCTCGCCGCCATCGACACTACAACCAACGCAGTAAAGACTTGGGTTTCTCTCCCTGCTGTCGCATACGGTACTGCGAGCACCCAGGATGGCCGGTGGCTGCTGGTAAGCCTTCCGAACGCGTACGGTGTTGCGGTGGTCGATTTGAAGACACTGCAGGTCGTTCGAACAATCTCCGTACCCAAGGGGCCTCATACAGTGCTGATGTCACCTGACAATGAAACCGCCTACGTAGCCTGCATGAAAAGCGGAAACATTGCGGTAATCAATCTGTCTGATTGGTCTGTGAAGGGGCTGATCAAGGTTGGAAACAATGCCGACGGAATCGGCTGGGCATCATCTCCCGAGGGAAACTAGCCACCACTCTGCTTGAAGCAATAGGCAGTCCCCATGCTAGGTGTTTACATTCAAGGGCCTAGCAAGCAGCGCCACGCCCGGCCTTCGGTAAGAAAGCTACAGGTCGCGAACGCTCCCCGGTAGGGCGCGTTCGCGTTTTGGCGGTCTTCTACCGCCTCGCATCGTTACGAAAAGATGAGGTTTAGTTTGCGCGCCCTGCTAGCATGATTCGCTTTCACTTGAACGCTGCAATACCCGCACCTCCCGCGCATATCCGTGTTGGTGATGAGAAGCACGCTTATGAGGACTGATTGGGATGACCGTTCTCAATCGCTCTGTTACTCGCGGCGAATGTTGACGATAGATCTTCAGATTTGATGGACATGGCCTTTGCAATTCTCTTGAAGTCATCCGCAGTGATTTGGAAAGCTCCGCTGAGAAACGCTAAGCCCCAACTCTCGTTCCCTTGGGTAAATGTCAGTTCTTGCAGTAGCGGCCGGACGGGCGCTTGTCTACTCTTGAAAAACTTCGTCCGGCGGCGATATGGACGAAAGCCCGCAGACTGCTCAGCTTCGTAGGGAAACTCGTCAAGGATGCGTCCGGCAGCGGTGAAAGCCTGCAGGACAGGTCCGCTTCCCATCAATTCGCGTGGCGAGTAGAAGACGATGAGGTCGCCGGCCTTCAATCGGCGCACCAAAGCCTCCTTACCGTGGCCCAGTTGGCAG
>DATDLS010000127.1:0-13650 GCA_036519195.1 Occallatibacter sp. | reverse complement strand
ATCAACTCGTCACTGAAGGCTTGGCACTGAAGGCCTGGCGGTTTCACACCCAGATTCCCGGAATTTCGCTTTCCAGCCCCGGGGTCAGCCCAATGTTTCGCGGGCCCAGAATATCAGTTCATTTGCGGACACCAGCTTCCGATTCCGAACAGTCACACTTGGGGACTCGGTTCGGCTGAATTATTGATTTGATTGAGAGGATTGAGCTTGACCAAAGGATGGCTTTGGCGATCAAAGTGCTTCACTCTCCTGTCACCCGTGTATCCATGGAGGCTGAATGCAGACCCTATACTACGATCTGCGCTACGCGATGCGGCAACTGGGCAAGGCTCCCGCACTGGCTCTGCTCGCTATTTTCACCCTGGCGCTCGGCGTGGGCGCCAACACGGCGATCTTCACGGTGATCGAGAGCGTGCTGCTGCGACCTCTTCCCTACGCGCACGCTGACTGGCTCCTGTACATCGGTCCTAAGAGCGACAAGCCAGGATTCGGAAGCATTTCGTGGTTGAATTACCGGGATATCCATGCCCAGTCGAAGCTTCTGCAAGACGCTGCGGGCTACACGGAGGACGTGGGCGTGATCGAGGGCCATGACGGCTCGGAAAGCGTGCTTGCGCCGCGCGTGACGACCAACTTGTTCTCGATGCTTGGAGCGCGACCTTTGCTGGGCCGCACATTTGACGATGCGGAGGGCCAGGCCGGCGGCGCCCAGGTGGTGCTGCTTTCCGAAGGGTTGTGGCGAGAGAGCTTTCACGCCGATCCCGGCATCGTGGGGCAAGTGGTGAAGGTCGGTGGCCAATCCCGTGCCGTGGTGGGCGTGATGCCGGATGCGTTTCGCTTTCCTGAGGCGCTCGGTGCGGACGTTCACAAGGGCATATGGCTGCCGCTGCAACCCACCGGCGAGATGTTGAAGGACCGGGGCTACAACTTCTTCAACGTGGTGGGCCAGCTTCGTCCCGGGGTGAGCCCCCAGCAGGCTGAACGCGAACTGGATGCCATCGCCGCGCACATTCCCCGTACCAAGGACGATAGCGCTGCCGCTTTTAGCGCATGGCTTTACCAGGAAGTGCTCACCGGCCCGGTGCGGCCGGTCCTCTATGGGCTCTTCGGCGCGCTGGCCCTGGTGCTGCTGATTGCCTGCGCCAACGTGTCCAACCTGCTGATTGCCCGCTGCCTGGGCCGCCAGCAGGAGTTCGCGGTGCGCGCGGCGCTCGGCGCGAGCCGCTTGCGCTTGACCAGGCAGATGCTGTCGGAGGGCATGGCGCTGAGCCTGCTGGGCTGCGGCGCAGGGGTGGGCCTTGCGCAACTGGCCATGCTGGCGGTTCACAAGCTGCCCGATGGAACCATTCCGCGCGCGGAGTCAATTTCGATTCATTGGACGATCGTGCTGGTTTTGACCGTGATTGCGATTGTGACCACGGTGCTTTCGTCCCTGCTTCCGGCGCTGCTGGTTGCCCGCGCCAATCCACAGGCGGCTTTGCAGGCGGCGTCGCGTGGCCTGGGTTCGCGCTCGGTGAGCGGAAAGCTGAGCGGGGGCCTGGTTGCCGGAGAAGTCGCGCTTTCTGCGCTCCTTCTTGTCGGCACCGGCCTCCTTTTTCATACGCTTTGGAATCTGGAACAGTGGCATCTGGGCTTTGAAACGGCGCATATCACCACGTTTTCCGCGATGCCGGCGGACGCGGCGGGATTTTCCTCGTTGGCCGTTTCAGAGGACACGGGCAATACACCGGCTTCGGTTGCCACGTTGATCTATGCTCCGGTGCTCGAGCGCATCCGCCAGGTGCCCGGCGTGGAAAGCGCCGCGCTGGTCACGTCGCCGCCGCTGGGGGGCATAAATGTCGGTTCCAGCTTTTCCATCCTGGGCCAGGCAAAGGATCCGGCCATCGATATGCAGGCCAAGATCAGCGCCGTGAGCGGCGATTTCGCGCGGACTTTGGGAACGCCGATGGTGCGCGGACGCATGATTGGCGACGGGGATGGGTCCTCGACTCCCTTTTCGGTTGTCATCAACGAAACCTTGGCCAGGAAATACTTCCCCGGCAAAGACCCGCTCGGCAAACAGATCGACCTGGGCGGCAAAGACACCGGCATGATCAAGCCGTACACCATTGTGGGGGTTCTGGGCGACCAGGCAGACAGAAGCGTAGGCAGCGAAATTCAGCCGTTGATCCTGCTCCCCCAGCAGCAGATTCCCACCACCTCCCTGTTCTACCAGGCGCTTTTGAAGACCATTGTCAACTTTGCGGTCAAAGTGCGCGGCAACATTCCCGTCGCTGTGGAGATGCGCTCGGTCTTCCACCAGTACGCGCCCAGCTTTGCCCTGGATCAGTTTCAAACCATGCAGGATGCCGTCGACCAGAGCACCTTCAGCCAAAGACTGGGGCTCTATCTTGTCGGCTCCTTCGCGGGGCTGGCGGTAGCCATGGTCTTCGCCGGGCTCTACGGTGTGCTGTCGCAACTGGTCAGTTATCGCCGCCACGAAATCGGCGTGCGCATGGCGCTGGGCGCAACCCGCCTGAGCGTCGCGCAATTGATTCTGCGCCAAGGTTCGGTGCTGGTAGGCGCGGGGCTGGGCATCGGCCTGATGCTGGCATTCGCCACCGGCCGGCTCATTAAGAGCTTCCTCTACCGGGTTCAGCCGCAGGACATCGGTACGTATGCCGCCGTGGTCCTGGCCCTTGCGGTTATCGGATTGACAGCGTCGCTTCTTCCCGCGCGCAAAGCCGCATCCATCGAGCCGATGGATGCGTTGCGGGAGGACTAAGCGAATCCCCTCGATGGTGTTTTTCCATTGAACCTGCTACCGCTTTTGAATGCAGATCAGGATCGAAATCCCGGATGAGTTCGACGGCGAGGCGTCAGGCACGCGGTCTGACGAGAGAGAGTTTCTGCTGGATTTCGAACATGTCGCTCAGAACCTGCTGGATGCGCTCTCGAACGGCCCACCCATGCTGTGGCCCCAAAGCCAAAGTCCGGACAAGGAGCAGGTCCAAAGTGCCCTGCGGAAGATCGATACGTTCGTTGGTCAAAAGTTCGTTGGTCAAAGGTTCGTCGGAGCTGTTTCGCGAACGGTTGGCTTCCAGGGAACGGTATCCTTGGACGAAGATTCTAAGGAGGATATGAGCTTGATGAATACCATTTCGGGATTCCCACTCAAGCACTTAGAACACGTGCCGCCTCCGATAGGGGTTTCGAATTCTCCCTTGCCGGAGCAAGAGTGACGGATTCGGATTTATGCGGAATCGCCGGGCGTGTCATGCTGGGACGCGATCGAACTACCAGGCACTCTCGCAAAGCGAGTTCGCATCCGATTGGGTTGGCGCCACTGAAACGCAGAAGTACATCATTCGTTGTGTCCTGCATACGGGTTCCGGGTCGATGCAGCTTGCGGGCCACCTTGGAGGCAAGTTGGGAAAGCAGATAACGATTGGGAACCTCTTTCATCGCGCCAAAAACCAGGTCGGATCGCATAAGCACCTCCAGATGAACTAGTCGCAATTGCCTATTTACGGAAAGTCCAAGAGCCATCGGCTCGACTCCATTCGCTGGCCCCTTCACCACTTCTTGTGCCTGTTATCAATCTTGAGAAATTCCCCTGCTGAGCATCCCGCTGAAAGGGCTAAGGCGGAAATGGCGGGCGTTCACTGGATTACGGCGTCTGAACGCGACGCGCCATGCTCTCTTCCGTGCTCTTGGAGTGGATTGAACCGGTAGGCATGTGCGGGATTGGGACCAGGTGCCTGGCAAAGGGAATCGTGATCTTGAATAGAGTTCCTGTCCCTCTTCTTCCATCAACGCAGATCTCCCCGCCATGATCCTCGACAATCTTCTTCACGATCGCCAGGCCCAGTCCGCTGCCTTCGGCCTTTCCGTAGCTCACACATGGTTGAAAAACGGAATCCTGTATCTTGGGTGGGATACCGGGGCCGTTATCCCAGACGCCAATTTGCAAGTGGGCGTGATCTCCCATCGTGGTGATTACGACCAGTCCCGTGTCCGGAGAAACCGCCTCACAAGCATTTAGGACGAGGTTGGCGACTACTCGCTCGAGACGGTTGGAATCAAACCATCCCACGGCCGAGCCCCGATGATGATGCTTGATCGAAATAAGCCGGAACTGCTGTCTCACTCGTATCATGCGGATCGCGCGCTCGACTGTGTCAACGATGTTTTGGACGGCGGGTCGAAAGGTGTCACGATCCTTGGAGTACTCAAACAATGAGGTAACGAGTGAATTCATCCACTCGATGGACGAACGGATTTCCTGGCAAAACTCGTTCCTTTCTGCCGCGCTGATATCTGACTGGGTGAGAAATTCTGCATTCGCCAGAATGGCGGTCAAAGGAAGACGAAGATCGTGGCAAATGCGGGAGAACATCCCGCTTAGGTCCGATTGCGGCTTCGAAATTGGAATATTTCTTTGAACGCTCCGCAAAGACCCAGCCGGCAATAACCGGTCCCTACACCCAGCTTGCTCAAGCATTGAAAACCCCTCCCGTCTGCGATGGGCCGATGTTCAGAAAGAAAGCGTCCTTTCCGGATTCGGCATGTGCTCGTCTTTGCCCTAGAATTCGAGGTAGGATGCGCCTTCTTTGAGCTGTTCTGCTAAAAACGGAGTCGCGCGGATAAGACCAACGCCGCGAGTCCGCAATTCTCTGAGGAGAGCGATCCCCGCGGCGTCGGCGAAGGAGATGTCCGCCAAATCGACAGATAACTGAACATCATCGGGGACAGTGTGCACATTGCATGCCGTGCGAAGTTCCTCGACCCAGGGTCCCGTTATCCGGCCTTCAATGCGAAGAGTTACCGCAATTTTTGATGATTCGACAATCGTGATCCTCAGCATTGCAGTCCGCCTAGCTGCCTCTGGTTGCAAGGAAGCAATTGGCTTGCCATCCACAGGATCAGACAGGGCTGAAATGATCTCCCGAGTTCCACCGGGAGCGCTGGAGCCAATATCTATTTAGAATCAATATTCTAGGAACGATTGCAGTCATCTGTTCGCGCCCCGGCTCCCAGGATGCGAAGACGGTTGCCTGCTCCGGGATCCTGGATTGAGAGGCGGACTCACCGCATTCGGTAATCAGGCGCGCGCTGGTGTGAGAGGAACTACGACGGGCGGTGGCGGGATCCCTTGATGCCGAGCTTATCCATTCGGTGGCGAAGCGTGTTTGGATGAAGATTCAGGATCCTCGCCGCGCCCTTTGAACCATCTACCACTCCGCCGGTATGTTGGAGAGCGGCGAGGATATGGTTTCGTTCTACCTCGTCCAGCGTGAGGAGTGGCCTTGCGGACTCGAAGTTTGCTTGTCGATCCTGTTGAGCATCCGCCTCATGAGCCTCCATGCCTTTCACAGCGGAGGCGACCGGCATCAGATCGCGATCCAGCCGGAGTATCTGCTCCGCGCAAACGATAATCGCGCGCTCAATTACATTCTGCAGTTCGCGAATGTTTCCTGGCCATGGATAATTGACCAGGTTGTCCATCGATTCCCGTGAAACGCCGTCGATCTTCTTCCCGAACCGCTTGGAGAACCGGGATACCGAGAAGGCCACAAGTTGGGGAATATCGGAACGGCGTTCTCGCAAAGCAGGAAGCTCGAGGGGGAAGACGTTTAGGCGGTAGAAGAGATCTGAACGGAAGCGGCCGTCCTCGACTGCTTCACGGAGTTTGCGGTTTGTGGCAGCAATCACGCGTACGTCCACACGCATCGGGTGGCTGCTCCCTACTGGCTCAAACTCGTGTTCTTGCAGGACGCGGAGCAGTTTTACTTGCGTTTCCAGGGAAAGCTCCCCGATCTCGTCGAGGAAGATTGTTCCGCCGTTGGCAAGCTCGAAGCGGCCGACGCGCCGCTCCAGAGCTCCGGTGAAAGCACCCTTCATATGCCCAAACAGTTCGCTCTCTACCAAGCCGGCCGAGATGGCACTGCAGTTCACACTCAACAGGGCACGGCCATTGCGGGAGCTTCGGCTATGAATCGCGCGCGCGATGAGTTCCTTCCCGGTACCCGTTTCTCCGTAAATGAGCACCGTCGAATCCGTGGGTGCGACCTGCTCCACGGCATGGAGCGCCTTCAACAGCGCCGGACTATTGCCCACAATCTCGTCGAAGTTGTGCTCGGCGCGCAGTTCCTCCCGGAGATAAACGTTCTCCTTCTCCAACCGCGCCTTCAGGCTGGCAATCTCCTGGTAAGACTGCATATTCTGAACGGCCAGTGCAACTTGGTTCGCCACTTCCTGCAAAAACACGGCATCATCATCCGAATACAGATCCCTTTGCTGACTCACAACGCTGAGCAGACCTAGGCACTTTCCATGAAGGGCAAGGGGCACGACGCACATTGACCGGATACCCTCTGCGGCAAGTCGGCGCTCATTGGGATACTGCTGCTCTTTTTCAAGATCGCAGCGCACGAGAGGTCGCAGATGTTCGAACACCCAACTGCCGCAGGTCTCGTTGCGGCCAAACTCCAGCCCCGTCTGAAAGTAGTTCGACAGCAGCTCTCCCTCCACGGCGAGGAAGCGGAAAGAATCCCTCGCTGGCTCATAAAGGGTAATCGCGGATCGGTCAAATGAGAAGACAGGATGCAAGGCCTCGGAAATTGAATGCAGGAGAGCCTGCTCGGTAAGATTTGAGATGATGGCATTGTTGATCTGAAGCAAGCTGCGATTCTGCTCTTCACTCTTACGGAGAGCCGCTTCCGCCTTTTTACGCTCCGTGATATCGATAAAGGTGATTACCGCACCGAGGGTCTTACCTTCGCGAATGATAATGTGAGACCAAAACTCCACCGGAAAGCTCGTCCCATCCTTTCTCCAATAAACCTCATCGTCCCTGTGGACGTTCTCTTTTTTTTGGAAGCCGATATAGATCGGACATTCTTCAATTGGATATGGGGTGCCGTCTTTTCGGGTATGGTGTTCCAGCGCGTGCATGTTTTTCCCGATCAATTCGGCCGGATCACCGTATCCGAGAATGCGCGCTGCGGAAGGATTTGAGAAAATGCAAGTGCCTTCTGAATCGCAGCCACAGATCGCTTCCGAAGCGGAATCAAGTATCAGGCGGATTCGCTCCTCGCTATCGAGCAGTATGTCTTCCGCCTGCAACCGTATCGAGTTGTCTTTGGAAGGCGACATAGTGAACCATGGTTCATCCGGGCCCGGAAAAGAAAAAACGCAGTGGCTCGCCAAGATCAGACTGCTGGATTATGCTTCTGCCAAGGATCTCGGATATCACTATATAGGATAGTTCCTCACTTTTTTCGGAAGGGTATCGCTTAGGAGCAAATGGTCCCCCCCTGCTTCGGCATCGACCCGATCCGGGCTGCAGGTCCGCGAGCCGGGGAACCTCTATGTCTTTGGACGTACATTTTTCGCGCAGGAGATCAGCGAACGCCGGAGGGCTTGCTCCCAACATCGATGTGGCGACAAAAATTGACGAGATCCCGGAGATCGCGCGGCTGCGGCCGTACGGCCAGGGCGCGAAATTTCTCCGCGAAGGCTTCGCTATCGTCGTCGGCCACGACCTCAAAGCCATTGTCCGGCATGTTGGTGTACGGACGCATTGAAACTCAATGCGGTGTCAAAGGGCACGGGAACTAGAGCCATGGCAATTTCTCTAAATGGCTCATTTTCTTACCGAATCGTTGCCATCTTCTCACTCACTCAACCAATAACCTAAACAGAAAAGACCCGCCCCCTTTGGCCCAGGGACGAGTCTCTTCTGTTACAGCGACTGCATTCTCAAACATCCGAATGTTGGAACCTCAGGCGCAGAAACAAACCACGCACCGCGCCGCGTACCGGAAACGGGTGACCGAACATCAATCGGTCGCACATCCGGCAATCGCTGGCGAGACGCCTCCCGGGCTCCGTCATGCGTGGACTATGTCAACGTGGTCCCTGTCCTTCGCACGGATCTCCCGAGAGGCCTAAACCTTATAAGGCGGACTGTGTCCGCTCCCACGACTGTTGCTGATCTGATAGGAGATCTGGCGGCCCTTCACCATCGCTTCGTGAGAGGGCGGGTTGTGGGTTCGGTTTTTTGCCATAGTGAGTGACTCCTAACACCGGCAACTTCTCTTCGTGCGCTTTCGCCAGCGCCGGCGTTGTCCATAAGACGCATCAACCACAAGGAGGGTTGCATGCCCAAACCAGCCGAATTGGTCCGGGAAGGCGGGGCAGCGGGCCGAGAGGCCCGTGATCCAGCTCGTTCATATTGAATTCGCTTCCTCCGGCCTTTGCTCCGCCACAGCGGAGCAAAGGACCGGATGCCTCAGCTCAATTTGAGGTGCGGGAGTGTTGCGGGGGAGCGGGATTAGTTCTTTTTGAGCTCCGCCTCGATGGCCACTTTCAACTCGGGCGCGTCCGGCTGCGTATCTGGCGCGAACCGCGCCACCACTTCGCCGGAGCGGCTGACGAGAAACTTCTCGAAGTTCCACAGCACTTCCGGCTCGGGGTTGCCCTCAACGCCGTACCCTTTCAGTTTGTCGCGCCAGGACACTTCCCCCACGCTCACGGCCTTGGGCTTGGCCTCGGTCAGCGCCTTGTACAGAGGATGCTTCTCCGGGCCCACCACTGTGATTTTTTCGAACAAAGGAAACTTGACGCCGAAGTTGGTAGTGCAGAAGGCCTGAATCTCTTCGTTCGTTCCCGGCTCCTGCTGTTTGAAGTCGTTCGCCGGGAAGCCGACAACCACCAGTCCCTGTCCCTTGTACTGCTCGTAAATCCTTTCCAGGCCCTCGTACTGCGGAGTCAGTCCGCATTTTGAAGCCACGTTGACCACCAGCAGAACATTGCCCTTGAACTCGCCCAGAGATGTGTCCTCTCCGGAAATTTTCTTGACTGGAATCCCTAAAACCGAAACGCTCATGATGTCTCCTTCGAACTTCTTTCCATCATAAAGGCACAAGCCGAAGAGACATTCACAGCGCGATCGAACGGGGGACCAATTCTATGGTTTCGTGGCCAGGATGAGCGGCGACGGTCCTGCATGCGTGGCGAGCGTACGAGCATCGACGAACCCGGCGTCCTTGAGCCAGATGCTGATTTCTTCCAATGAGAACGTGTCGCCGCAATCTGTATTGATCAACATGTTGATGGCAAAGATCAGGCCACTGATCGGTCCGGTTCTCTCTGCGTTCACCAGGAATTCAGCGATGACAATGGTGCCTCCCGAAGCCAGGGCCTGAAACGTCTTCTTGAGCAGCGCCTGGCTGCGAGCTGCCCCTTCGCTGTGCAGGATATGGCCCAGCGTGGCGATGGTGTAACCGCTGCCGAACTCTGTCTGCAGCAAATCACCCTCCCGGTAGCTGAGCCGGTCGGCCAATCCAAAGCGAGCCACCGTTGCCCGGGTCACCGGAATCACGGCCGGCCAATCGACCGCGGTGACATGAACCTGCCGAGAGCTTTGCGCCAGTGCAATGCCCCACACGCCCGATCCGGCGGCAAGATCGAGCACGCTCACCGGCGCCGCAGATGCGGGAAGCTGGAGGTGCTGAGCCAGTTGCTGGGCGACGGGAAAGCTCAACGGAAAAATGTCATTGACCAGTTCCTGGAAAAACTCGCTGCCCGGTCCCTGCTGGTTGACCTGTACGGCCGGCTTGCCAGTAGCCACCACATCGTTGATCTGCAACCAGGCTGGCAGGAGCAGGCTCGTCACGTGCCGAAGCATGCCGCCGTGAAAGCTGGGCTTGGTGCTCACCAGAAACTCCGCGCTCTCGGGCGCGAGCGCAAATTTGCCATCGGCATGCTTGCGCAGGAAATCGAACCCCACAAGGAAGTTGACGACCGCGCTCAGACCGCGCTCAGACACGCCCGTGTCAGCTTGCATCTCTTTCAATGTCTTGGGGCCTTCATCCAATACGTCGAAGATGCGATGTCGGATGGCTGTTTCAAGAACCAAAGGGGGAGCATAGCCCCAGGCAAGCTGAAGAATGCGCTCGGGCGTTACGAGAGCGCTCGCGGAAGTAGACATGATGACCTCGATCAGGAAGTTTTCCGGTTGGGGGAACCGGCGAGAATCATAGCAGAGCAGAGCGAAGCGGACTCTCGCGCTGCTTTCGTTCTTCCCTGGAGGCTACTCAGGAAAGCAGCTGCTTTGCCACCTTGATATAGAGTTCCACCGCTTCCTGCAGTTCCTTCTTGGCCAGCTTCTCATGCGGTGTGTGCGCCACGTGAATCGAACCAGGCCCCAGCAGCAACGGCTCACCCCAGTTGCTCAACTGCGGAATATCGGTGGTGAACTTGGCGATCATGGTCGGCAGGCCTTCGACGGCGCGCAGGCGCACAAAGGGAATCTCCAGCGTGAAGTCGACCTCCGCCAACCCCTCGGCGGCTTGCTCAATCGCCGCGCGGGTCTGGGCCGAATCGCATACCAGCCGAATCAGGATCTGGGCCTCGGCGTTATCGGCGATGACGTTCGGCGCGTGACCCCCTCGAATCAGTCCGATGTTCAGCGTGCTCGGTCCCACGTCTTCAACCGTTGGCAGTCTCAGGGCACGGATCTTGCCGAGCGCCTCCACCAGCTTGTGAATAGCACTCTCGCCCAGTTCCGGGTATGCCGAGTGCGCCATTTTGCCGCTCGACTTGATCACCGCGCGCAAGGCGCCCTTGGACGCCAGCGCCAGACGGTTGTCAGTCGGTTCGCCATTGATCAGGAAGCGGCTTCCTTTAGGCACGAGATTGGCAGCCTTGGCGCCGGCCGAGTCGCGCTCTTCGCCCGCGACAAACAACAGGCCGATGCGAAATCCCTCGGCACGCAGCGCTTCGCCAGCCGCAACCTGTGCAGCCACGATGCCTTTGGCATCGCAAACGCCGCGTCCGTAGAGAAAATCCTCATCCTCGCTCGGTGCAATAAATGGCGGCACAGTGTCCAGATGCGTTGAGAAAACCAAGTCCGGAGTTTCGCCTTCCTTGCCGGCATAGATGTTCCAGCGTTCGCCCTCGGTGGCGCTCTCCTCCGGCTGCTCCACGGGAGTCTGTTCGACGGCCCATCCGCGCTCGGCGAGAAAATCAGCCAAAAAGTCGCCCACAGCGCCTTCGTGATAGGTGGTGGAATCAATCTGGCACAGGGCAATGGTCAGGCGAATTGGGTCAAGTGTATCGCCGGCAAGAGGATAGGACATGATGCTGCCAGAATACCCTACGCTCGGAGGTTCGGGCGCCTCGATCCCCCCCCGGTACGATCGCGGGACCTCGGGGTGCAGGGATCGCAATCAACACGGAAAACTGTCCCGGACCGCTGGGAACGGTTCTACGTGGGAGTAGAATGGTCACTGGGATGATCGTCAAACCACCCTTGCGAAGCAGCACGAGTTCTTCACCAGCCAGGCTGCGCAGCGTGGATCTGATTGGCCCGGCGGGCCGGCTGGAAGCGGTTCTGAACGAAGGCGTGCCCTCCGCGCCCTTCGTAGCGCTGGTTTGCCATCCCCATCCGAAGGGCGGCGGAACTCTGCACAACAAAGTTGTCTACCACGCCATGAAGGTCCTCAATGATCCTGCCTGGGGATTCGGTCTGCCAGTGCTGCGCTTCAACTTTCGCGGCACTGGGTTGAGCCAGGGCACGCACGATGGCAAGCTGGAATCAGGCGATGTGCTGGCCGCAATGGATTGGCTTGAAGACGAATACAAGCTACCCATGGTGGTGGCTGGTTTCAGCTTTGGCGCCGCCATGGCGCTCAGTGCCTGCTGTCCCCCTGCACACAGCGATCCGGCCGTAAGAGCCCTCATCGCGCTGGGTCTTCCCACCGCAGCCGAAAGCCGCAATTACACCTATCGATTCCTCGCCGATTGCACCACTCCCAAGCTTTTCCTCAGCGGAGACCACGATCAGTACGCGCCTGCCACGCAGCTGGCGCACGTTGTGGATTCCGTCCCCGCACCCAAGCGGCTGCTGCTCATCAACGGCGCCGACCACTTCTTCACGGGCCAGCTCAATCAAATGCAGCAAGCACTGGGCGGCTGGCTCAAGGAGCAATTGTCATGACCCCGGTGAGTGAATTCGCGTTGGACACTCTGCACACCACGGCAACGGAAATTTTCAAGAGCGCGGTTCAAGCCTGTAACGTGGCCTCGGCCTTCGACCGCCGACTGCGCTTTGAAGGCGATACCCTGCATCGGCTTGTGCCGGATGGCAGTGGCCCCCCACAGATCAAGCTTTCCAGCTACAAGCGCATCTTCGTCGTCGCGCTGGGCAAAGCCGCCGAGCCGATGCTGGAGACGCTGCTTGACCGCATGAAGCGCCGCAAGGGCATGCGCGGTATCTGCAGTTCAGCCCTGCTGCCCAAAAAGCGCAACTGGCGATTCCGTTACTTTCAAGGCGGCCATCCGCTGCCCAACGAAGACTCCTTTGCCGCTGCGCGCGCCACGTTAGCCCTGCTGCGCAAGGCGAAGAAAGACACGCTGATCTTCTTCCTCATTTCCGGCGGCGGTTCAGCCATGTTCGATCTGCCGCTCGATCCGCAGATCACGCTCGAAGAGGCCATGGCTTTCCATCACCTGCTGCTCAGCTCGGGTGCTCCCATCAACGAGATCAACACCCTGCGCAAACATTTCTCGGCGGTCAAGGGCGGACGCCTGGCCATCGCTGCGCAGGACTCGATGAAGGTAAGCCTGCTGGTTCCCGACGTGCCGCTACGCACCCTGGACGCGCTTTCTTCCGGCCCCACTTCGCCGGATCACTCAACCATCGCCGAGGCGCGCGAACTGCTGGCGAAGTACGGCCTGGACAGCAAGCTGCCAGCTTCGGTTCGCAGCTTTTTTCAGCGCCAGGATCTGCCCGAGTCGCCCGGCAACAAGGGCTGGCGTCCGCCGTTTTTGCCGCGCCTGGGCAAGTCCGAGCCGACGATGTCTCGCCGCGTAACCGGGGCAGCCTCCATGAGCGGCGAGGATCCGGCCTTCCGCGATTCAGTCTTTGAGATTCTGCTCTCAAGTCACGACCTGATAGAGAACGCGCGCACCCTGGCGCAGAAGGCCGGCTACTACGTAGCCGTCGATAATAGCTGCGACGACTGGGACTACGCTGAAGCTTCCCGCTACTTGCTGGAGCTGTTTCACACGCTGCGCGCCAAGCACCGGCGGCTTTGTCTCATTAGCGTAGGTGAGGTGACGGTGAAGATTGATCGCACACCAGGGGCCGGTGGCCGCAACCAGCAGTTTGTGATGGCTTGCGCGCTGGAGCTTGAAAAATATGAGGGCGAGCACCTCACCGTGTTCAGCGCAGGCTCGGATGGCATTGACGGCAATACCCAATCGGCCGGCGCCATTGCCGACCCCACCACTGTAGCTCGTGCCCATGCCTTCGGATTCCACCTCAAAGCGTCGCTAGCCAACTTTGACGCCTGTCCCATGTTCACGGCGCTCGGCGATTCCGTAGTGACCGGACCGACCGGACAGAATCTGCGCGACCTGCGGCTGTTGATCGCGGAAAAAGACTGAAGGCGCACTTCGGGGAAATGTGCAAAGCTGCATCGAATCGAGACAAACTCCCACGCGAGTGAGGCAACCATCCGTCCGATGCGTTAACATGGCGTTCAACTCTAAGTTAAGGATGGACTCGTGGTTCGCAAAGGAACGCGCAAGACTGTCGCCAAGACGCCTGACATTCGTACCGTAGCCGCGCTGGCCAAAGTTTCCATTGCCACGGTCTCC
>DATDLS010000126.1:0-8811 GCA_036519195.1 Occallatibacter sp. | reverse complement strand
AGCCACAAAGCCCCCAAAATCGAAACTTGCCTGGTAGTCGCACTACCGTCTCTGGCGGCGCGTCCTTAGCAGTAAGGGCTCGTGACTCGCAGAGCTAACTTAGACCCTGTGGAATTCGGCAATCCAAAAGAGCCACACCCCATCTTCCGTCTTTTCCGGCGAATGGGGACACCACGCGGGAGCGAAGGGCACGAGCCTGGAGTTTATTGTCCGGGCAGAGCATTCTTTCCTGACATGCAGCGAATCCGCTCTATCGATCGTATGGGTCTTTCCTGAATGGCCCCCTATGATGTAGATTGAGCCGCTTAACTTAACCGAGGAGTTTTTTGATGACGGGATTCGTAAGACCACGTCCGATCTGGGTTGCGTTGCTGAGTCTGTTGGTCCTTCTCGGATGCTGTTTGCGATCCGAAGCGCAAAACAATCATCGCAGGATCTTCGGCGCGTACTTCGAAGAGTGGGGCACCCGCTACTCCGGCTACAACATCGCGGACTTAGAGAAGAGCGGTATTGCGGATCAACTTACCTATCTGATCTACGCATTCGGGAATGTAACGCCCGGTTCGACACCGGCATGCGAGATTGCCGATCCGGTGGCTGCCTTTCGCGATCCATCCATTCCCAGCGTGAGCGGCAAGCCATATGTCGCGCCACTGTATGGCAATTTCGGTGCGATCCTGCAGCTTAAGCAACTTCATCCCCACCTGAAGGTACTGATTTCCTTGGGCGGTCAACTTGGCAATGCTTCCGGATGGGTCACTGCCTCGCAAACCTCGGCTGGCCGCACTGCGCTTGTTGCCTCGTGCATCGACAGGTTTGTGAAGGGCAATGTCGCTCCCGGTGTTCAAGCGCGCGATCTATTCGATGGCTTCAATATCGACTGGGAGTTTCCCTCCGCGGCGGACAAGGACAATTTCACTGCCCTGCTTAAGGAATTTCGTGCGCAACTGAACAACCTGACGAGGGCGACGCACAACAAATACATCCTGTCCTTCGATTCCCCTGCGCTTCCTAAGGACTACGTCAACCTCGATCTGAAGGCTGCTGCCGCGCAAGTGGACTTTCTGACCATCGATGGCTATGACTATGCCGGACCCTCGGATAAGCAGACCAACGAGGCATCTCCGCTCTACGAGGCGGACGATAACCCTTTGCGCGCACAGTCTTCGAGCATCGATGAGACTGTGAGGGCGTACTTGGGCGCAGGCGTCCCGGCGAGCAAATACCTGATGGGATTTCCATTGTATGCCGTGGGCTGGACCGGGGTTCCCAACGTGAACCATGGCCTGTATCAGAACTCAAAAGACGTCTCTCCGGTGCTGCTGGCAGATGGAACGAGCTTGTGCCCGCACCCTGACAAGACATCTCCTTCCCCTGGTTGCGATCCCTTATTGTCGGCCGGATTTCTTACTTACTCGACAATCGAAAACCTGATGAACAAGAATGGGTTCATTGCCTGGTTCGACGCGGCGCGCGTTGGGGCGACGCTCTACAATCCGGCCGCGGGAACCTTCTATACATACGACGATCCCGCTTCTGTGGCCACAAAGACAGCCTACATCCGGAAAAACAAGCTGGGCGGCGCCTACGTGTGGGTGCTGGGACAGGACGATCGAAACGGGTCTCTCACAAAAGCTATTCTTGCCGGACTTCAATAGCCGTTGAGCGGATGCTAGCCAACCGAGCGAACCACGCAGAACCCGACTGCAGCGACAGTTCGTATTCGCGGCTCTGAGGGTGGGAATCAGGGCACGCGCATGAGGATCTCCTCGGATTCACTTGTTGCTCTATCAGCGCTGGGACCTGAAATCGCCCCCGGCTTCGCGATGCATGATCCTGACCGTCTCACGCACATCTGCCTCGAGCACTACCGGATCGAAGCCCTGCAAACGACCGTCGCATTTGCGGATCAGCGAACCATGCAAGGACAGACCGCCGGTGCGCCGTAGTACCTCAGCAATGTCGGCCAACTGAAGTCCTCCCCCGGCGATGATTTGAATGCGGGTGTTGGCTTGCCGGGATAGCCGAGCGATGGACTCTGCTCCCTTAAGCACATCCGCCGCGCCTCCGGAAGTCAGCAGGCATTCGACCCCGGTCTGAATGACCGCCTCGAGCGCCTCGCTCAGATCGGGTGTCAAATCGAAAGCCCGATTGAAGGTCACTTCCATGGGGCGGGCCAACTCCACCAATGACCGGCTTCGTTCAACATCCACTCTGCCATCGGGAAGCAGGATGCCCAGGACAACTCCCCGAGCGCCGGCATCTCTGGCCTGTTTAATCTGCCGCTGCATCTGGCCAAACTCGTCCTTGGTGAAGACGAAGTCCCCGTCACGTGGACGAATCAGCACATGAACGGGGATCGAAAGTGTCTCTGCCGTTACGGCGATAAGCTCCAAGCTTGGCGTCAGGCCGCCAACTCTCAACTCGGAGCACAACTCAACCCGGTCTGCGCCTGCTGACTCTGCCGCCAGGGCAGCTTCCAAACTTGTGGCGCACAATTCAAAATGAAAGCTCTTCATCGCAAGTTTCAAGGAATCCCCATCCGATGTGGTCAGCGGTTCCTGCTCCTGATCATGCCGCTCTCTTGAGTCTTAGGCAAAATACACTGAATTGGGCACAGGCGCCTCCTCACAAGCGGACCGGGCCCCCGCGCACTCCGTATTTTTGTCCACTATATCGTATTATTGAACTAAAACATCAATATTTTGATTGAATGTAATAAATTTGATCATCATACCGTCTTTCGATACGAGTAAATGCCTGTCCGTTCGAGCGTTGGACTACGGCGTGGAAAGCCGGTTCGCGCCCCCACAACCGGCTCGGCCGCGGATTCGTTGCGAGGGAAAGAGGCGGGACGGAAACCCGATCCCCGTCCGGTCAGCCTGCGGCTCTCTGGGTCATTCGTCCGTGTGCAGGTTGGGCTCGACAGGAGCCACGAGAAGACTCCACTTGCTAAAACAATTCGAGAATTACGCATTCAAGTTATTCAATTTAAATACTTTACTCATTATCCCTGCTGAATCTTACTTCCGCTTTCCGGTGCGAATCACGCTCAGGCCGCGAGGACAGAGGAATCCCGCCCGCCTTCGGGGCCGGTCTCTGAATGAAGAGTCAGGGAGGTGTGTAACCCCTTGGAGAAGTGTCGCTTCCCCTGACACCGGGCGTCGAGCGACCCTTGTCTGCGCCGGCCGGGAAGGGCTCTCTTTTTAAATCTTCATTGAGTCCTTATGGCGTATCTGAACTACTAAGTACACACCACAGAATGCGTCTCAATCGCATTGCCGCTCACAAATTTGATTATTTTTAGCCATCTTGTTCATTTTTTTCTTGTCAATTGTCCAGTAATGGTCCTATTGTCTGTTTAATCGAAGCTTTTACATAGTGTGCCGCGAATTGAAGAGACATCGAATTTGCTTCGATTCTGGCGAAAATCGGCCGGCAGAACGCTTCCCGGCACTCCGGGAGCGGTTCTCCACATTTGGAACCATTTTGGGGGTACGTGATGCAGAAACCGAGAAGTCTATTTCCCACTTCTGACATTGCATCCTCGTCGCAACCGGGACCTCACGTGGGCTTGAGATCGTTCAGCCTACCTCTGTTCAAGAAAGTCCGGAGAAAAGCATGTTGCTGACACAACCTGATTTTCACGGGAGATGAACCCAGCTGTCGATACGTGTTCCATGTCGACACTCACTTAGCTTCAATGAAAGGTGCGATGGCAATGATCAACGTCAAACAGCTTTGCAGTCACTTATTACCATGGCGGAGTATGGCGCGGCATGGATCGGTACGCCGGCAGGGTTGCTTCCAGGGACGCCTGTCTCTGCTGAGCCTGTTGGCAGTTGCGCTCTTGTTTTGCCCTTGGACAGGGCACACGCAGGAGCTTACGGCAACCATTACCGGCAATGTTACCGACACCTCCGGGGCAGTGATACCGCATGCCGCCGTCACGATCACGCTGAACGGCGTGAACGGAACCGCCCGCCTCGCGGTCTCGGATGCGTCCGGAAACTTCACGGCCACCAACCTCCCGGCGGGGACCTATTCGGTGACGGCTGCGGCGCCGGGCTTCGAGACGTACAAGGGCAAAAATATTGTTCTGGACGTCGCGGAGAAGCACGGACTGAACATTGAGTTGAAGGCAGGGTCGGCGAGCACCACGGTCACCGTGGAAGACAACCCTGTTTCTGTGAACACAGAAACCAGCAGTCAGGCGGGCACGATTTCGGGGCTCCAGATTAAGGAACTTGAGATCAACAGCCGCAACTTCGTGCAGTTGGTCACTCTCCAGCCCGGAGTTGTCAACATGCTGGGCGACGAGGCCTCGACAGGATTTACGGCAATCTCGGTCAACGGTGCGCGCGGTACGGCCAACAACTGGACTGTGGATGGCGCCGACATCAACGACAGCGGCTCGAACACCACGGCGGTCAGCCAGCCCAGCATGGAAGCCATCAACGAGATCACCCTGGAGCGCGGCAACTACGATGCCGGCTACGGACGGTCGGGCGGCGGCCAGATTCTGGTAGCCACCCGGAGCGGCACGAGCAGCTTCCATGGCGAGGGATATGAGTACGTCCGCACCACCGACTTCAACGCCAACGACTGGCTGAACAAGGAAAGCGAAATTTCACAGGGTCTGCCGAATCAGCCCGGCGTCTACCATCAAAACGTCTATGGCTTTACCATCGGCGGACCGGCATTCATTCCCAGGGTCTATAACACGGCCAAAGACAAGACCTTTTTCTTCTGGTCTGAGGATTGGCACAAGATTGACCAGGCGGGAAGCAGCGAAACACTGAACCCTCCGACCACGGCCGAATCGACCCCCGACGCAACCGGCAACTACAACGTTCCAGGCCAGTACACTCCTCCCACTTGGCTTTCCCCGTCAGCCGCAGCGGCAGAGGCAGCTTGCGTTAACTACAATGCGGCCACCAACACGACGGGGATCGCTTCGACCTGCCTCAGCAAGAACTCGGCAGTCTATCTGACCAACCTCCTCAAACCTAACGCGAACGCCAGTGGGGTCCTGGTCAAAAACGAGCCCTCCACGAACGATTACCGCGATGACATCGTACGTATCGACCACTACTTCAATGACCGGCTTCACTTCTTCGCGCGCGGAATGAGGGACACCTCGCCGACAATCGATCCGGATGGCCTCTGGAATGGCCCCCAATATCCGGGCGCGGCGAATGCGGCCTTTGATTCACCCGGCAAGAATGTCGTAGGTAACCTTACTTGGGCCATCTCGCCCACGGTCGTCAACGAGCTGGAATTTGCCTGGGCTCAAGGCACCATCAATGCCTCCTTCGAGAGCGGGGATTTTGCTGACTCGACCGCCGCGGTCAGCGCCCTGCAGCCGAACACGACAAAATATACCGATCCCTACGGCCGCATGCCCGGCATCTCCATCACCGGCCTTACCGGCTTTGGGACAGGGAGTGTTCCATACAAGGAGCGCAACCTGGATCGCACCTACTTCGACAACCTGGCGTTGAGCTTCGGCAAGAATACCCTTCGCCTGGGCTTCCAGCTTCAGCAGATGATCAAGAATGAGAATGCCACCGGCGGCGATGCCAGCTTCTCGTTCAACTCCTTTGGCGATTTCCTCCTGGGCAACGTAAACGGCTACGGGCAGGCGAGCCGCGATACGGTCCCCAATCTCAACTACTACAACCGCGAAATCTACGTTCAGGACGACTGGAAGCTGAACCACCGCCTGACCCTGAACCTCGGTGTGCGTTGGAGCAGCCTGCCTTCGCCGACCGACAAGAACAACACTTTGACCAACTTCGATCCGCTGTTGTACAGCTCGTTGCTAGCCCCGGCGATCGACCCGACGACCGGTACCTTCCTGCCTGGCCAGAACATCGGAGGGTATTCGCTGGTGGCCAACACCTATGCCAATGGACTGATCTTCCCGTCAAGGGACGGGCACTGCGCTGCGGCGCAGGCGATCGGTCCGCAGGTTCAGTGCTCGCCTTACGGAAACTACGTCAACCCCAACGACAATGACAACTTCGCCCCGCGCGTCGGCTTTGCCTTCAATCCCGACGGCCGGGGAATCACCGCCATCCGCGGAGGTTTCGGCGTTTTCTACGATCGAGTACTGAATGGTATGTGGGAAAATAATGCCTTCGACGATCCGCCGATCACCCAAAACGCTACCGTCACCAATACAGCGTTCGACGCGCCTCTGGGAGCAGGCACGGCCACGAGTCCGGACTATGGCCCGAACTCGCTGACTGCAACCGGGACACCTACTTTCAGGGTTCCAAACTATTTCGACTACAACCTCACCGTGGAGCGCCAGCTGTTGCCTAGCACCGTCCTATCGGTAGCCTATGTGGGCAACCAAGCCCGCCACCTGGTCGGCGAGTTCGATGCGAATCAGCCCACAGTGGCGGCCCGGTTGGCGGCCGCTCCGGGCACCGACGTGAACGCGATCCGTCCGTTTGCGGGATATTCCTACATCCAGGACAGAGCGCCGCTGTTCACCAGCAACTACAACTCGCTGCAAATCACCTTGAACCATCGCTCCTCACACGGGTTGACCGTGGGCGGGTCGTATACATATTCCAAGGTTCTCACGACCAACTCTACGGATCGGTCCGGAGATCTCGGGGCCAGCTTCCCGTCCACCCCAACCCTGAACACGCACGACATCAAGGCAGATTACGGTCCGGCTTCTTTCGACCAGCCGCAATCGCTGATCTTCAACTACGTTTACGCATTGCCCTTCATGAAGCACCAGGATGGGTTCGCGGGCAAAACGTTAGGTGGCTGGGAGCTGTCCGGCATTACCACGATCGGTTCCGGCACTCCGATGACTCTGACCCAGGCGGAAGATCCGTTCGCGTGCACGAACAACCCCTCGGTTCCGAAAGGCTCCTGTCCGGACAATACGGTGCCCGGACGCGGCTTGGGCATTGGCAACGCAGCCTACGGCAACCTGGCTGCCCGATTGGAACAGATCGCTCCCGTGCAGATGTTCAGGAAGCCCGGACAATGGTTCTCGCAATCGTCCTACACCTGGGCGGGAAACAACCAGTTCGGCAACGTGAGCACAGGCTCGATGTACGGACCTCGCTTTCAAAAATGGGACCTTGCTCTGGCCAAGAACACCAGCATTGGCGAGTATGTTAAGGTCCAGCTGCGCGTCGAGGCCTTCAATATCGCCAACCATCCCAACTTCAACCAAGTCAGCACCAGCATCGACAGCCCTTCGTTCGGCACAGTGATCACCGATCACGAGCCGCGTCTGCTCCAGATGGGCGGAAAGTTCACCTTCTAGAGCTTTCCGATACCGCATGACCAAGGCCGGGGCTTCTGCCCCGGCCTTACTTTTGACGCGCGGTTCACGGTTCACGGTGATTCCTGGTGAAGGGATGGTGTGCGGGCGAACGCCCGTAACCCACTCAGGGATCCGATACGCCGGAAAAGCTACTGTTTCGCCGGTGGGGTCACGTCTGGCTGCGGTGCGCTCCGCTCGTGGGGGTCCATCGACATGACCTTCAGCAGCCGGTCGTCGGCGGTTTTGTTGAGGTTCCTGGCTTTGTCGAACTCGGCCTCCGCTTGGACTGTGTTTCCCATGGAACGGTAGAGCCGCCCCATTCGCCAGTATGCCTTTACGTCGTTCGGCGCGAGTTTGGCGGCAGCTTGAAACTCCTTCAGTGCCTCTGCCTTGCGATCTTCATCGGCGTAGACGACGCCCAGATCGAGATGTTCCATGGAGTTTTCCGGGTTGATCTTGACCAGCTTTTCGAGAAGCGATCGGGCGTCATCCATCCGATTCATCTGGATATCCGTATCGGCCAGGTAGAGCATGGCCTGCAGATGATCAGGGTCGTTGTCGAGCTCGGCGTGAAGCTCCCGGGCAGCCTCCTCCGTCTGGCCTTGTGTCCACAACAGGTAGCCAAGTCCGAAATGGACATTCGGCTCCTTGGGGTTAGCTTTGACCGCTTCACGAAACTTTCTCGTAGCGCCGGTGGTGTCCTTCATCTCGTCCAGTGCTTCGCCCATCAGCATGTCGGCCTCGGCCGACTCAGCATTCAGAGCAATCATGCGGTGATAGGTATCCAGCACGCATTTGTATTGGGTCGACAGGAGGCAACTGTGTGCCAGCGTCAGAAGTAAGGTGAGATTCGTCGGGTCGTGATCAGCAGCTTGCTCGAGAAACGGCCGAGCGGATGAAAATTCTGAGAGTCCGTAATACGACATCCCCATCAGGATAGCTAGTCGCTGCGCTTCGGGCGAGGAAGGTGGGACAGTCTTGACCAGTGGCCCAAACGTCACAATGGCTTGCTTGTAGTTGCCCGCCTTGAAGAGCGCAAGGCCAAGATCCATTCGCAAGCCGGCCAGTGTCGGGTTCAACGCCATGGCTTTGCGGTAGTAAGTAATCGCTTGCGGGTAGTGTTCCTGCCGGGCTTCGAGCAGGCCCAGATATGCATACGGCTTGGGGTCAGATGGATTCCGCTCGGAGAGAGCCTTCCAGGCGGTCTCGGCCTCGGCGTACTTTCCCTGTTGACTGAGGGATAGCGCCGACTGCCATTGGTCGTCCTGCGCTAGCGCAGGCATGCTGCAACAAATCGCCATGAGAATTACCGACAAAGCTCGCCCGCACATCAAACTGTGCCTCACTTAAATCTCCGTGGTGATTCGCGTTGTGCGGTTGCGGTTAATTCACGGCGTTTCCGGTGAATTTGTCTCACATTTTAGTGAGTGCCTTTTTGCTCTTGCTGCTGACCACATCGGGAAAATAGATTGCCCATGCCTCGGAAAACTCATTGAGAGACGCGGCGAAGC
>DATDLS010000125.1:0-33539 GCA_036519195.1 Occallatibacter sp. | reverse complement strand
CCTGGCGATCGCTGCCCTGCTTCCCGGCAGCTTTCTCCTCTGGCTTCTCGTCTACCTCGCCACCACCCTGGCCTATTCGCTCTATCTCAAGCGCGTCGTACTGCTCGACGTGCTGGTCCTGGCCGGCCTTTACAGCCTGCGTCTTCAGGCTGGAAGCTTGGTCACGCACACGCCCATCTCGCACTGGCTCGCCGGCCTGTCCATGTTCCTGTTTCTCTCCCTGGCCATCGTCAAGCGTTTTGCGGAGCTTGAAAACCTTCGCACCGCCAACGCACTGCCCAAGAACGGCCGTGGCTACCTGCTCACCGATCTTGAACAGTTGCGCAGCTTCGGAACCTCCAGCGCCTACGCCGCCGTGGTCGTCTTCGCCATCTATATCACCGGCCCTGACGTGGTGAAGCTCTATCACCGTCCCCGGCTGCTCTGGCTCACCGTTCCGCTCATGATCCTCTGGCTGAACCGTGTATGGCTGCTCGCCTCGCGCGGCGAACTCGACGAAGACCCCGTAGCCTTCGCCCTCACCGACCTCACCAGTGTGGCCATCGCCGTCGCTATCCTGATGATCGCCCTCTATGCCCTCTAGAGTCTGCTTTGAGGTTTCCCGCAGCGGGCGATGAATCAAAGCAAATGCACTCTGACTAGGAGACAGACCCTATACCGGCCGTCGTCGCGCGCCATCATGCGGAAGATCCGCGCCCGCGCACAACGGGCGCAGCACCGGGGCCGGGATTGACCACGTCCTCGTCTAGCCCGTCGCGCCCAAAAACAAGGTGAAGATCGGCTGGGAACTGGCCGCTTTCGACCGCCGCTCCGGAGGCATCGCACTCAACCTCGAGCGCGATCACCGGCCGATCGAACCGGCAGAGCTTGATTGAGTGTGCTTGAAATCAGCGTGCTCTCAGAGCGCTTGAAGCCCCTCGCCCTGCGCGACAGCGCGCCCCTTCCATGCCGCCGGCGCGCGTGTCGTCAACCCCTGGCAGAGCTGAGCAGACATATGCGGACCAATCAGGGGGCCCTCAGCACAGGTCTCCTATGCCCTCAGTTCGCGGTGCGTTGAATTCGGGCGCTACCTTCACCTAATTGCATGCTCTTGGGAAAATGCTCCTCGAACCCCCTCGACGGACCTAGTTGAACAAATCCTTCATCTTGTCCAGCAGGCCCGGCGACGTCGGCTTGTTGTCCACCGTGAGCGACTCCGCCAGCTTGTTCACCAGCTCGCGCTGGGTGCGACTCAGTTTGCGCGGCACCTGCACCAGTACCTTCACCACCAGGTCGCCGCTGCCTTTGCTGTTCAGGAACGGCACGCCTCGCCCACGCACCCGCAACTCACGCCCACTCTGCGTGCCTTCAGGAACCTTCAGGCTCACCGGCCCATCGATGCCTTGAACTTCGAACTCATCGCCCAGTGCGGCCTGCGGAAAGCTGATCGGAATCACGCAGTGCAGGTCGTTGCCGTGGCGCTCGAAAAAGTCATGCGGCCGTACCGCCAGCACCACGTACAAATCGCCCCTTGGCCCGGCCGAGCGTCCCGCATCCCCCTCGCCCGTGTAGCGGATCCGCGTGCCTTCCTCCACTCCCGGCGGCACCTTCACATGCAGCTTGAACTCGCTCGAAACCCGCGTTTGCCCGCGGCAGGTCTGGCACGGGTCGCCAATCACCTGGCCCGCACCGCCGCACGCCGAGCAGGTCCGCGCCACGGAAAAGAACCCCTGCTGGTAGCGCAGCTGTCCGCGTCCCTGGCATTGCGTGCACACACTCGGACCGCGGCTGGAAGCCGTGCCCTTGCCGTTGCAGGTGCCACAGGTTTCCAGGCGGCGAATCTTTACTTCGGTCTCGACCCCGAAGCACGCTTCTTCAAAGTCGATTGTCAGGTCGAAGCGCAGGTCGTCGCCGCGCTGCTGCCGCGAGCCTCGCTGCTGCGCACCGCCGACGTTGAACATCTCACCGAACAAATCGCCGAAGATATCGCCAATGTCCACGCCGCCGGCAAACGGGGAGCCATTGAACCCGGCCTGCCCGCCCAACCCGGCATGGCCGTAACGGTCATAGACAGCGCGCTTGTCCGCGTCGCTCAACACCTGGTAGGCCTCGCTGGCCAGTTTGAACTTCTCTTCCGCGGCGTGATCGCCGGGGTTGCGGTCAGGATGATACTTCAGCGCCTGTTTGCGGTAAGCGCTCTTCAACTCCTGCTCGCTCACCTCCCGGGACACACCGAGGACCGTGTAGTAATCTTCTTTGCTCACTTTTGTATTAGAACTCATTCGGGCTCTTTAGACTCACTCCGTTGCTGGTTGGATTCAATCGGCCATCTGTTTTGGGTTATGTACCACGCGCACCATTGCCGGCCGCAGCAGCCGCTCGCGCAGCCGGTAGCCACGGCGAATCTCCTCGGCCACATGCTGGTCGGGCAGGTCGTCTCGTTCCACCGATCCGAGCGCCTCGTGAACGCGCGGATCAAACTCCTCGCCCACGGTGGCAATCGGATTCACCTGCAGCTGCCGCAGAACCTCGTCCATCTGCTTGACAATCAGTTCCACACCGTGCCGCATCTGCTCCGCCGTGCCTTCGGCCACCAGCGCCAGCCCAAAATTATCAACCACCGGCAAAAACTGCTCCACCACATTTCCGACTGCGTAGTCGCGATACTCCATCCGTTCGCGCTCGGCGCGCTTGCGAGCGTTCTCAAACTCCGCCTGCAGCCGCGCCAGCCGGTCCACCAGCTGGTCGCGCTCGCCTTTCAGCTGTTCGAGCTCCGTGCGGCTCGCCGAGGCGTCTAACTCGCCAGCCGCGGACCCCTGTTCAGTGGCGGCGTCGGCAGACGGCGCGAGTTCCTGCGGTTCCAATACGGGGATTTCTGTGTTCTTTTTTGACATAAATCTGTGCTTTCTCCGAAAAATCAACTGTGCCTGATTCCATTGTATTTTTTTGTGGCCAACCGTGCATCTTCACCGCTTTGGCCGCGAGCAGGCGGACCCGGTCCGAGGCGAGCAAGCCGGAGCGGGCTCCTGGCTGCCTTGGCACCGTCCAAAGCCTGTCAAATGCAGGATCGACAAGCATTTCCTATTCCGCGGGGACATCGAAAAGCCGCTCGGAAAGCCGCGCTATGTAGCGAACTGCCTGGATCATCTCCTGGTATTGAATGCGGGTCGGGGCAATCACAGCAACCGTACCCAGGTGGGCGCCGCCCAGCCGCGCCGGCGCCCCAATCAGAACCAGGTCCTGCATGGCCGGCGAAGCCTCATCCAGCCCCACCACCACCCGGACCTCCTGCTGCTTGCCATCCACATACACCGTAAGCAGTTCCACCAGCCGCTGCTTGGCCTCTAACGCCAGCAGCATCTGCCGCAGCCGCTCCCTGTCCAGGTCCGCGCTAATCAGGTTGGCCATCCCGTCCACAAAAATCACCGGCGTCGACTCCCCCTCCGCCAGCGCTCCCTTGCGGCACAGCTCTTCGACCGAGGCCAGCATCCGCGCATACGCCTCGCGCTCGACCTCGACGCGCCGCGACACCTCCACGCGGATCCGCTCAATCTGCCAGCCGCGAAAGTTCTCATTCAGATAGCGCGCCGCCGTCTCCAGCTCAATATGCGTCAGTTCCCGGTCCAAGGTCAGCACCCGGTCCAGTACCGCGCCGGTTTGCGTCACCAGCACCGCCAGCACCCGCCCCACGGTAAGCCGCGAAAAGTGAATGTGCTCCAGAATTTGTCCGGTGGTGGTGCTGGCCAGCGCCACGCCCAGCCCGCTCGAAATCAGCGCCAGCACGTGCGAAGTCCGCTGCAGGTATTCATTCGAGCTGTTGACGCCCGCAAAACTGTCTTCAATCTGCTCTCGCCACGCCTCGCTGAGCAGGTTCGCATTCCCCCCGGCATGATTCGGCGCCGTCCCCGTCTGCGCCCCTGCCGTCGCGCGTCCGGACTGCGTAATCTGCTCGACATAGTAGCGAAATGCCGCTGCGGTCGGAATTCGTCCGGCAGAACTGTGCGCCTGTTCGAGCAGTCCGGCTTCGCCCAGAGACGCCATCACGTTGCGCACCGTGGCCGAACTCAGCCCTTCGCGGTCAGCGAACGTTTGCGCAACCGCCTGCGAGGCGACCGGTTCCCCGGTCGCAATGTACAGCTCGATGATGGCCGTTAGCACCAGCCGCTCACGCGGGCTGACGCGCACATCCCCCATTGCTTCCCTGCCTTCCGCCGTGGCCGGCCTTAAGCCATTCCCCAGCCTCAAGCCATTCTGGCGAAGAGCCTGCGCCCCCGCGCCCCATTAGCACTACTAACCGATTGTGCTGCAATTACTTAGTCCTGCCAAACAGGTAGAGTATGCCTTTTTAATGGTAGGCAGTGCGCATCCCCATGTCAAGACAAGAGCGTCGCCACCGAGGCGCCACGGTAACCACCCCACGGGACCAACCGGTGAACGAGTCACCACGAACGAATCAGCCTCAACGAAATCAGCCTCAACGAATCAGGCCGGAACCCATCCCCGGGGTACAACTCCGGCTGAGGCCCGACCTTCTGAATCTAACGAGCCGTTTGCCCCGATGCCAGAAAGGTCGCCTGTCCCATGTCCCTTGAAATCCATTGGCAACAGATTGCCCTTCGTCTCGCCCTCACCGTGATCGCCGGCGGCCTGCTCGGCGTGGAACGTAGCAAAACCGGCCATGCCGCCGGCCTGCGCACCACGCTGCTCGTCACCCTGGCCGCCGCCGTAGCCATGATCCAGATGAACCTGCTGCTCGCAACCAACGGCAAGCCGCAAAACGCCTACGCCGTCATGGACGTGATGCGCCTGCCCCTCGGCATCCTTACCGGCGTCGGCTTCATCGGCGCCGGCGCCATTGTTCGCAAAAGCGAACTGGTCCTAGGCATCACTACCGCCGCCACCCTCTGGTTCTCGACCGTTGTGGGACTCTGCCTGGGAGGCGGTCAGCTCATCCTCGGTTCCGTATCCACCCTCCTCGGCTACATCATCCTGTGGGGACTGCGCTGGTTTGAGCGTCGTATTGAACGCTTTCAAATGGCTCAATTGCGCCTCAGCCTCGCCCGTGACAGCCTGTCGCCCGAGCAACTGCGCCATCGCATCGAAGCAGAAAAATTCCGCATCAAGTCGTTTTCCGTCACCCATCTGGTCAGCATGGACCGCAAGATGTTTGATCTTGAAGTTCGCTGGCTCTCCGTCCAAGGGAGCGCGGCCATCCCGCCCCTGCTCGAGGAGTTGGAACAACTTCCCGGCCTCATTGAGCTGGAATGGAAATCCATCAGCGCCGCCCCCAACTAGGGCCTTTTCCCACTCCGGGGGCGGCCCTGAACTCGCTCGTCACCGCGGAGGATGGTCGCCCGTATTGGTGCGCGCCATCCCACCCGGCCGGTCCCCTTCGACCTCGAACTCGTGGTACTGGTCGGCATGGGCCGCAGGCGGAGGATTGAAGTTCCGGATTCCCTTTGGGCAAGCCCGATTCCTGGAAAAGTGGAAGACCCCGGGGAACAAACGAGAAGAGCCAACAAGAGCTTCGGTGGTGTGCTGATGTGATTCGACCCGTCGTAACTGTTCGAAAGACCCAAGTTGGAAGACTAGCCCTCGAGTCCGCCGGTTCATAATGGAAACATCCTGAAACGGCAGGACCTGAAACGGCAGGAAAGGAACGGCAGGAAAGGAACGGCAGGAAAGCTGGCGCGGACCGATCTCGCGAAACAACTTGTCCACCGAGCAGGTCAAAGGCGGAAACGCGGAGCGGCCTTGCCGATTTTCCCTCCCTCTGCCGTCCGCCGGCTAGGAACAACGCCGGCCGGCGCATCAACAAGGAGTCAGAAACAATGAGTCGGCGATGCGCGGGGAGAAAGCGACAAGCCGTTCGATCGGCATTCATCCTGATCGTATCTTTGCTGGCGCATTTTGCCGTCGCGCGCCCGGCTTGCGCGCAAGCAACCACCACCTCGGCCGAGTCGGAGTGGCGGCAGGATCTGGATAAGTGGCGCGAGCGTCGCGCGCAGCAAATCGACGCTCCCGACGGCTGGCTCACTTTGATCGCCTTGGATTGGCTCAAGCCCGGCGCCAACTCACTCGGCGCCGCGGCTGACAACCAGATTCAGATTCACGAGCAGGCTCCGGATCACATCGGCATTTTTACCGTTGCCGGCAAGACGGTGCAGTTGCTCGCAACTCAAGGCGGCTTCCCGCCCGAGCTCACCATCGACGGCCAACCAGCCCGCGAAGGGCCTTTGGTTGTCGATGGCGCTAAACCCTCCGTCATTGCGTGGCACGGAATCTCGATGGTCGTGCTCGATCGCGGCGGCCGCTACGCACTGCGCATCAAAGACTCCGCTTCGCCCACGCGCTCTGCCTTTCACGGCCTCAACTGGTACGCACCCGATCCCCAATTCAGCGTCGAGGCGATGTGGACTCCCTTCACTCCGCCCCACATCGAAAAAATCCCCACAGTGATTGGCACCACTCTTGAGCTTCCCGCTCCCGGCATCGCCGAGTTTACTCTCAACGGCCAAAAGTTCACCCTTGAGCCGGTCCTCGAAAGTCCCGGCGATCAGATGCTTTTTTTCATTCTTCGCGATAAAACCAGCACGGAGTCCACCTACCAGGCCTCGCGTTTTCTTCACGCTCCATTGCCCGATCACGGCCTTGACAAGCCCGGCAAGCTGATTCTTGACTTCAACCGCCTGGAGAATCCGCCCTGCGCCTACACCTCCTACGCCACCTGCCCGCTGCCGCCGCAGCGCAATCGTCTGCCCGTAGCCATTGCAGCGGGTGAAAAACGATACGCGCCGTGAGGGTTCTCTCCTGGCGCGCTCCACATCGGGTCTCTGTTCTCCAGCCCCCCAGGCAAAATCAATTCAATCCGCAGTCGGCGTTCCGAACTGGCTCGCTCGTCCGACAAGCCGGCGTTCAAGTCCCAGGGCCCCGCGTGGCCAAGACCGTGGCCGCACTCCGCATCATTCCCTATAAAATCAACAGAGCGCACATCCCTGCCAACTGCCGGGCCGTTCCATTCACCGCAATCGGAATGAAATCGACCGGCCTCGATCAAGGAACAGAGCCATGCCTCCCAGGATTGATGACCTCCGCATCCAATGGACGAAAGTCGTCCTCCCACCCGTGTTTCTTGAAGAAGACCTTCCTGCCACCGAGACTTCAACAGCCACTGTCTTCAATGCCCGCGCCGATATTTCCGCCATCCTCAATCGCCGCGACTCGCGACTTCTGGTGCTTGCCGGTCCCTGCTCCATTCACGATCCCATCGCTGCACGCGAATATGCCAGACTGCTCAAGGGCGCAATCAAGGAGTTCGCCGGCGACCTCTACATCGTCATGCGCGTCTACTTTGAGAAGCCCCGCACCACCGTCGGATGGAAAGGCCTCATCAATGATCCCCACCTCGATCAGTCCTACAAGATCAACGACGGTCTGCGCCTCGCCCGCCACCTGCTGCTTGATCTGGCCGAGATGGGCGTGCCTACCGGCACTGAATTTCTCGATATGATTTCTCCGCAGTACATCGCGGGCCTGGTGAGTTGGGGAGCTATCGGCGCGCGTACGACTGAGAGTCAGCTGCATCGCGAACTGGCTTCCGGAATCTCCTGCCCGGTCGGCTTCAAGAACGCCACCTCCGGAGACGTCCAGGTGGCCATCGATGCCATCCAGTCCGCAGCCCACTCGCACACCTTTCTCGGCCACAGCAAGCATGGGCAGTCGGCCATTTTTGTAACCACCGGCAATCCGGAATGCCACATCATTCTGCGCGGCGGACGCAAGACCGTGAACTACACCGCCGAGCGCGTTGCGGACACTGCCCAGAAAATGGAAAATACCGGCATTGCGCCCCGCATCATGATCGACTTCAGTCACGACAACAGCAACAAGGACTATCGCCGCCAGTCCATCGTCTGCCACGATGTCGCCGCGCAAATCGCCGCCGGCGACCGCCGCATTATGGGCGTCATGATCGAAAGCAATCTGGTCGCCGGCGCACAGTCGCTCGTTGCCGGCAAGCCGTTGCAATACGGCCAGAGCATCACCGACGGCTGCATCGACTGGGCCGAGACGCGTGAGCTGTTCCAAGAGCTGGCCGCCGCTGTGCGCGCAAGAGGAAAGGCTTAGCGCGGAACGGTTCGTCTTGCAAAGGATGTTTGCGTCTCCCGGTCGAGTTCAGCGAAGGTGGAACTCGACCTGCCCGCCGGGTGAAGCTGCGGCCGCCCATCTTCGACGATTGGCGCGAAAGCGCCACTGGGGCAGCGCCACCTGGACCGAAGAGTTTTCGCCACTCCCCGGCAGCGATCTTCTCGCGCACACAGCCATCGGTATCGGGCGCCCGCCAAAATCCGTAAACCGCGTCTCGGGGGGGCAAAAGCGCCGGCTGGAACCCGGCGGATCAACCAGCCTGGAAGCCATCCGGGACGGTCGGCGCTCGAACCGATGCGCGCCTGCGCAGTTGGAGGCAATTCTCGGCTGCCAGGTGTCGGGGCGGACCGAGTACATTTTCGCTTCGTCCGATCGGTTCCATCTCAGAATCGAGGCGCGAAGAGGAAACGGCGGGCTGCCGGCAGCGATCAGGATTCCCTGCACGATCCCGGCAGCCTGCCTTCGAGCGAGTCGACCCGCACCCCGCGGCTGGCAGCTACGGGACGCGATCAGCTTGAATTTAAGAGTGGAAGGAGGGCCTTTCCGCCGGCCCCAACTACTTCGCGCTGGCCGGCGGCACGATCCCGTTCATGCGCAGATACTCCACCATCTGCCCATAATGATCAAACCCATGCGACACGCAGAAGGAGGCAAGTGTGGCCCGCGTCTGAAAGCCTGGCTCCGGCGACTTGATCACCTCAAACGAATTGGCCGGCGTCAGCGTTGCGATGGCCTTGTGCGCAAAGGCGAATGAGCCCGCGAGCGCGGCAACGATGTCGTCCTTCTTGGTGAGCTTCTCGATCGCGCGCACATCGACATCCGGCTTCAGGCCGCTGAGAATATTTGCGAAAAAGTAGTTGGCTTCCGCCACATGCGTTGCCTGTTGCGCAAAGGTGCGCACCGTGGCGAACTCGGTCTTCTGCGTTGGCGAAAAAATTGCCGTGCTCGGAGCAAAATCGTACCTCTCCGCGGGCATGGCCTTCACCGCGCCCATCATCTCGTCTTCAATTAAGCTCAATTGTGAGTCAAATGCTGCCGACGGCGTAGCCATCGATCCAACTGCCGGACCTGCCGCGCTCGCGCCCATCTGCGCCCAGGCGCCCAGCGCTCCCATGCTCAACGCACAACAAGCTGCCACTCCGAAAAACCGCACGTTACTACCTCCTGAATTTGCCCGCTGAAATTCGCTTCCAGCTTAGCAGACCGGTCGCTTCGTCGGCTCGTGCAATGCGTGTCGGCCAGCTCCACTTCGGAGGGATGAAACACCGTGTACTGTGGTGCCTCGGGGCTCACTTCATCCTGGGGAGGCGCCATCGCGAAGATCTCTAGATCGGCCGCGGGGCACCCATGCTAGGCCGCAACCTGCTCCAGCTCCGTCTTCGATTCCGACAGCGTCACACCAGAACACGCTCGCCCCGCTGAATGCCCTCGAGCAAAAACTCGAGCGCCAGCGTCGTCTTCCCGGTCCCCGGATCGCCCTCCACCCGATCGAGGTGTCCTTTCGGCCGGCCGGGGCCCAAAAGATCGTCCCGACCTTCGCTGCCCGTCTCAGCCGGTCGCCCTTCGGTCCAGACCCGGGCAACGGCGCCCCTGCTTCCCGGGGGCAGTCTTTCCATCATTCGCCGAAGCGCTTTGCCGTTCCATGCTGCGCTCAGAATCACATGCGCAAAATTGATTTGGGTATCCGACGAAGCTGGTGTTGCGGTGTTCAAGCGATCGGATTCGAGCTGGTTCTGGCGGGTTAGAGACCCAGCGCCTGAGGGATGTTTTCCTTCCCACGCCCCCCATGAGGTACCCCTATATGATGGCTACTGAGCGCATAGAAAGGCGGCGCCAGGTTGATGGGCCACCAGCTGTTCATCTCCGCAGGCGAGGCCAGTGGCGAGCACTACGGCGCCCTGCTCATTCAATCGCTCAAACGCCAGCTTGCCGCCCGCGGCCAGACCGCGGCGTTCTTCGGCATGGGCAGCGATCGAATGGCCGATGCCGGCCTCGAACGCCTTGTCCGCTCGGAAGAGGTAGCCGTCATGGGCATCACGGAAGTCGTTCGCCACCTGCCCCGGATCTACCGTGCGTTCCGCAAGCTCAAGCAAGCCGCACGCAGCCGCCGTCCAGATGTTGCCATCCTCATCGACTTCCCCGACATCCACTTCAAGCTCGCCCGACAATTCCATCGCCTCGGCATTCCGGTCATTTTCTTCGTGAGCCCGCAACTATGGGCATGGAAAAAGCGCCGCATTCGACTCGTCCAGCGCTACGTCACCCGCATGCTGGTCATCTTCCCCTTCGAAGAGGCCTACTATCGCGAGCGCAGCGTAGAGGCTGAATTTGTCGGCCATCCCCTCGCCGATCTCCCGCTGCCTTCGATCAGCCGCGAGGAGTTCGCGGCGCAAAACGGACTGGATCCGAACAAGACCTGGATTGGACTTCTTCCCGGGAGCAGGGCCAGGGAGATTCAGTACAACCTGCCGGAGATGATCCGTGCCGCGATTCTCCTCGTTCACAGGGTCCATCGGGAGCGAGGGGATCCTGAGCTCGAATTCATCGTTCCGCTTGCTCCAACCCTCACTGCCGCCGAGCGCCAGGCCACAGAGAAAATGGTCGGCGAACTCCAGCAGAATCTCACCATCCGTCTGGTCAACGACCTCGGCGCCGAAGGCCCGGATGGCCCCACCCTGGGAGGCGCCCGCGCGGCTCTTTTCCACGCCCGCGCTTCGGTTGTCGCCAGCGGCACCGCCACCGTAGAAGCTGCCCTCATTGGCAATCCCTTTGTCGTCGTCTACCGCCTTTCGCCCCTCACCTACGCCATCGCCAGGCGCGTCGTCACCGTTCCCCACGTGGCGATGGCCAACCTCATTGCTGGCGCGCGCGTCGTACCGGAGTTGATCCAGAATGACTGCACCGCCCTAAAAATCGTCCAACACATTGCTCCCCTGCTACCCGACGGAGCGGCTCGTGAGTCCATGAAGAGGGAGCTCAGCCGAGTGGGGGGGCTGCTGCGTTCCCGCCATCAAGGCAGCGAAACGGGAGCCATCGACCGTGTCGCAGCCATTACCATTGAACTGCTTGCAACCGCTTCCCCGTGCGTCGGCGAATCCACCAAAAATCGCCGCTCGGGGCCGGTCAAAGCGAATGAAGTCTTGTAACCGGGCACGACTTTCGCCGTGCCAGAAATTCGATCCAACCGAAGTCGGGCTTTTGCCCCCTGCGGAAGTCAACTCTAACCGGCACGATCCAACAGGAAGCACTGCGAAGACGAAAGACGACCAATGACAGCGAGACTGAAAGCGATTCGTGAATCCTTGCGGGATTTGAGGCCCAACGTCAACTTTGAATCGGTTCCGTGCGCACCCCTCGCCGGCCTTCTGGCCATCGTTCTGTCTTTGGCTGCGCCGCTCAGCGCCCAGCAGCTCACCGCCCCGGAGCGCATCGAACGCCCCCAGCTCAAGATCACCGGCTATGTCATCGACGCCGAAATCGACACCGCCACCCACCACCTCAGCGCCAAAACCGAAGTCACCTTTACCGCCCCTGAATCCTTGGAACTGGTCCCCTTCGGCTTCCACCCCGCCCTCAAAGTCACCAAAATCAGCGACCAATCCGGCAAGGTACTCACCGGCGAGCGATCCGCCGACGGCACCATCCGCGTCACTCCCGCCGCGCCCTTTGCCCACGGACAAGTCAATCACTGGACCTTCGAGTACGATGGCGCCATTACCGGCAATGAAGACGGCCCCATCGAAGGCCTCAAGCTGGCCGCCATCCAGGAGCCGATCACCTACCTGCTTTACCCTGCCCGCTGGTTTCCCATGAACGGCTATCTCACCGACCGCTTCACCGCCGAGATTCACTTCCGCGTTCCCCAGGGCATGCGGGTGTTCGCCAGCGGTGCCCAGGGGCCCGCAAAACACGTCACGCTCGCCAACGGAAAGCCCGGCGACCAGTTCGACTTCAAGTGGGACAAGCCCGGCTTCCCCGGCACCGTCATCGCCGGCCGCTATGTTGACCCGGTCTCCGCCGGAGCGGGCAATGTCAAGGTCTACCTCACCGTCGCCCACCAGCAGAGCGCCAACCAGCTGGCCCAGACCGCCTCCCGAGAGTACGACTTCTTCACCGACGACTTCGGCACCGCCGAGACCTCCCACCTCAATGTCGTCGAACTGCCCGACGACACCCTCCCCGCCGTCTGGGCGCCGGAGCTGGCCGCCATCCTCGGTTCCCGCGTCGGCGACAAGAGCGGCGTCCGGCTCCTCGCCAATACCATCGCCCACCAGTGGTGGGGTTCGGAGGTCAGCCCCCGCACCCTCAATGACGCCTGGATCACCAACGGCATGGCCCGCTACGGCGAGCTGATGTATGTCGAAGACGAGCAGGGCAAAAGCGCCGTTCACGCCGCCCTGGAAGATGTAGCCGCCGGCGCCCTGGCCTACGACACCATCCCGCTGTCCAGCGACAGCCGCCTCAACGCCTTCTCCCCCGAGTTCCAGTCCTCCACGCTCGAAAAAGGCGCCATGGTCTTCCACATGCTTCGCTGGGAGATCGGCGACAAGGCCTTCCTCGCCACCCTCAAAGGCACGCTCAGCCAATACGCGGACCAGAGCCTGCGCACTACCGACTTCATCAAAGTTGCCGAAGCGCAAAGCCAGCAGCAGCTCACACCCTTCTTCGCCCAGTGGATCGACGGCACCGGCGCCCCGCAGTTCACCGACAAGTACGCTGTTTACCGTTTAGGCAACAACAAAGGTTTCCGCACCATCGGCGAAATCCAGCAGGATCTTGATCTGTTCCGTATGCCCGTTGAGCTGCGCGTGGAAACTGACGGCAAAACCGAGATCAAGAAGATTGACGTCGTCGGCACCGACACCCAGTACGTCGTCGACACCTTCGGCCGTCCCCGCCACATCGCAATCGACCCCCAGAACTGGCTGCTCAAGGCCACACCCGACCTCCAGGTCCGCATCGCCATCCTCAAAGGCCAGCAGCTGGTCGCCCAGGGCGATCTGCCCGGCGCTCTGGCCGAGTACCAGAAAGCCCTCGAAGCCAACTCGCAAAGCTCCCTGGCCAACTACCGCATCGGGGAGCTGCTGTTCACCCAGCGCAACTACCAGGCCAGCGTCAACTCCTACCGCGACGCCCTGCGCGGCGACGGCGAACCCCGCTGGACCGAAGTCTGGAGCCACATCGCCCTGGGCAAAATCTTTGACATCACCGGCCAGCGCGACCGCGCCGTAAGCGAGTACCGCCAGGCCGTCCAGACCAACGACAACACCCAGGGCGCCGTCAACGAAGCCCGCCAGTGGCTGCAGAAGCCCTACAAACTGCCCGAGAGCGAGTAGGCTCGGAAAAGCCACCCCGGTCATCCTGCCTGACCGGAACCGAGCGAAGGACCCCAATTGCCGGCGAGAGGTCTTGGTATCGCGGTTTCCCCCCCAAGATTGTTCATCGCACTCAACCGTCCCGCTTAAACTCGGTTCCTGCTCATCTGGGCCATTGCGAATCGTATGCGGCTCATTAAAAACAAAGCCGACCGGTCGTCAGGTTTGTAAGAAAATTGTTACATTTTTCTTATCACTCTGTCCTGAAATGTAAGAAATCTACTGCAATTTACTTACGAGAGGAGCGCTCCGTGCCTGCTTTTGGGCTCAGCATTCAATCCGCAATTCAAGGCCGCATCAAGACTGCCAAGGAACCGTGTGTCTGGACGGCAGATGACTTCGCCGACTTGGGATCGCGTAGCGCCATCGACGTTGCCCTCCACCGCATGGCCGCCTCCGGCGACGTGCGCCGTGTCGCGCGCGGCCTCTACGACATGCCCGGCATGAACCAGCTCACCGGAAAACCTACAACTCCGGACCCAAGTGATGTGATCGGCGCGCTGGCCCGGAAGGGCAAAGTACGGATTCTTGTTGATGGCATCACTGCCGCCAATGATCTGGGATTGACCGATGCCGTTCCCGCCCGTATCGAGGTCCTTACCGACGGGCGGTTGCGCCCTATCAAGCTCGGCAACCTGATCCTCGACTTTCACCACGCGGCACCCAGCCGCCTCTACTGGACTGGCCGTCCCGCCATGCGCTTTGTGCAGGCGCTCCATTGGCTGCGCGATTTGCTCCCCTCGGATGACGGCGGACTCCGGCGTCGCCTCGTCTCCATTCTCCGCGACCTCGACCACGGGCAGGCCATCCGCGACGACCTGCGCGCGGGCTTTTCCGCGCTCCCGGAGTGGATGCGCGCCATCGTGCGCGACCTGCTTGGGCAAGCTGAAACAGGAAAACCAACGGCGGAACACCCGCCGCTTGGTGTTCAGCGGCGGGTGCGCAAAGTGCCGCCTTTCCCGCAGCACGCGCCTATCTCGGAAAACGAAAGGAATCCGACGAAGCGATGAACGCGGAATTTAAGGGCATACTGACGGCAAGCGACAGGGACCGCCGCGACCTGTTTCTCGCAACCGGCAAGCGGCTTGGCACTGCCGAACAGAATATCGAAAAAGACTTTTGGGTCGTCTGGACTCTCGACGCACTTTTCAACGGCATCGAAACAGATGGCCCGCGCCTGCTTTTCAAGGGGGGCACATCGCTTTCCAAAGGCTACGGGCTGATTCAGCGGTTCTCTGAGGACATCGGTGCGCCGTCTTTCGTGAGGACATCGGCCAGGCTGCTGCGGTTGAAGAGTTGGAGGCGCTGAGCGGAAAGAAGCGAGCAGCCCGCTTGGACGCGATCAAAACCGCATGTCAGGGCTACATTCGAGAGTCGCTCGGCATAAGGATCGAGGCACTCTTGAGGGATACGCTCGAAACGGCAGGCTTGTCCGCCGATCATGCACGGGTCGAGCTTGATGGCGACGACCCGGAGGGCCAGAGTTTGCAGCTCTGGTATCCGACCGTCACTGCCGCTGGAAACGCCTATATTCGCCGGGCTATCAAGATCGAATCGGGCGCGAAGTCCGCGCTTGACCCTCATGCTCCTATGGTCGTCAGGCCATTCGTTGCCGACGATCTCCTCACCCAGGATTTCAACGTCCGTAATGTCACCACTGTTGATGCTCGCCGCACTTTTTGGGACAAGGTGGTGATCCTCCACGGCCTGCGTCGATGGTATGAACGACGCGGCGAACTCAAGGGCGGCGGCCAATGCCCCTCCCGTCACTAGTACGATGTCTCCAGGCTCTTGGTGTCGGCGGCAGGCCGGCAAGCGATGAGCGATCTCGGGATGGCTCAAGACTGCGCCCGACATGCGCGCATGTTCTTCAATCGGCCAGACCTCGATCTTGCCTCCGCTGCTCCCGGCACCTTCGCGCTTGCTCCTCACAACCAGATGCTCACCGATTTTGAGCGAGACTATGAGGCGATGGCCGGGATGGTGTTCGGTCCCATCCCGGCGTTCGGCGAGGTCATGGCAAGCATCGTAGAACTGGAACAGCGCCTTAACCAGGCGCAATGATTCTCTTGCTCGTTCTGTCTTCGAAAAATAGGCCCCTACGTTTTCAGGCACTCCATGGGAGAGGCCCGTCGAATAGATCACGAGTCGCGGAGCTTCTCCCGCAATGCGCTGGCCCGAGGAATCAATCTCCTCGAAACTAGGCCTTTGGCCGGCGGCGCATCATGCCCGCAAAGCTGAGCAATCCGCTGCCCATCAACAGCAGGCTGGAGGGCTCTGGAACAACGGTAGGGCCGTTGATCGAGAATGTCTCAGAATTCGTTCCCGGCCCATCGGCGCCGTTCAGGTTGCCAAAACCGTTCTCGAAGGCAGTGGAGGGGCCGTTGCTCTGGTCCCAGAAGACAAAGTCGGTGAAAGCCGGGTTGATGGGATCGGGCGCCACGGCGTTCTGGAGCGTGAACCAGTAGGTGCCGGCGGCGAGGTCGAGGCTGCCCAGGGAGATCGTCTCCGTAAAAACGTCGCAAGTTTCAACAAAGAGGGCGCAGGCATTGCCGTTGGTTCCGATCAACACGCCGGCGGTGGTCGCCGTGGTGGCGGCGCCGGCAAACGCACTGCTGCCAATCGACCAATCAACGCTGGAAAGAGTGTCTCCGGAGAACACCCAGACAACGAAGGTGGCGCTGGTCGCGGTCGAGTTCGCCGCGATCGTGAAAGAGTCCGATATCGCATTGCCGAAGTTGATCGGATACGCGGCAGTCTCGAAGTTGCTGGGGCCGTTGGAGTACAAAGTACCAGCGGAGGCGGGAACCGAGGCAATGATGCCCACGAGGGCGAAACAGAGAACTGCAATCGTCTTTTTCACGGCTAACTCCCCAACAGTGAATTGCTGCGTTTGAGCTTCGAGGCTTGGCCCGCAGTTCGGGGGAGCGTTCTCTTACCAAGGAGTAAGCATCTCTCACTTCACTGCGACGCACAGAGGATTCGCGATTTGTCTTCCCTGACAGCATGTGGCTGACCATTGTGTGAATTCTATTTTTCAATAAGATAGGGCGCATTCGATGAGCCTGCTATGCAAAGTATTGCGCACGAGGGAAAAGCAATGCCCTACGGCTGGTAGCGTCCTCCGGTTCGCCACCTGGCTCGAACGGCAAGAGAAAACGGCAGCCTCGAGGGCTGCCGTCTCCTTTCCGTCAACAAGTGGGTGCATTAATTACCGGCGACGGTTCTCCCCAGCGAAAGCACTTCCACATCCACCTTTGCCAGTCCTCTGCCGGTCATCGCCAGCCTGTCCGCCGCTGCCCAGGACAGATCGATCACCCGCCCCTGGTTGATCAGGTCGCCGCGATCATTGATCCGCACCACCACCGACCGTTTGTTGCTCCTGTTGATCACCCGCACTAATGTCCCGAAAGGCAGGTCCCGCTGGCACGCCGTCAGTTCGTGCATGTCGAATTTCTCGCCGCTGGCAGTCTTACGGCCGTTAAACACCCCGCCGTACCAGGAGGCCAGACCGTGAAGCATCCTCAACCCCTTCTTGCCCGCTGTCTTTTCGGCCTTGGGCACTCCCGCCGGTGCCGCCTGAAATGCCGGCGTCGGGCTCGTCCGGGCTTGCGGAGCCACAATCGAAGCAGCCCTCGCCGCATGCGCATCTGCGTGAACCGCCGGCATGGACAGCGCCGTGATGATGGCGACCAGCGCACCGGTGGCAGCACCGGCCAGGATCGAAAATCCCAAGGGAAGTTTGAAGCTCGTCTTGCCCGTTTTCGTTCGAATCACCATCTGCCAATTTTACTAAATCGGCACCCCCTTGCCCACCCAATCCGGGAAATTTCCCCGGAGATTGGACAAAATAAGCTAAACTTTTGCCGGCCTCGCCGATAAGCCATTCCCCCTCTGGGACTTACGTTTTGCACCAAAAGAAGTGCAAATCCGGTCTTCGGCCCATGTCTTCGGCCCATGACTGTCTGCATGGGCTGCGATTGGGCCTTTCAGCACTGCTGGCGGATTCATTCCACGGTGCTGCCGGGCAAGATGCTGCCCGCCAAGAGTTGACAAGCGTGGATTTCGAAAACCAATCGTTACCGCAGCCGGCCCGAACCCAGTGAGCCGTGTCGGGGAGCCAAGCCGGTCTGGCCTTTTCTCCCCGGCCTGTTTGCTCCCCTCAGGAGGATCTCTCCCGCACTTTGAGACGCTCGTCCGCCTTCAGGTAGCCCTTGCGCCGGAACCAGTCCTCCATCGAGGTCCGCAGCCGCTCGAGCGGCACCCGATGCCCTGCCTCCAGCACTCCATCGGCCACCGGCAGCGTGTCATCAAAGACCGAGTCATTGGTGAAGTTGCGCATGGCAAAGTTGTCGATCCAGCGAAGCGGGCACAGATGCGCCAGGCCCGCCTCATCGACCCGCTCAATCGAAATACGGCGCCGAAACATGAACCCACTCTAACGGATCTGCTTTTCGATATGCCCCCTTGAGCGCGGCGCGAAAAACAAATCCGGCCCTTGCGTCAACGAAATCAGCCAGGCACTCGTCTAGCTGGATGAGCACCTTTGCCGGCGATCCGGCTCTCGACCCGGGAAGGGAACAGTCAGGTTCCGTTGTGTGGACCTCGCATGGCATTGCCCCTGTTGGCGCAGCTCGATTTCCGCCGACCAACAGTTCATCACCCCCAACACTGAGAGGACATCGCGCTATGAAGAAGCTGATATCCGGACATTTCCTGCTAAAACGCACGCTGCTGCTGGCCAGCGTTCTTGCTCTGGCTTCCACCGCCGTATGGGCACAAAACGATGCGCCGCCGGCCGGACAGATGCGCCCCCGCGGCGGTAACCCCGAGCGCGAGTTGCAGCAACTGACCCAACGGCTCAACCTGACCGCCGACCAACAGGGTCAGGTTAAGACCCTGCTCGCCGAGCGCACCAAGAAGATGGAAGAGCTGCGCAACGGGGCACCCAGCGCGGACGGCTCTGCTCAACCTGCGCCGCGCGAGCAGATGGAAGCCATCCGCAACGACACCGACACCAAAATCAACGCTCTGTTGAACGACGACCAGAAGGCAAAATTCGCCGCCTGGCAGCAGGAGCGCAAAGAGAGAATGGAACGCCGCCAGAACCCCGGCGGCGACAACTCTGCGCCTCCGCCTCCAGGCGTCTAAAGCAGGCTTCCCCAGCACCCCAGGTGTATCACCCCGCCAAACCGGGGTGCCGCACCTGGGCGCTGTTGGGAGGAATTCGGTCTTTGCCTCTTGCGGCTGGGGCGGGGGGCGACAAATCTCCCCCTGGCATCCTGCGCCAACCCCTACGGCTTGTGGTCCCCCGAGGTCTTGGCGTCGCTATTCTCACGGGTATCTACCCGGAACCGCTTGAAGTCATAGTCCCGTTCGGTAAAGTGTTCCCGCACACCCTTCACCAGCAGAAGCCGTAGTTGAATCGTTCCTTCCCCGCCCGTCGGCAGCCAGATCTCCCCATTCACCGGTTCCTGATCAAAGCGAAAGCTCGAGCCCTTCTGCACGTTGGCCACCAGCCCTCCGGCCACATGAAAGTTGTCATCAAAGCTCACCTCCAGGTGCGCCACCTCGCGGTCGGCCTCGTCGACCCACAGCGTCCCCTCGAGCTTCTTCGACGCGTCCTCAGCCAGCCCATGCGTCTTGGCATCCTTGCGCCCTAGAAAGTCGAACACGATCGTGCGCCGCCCGCGAAACATCTCCCGCCGCGGATTGCGCACATCCATAATCTCCAGCACCCGCGTAATACTGATCGAGGGCCCGTCCAGCGGCTGATCCGGCGGCGTCTTCTCGGCCTTCTCTACCAGCTTGGTGACCCGCTCGGTCTCCTTCTGCTCGTCATGCGCATTCAGCGCATTGCCGTCCTTCTTCACCATCCGCTCAATCACGTGGCTGTTCACAAAGAAGTCTTCATTCTCCGTGCTCTCGGTCTTCTTCACCTGCCCGTTCGAATCCAGATTCTGTGTGGTTTGCTCACTCGTATAGGTGTAGTTCTCGCGCACCTTGTCCAGCTGTTTCTGATGGGCCTCCACTTCCAGCATCAGTTGATGGATATTGGGCAGCGGCGCCTCTCCAGGCTTCTCGACCGCGGTCTGAGCCACCAGCAGAGCGGCGCCTCCAGCAATGGAAGCCACACACAGAGCGCGCAAGCCGGCGCGCCCTCGAAAACAAGTCCGCCGAGAAGTCGGTCTGTTGTGCAGACAAGCCGCCCCGTTGAGTTGGAAGATCACTTTCAGTTGGACACCGAAACCCCGAGAAAGATTCTCTATGGTTTGCCGAACCTGAAGGCCAGAACCCGGGCTCGGCCGCCTGTATCGTGCTATAACGGAATCCTGAAGCTCGATCCCCTCAAAGAAAACAGGTTGCCGGCCAACGGCGCGCGGAAACGGCCATCCTCCCCAAACGCAATCAGGCCGCCGCATGGAGAAAGATCATGGCTCTGCTGGTTCAGTGGCTTTTGTACGCGATTGCCCTAATGGTTGTTTCCAGAATCGTGCCCGGCTTCCACGTCTCGGGCCTCTGGCCCGCGCTCATCGCCTCGCTGGTGATCGGCCTGCTCAACGCCACCGTAGGCCTGTTCCTCAAGATCATCACCTTCCCCATCAGCATTCTCACCCTGGGTCTTTTCCTGCTGGTGATCAACGGGCTGATGATCCTGGTCGCCGCCAGCATCGTACGCGGTTTCCAGGTCCACGGCTTCGTCCCTGCCTTCTGGGGCGCGGTCGTCCTGGCATTGCTCGGCATGCTCATCAAAGCCGTAGTGAAGGACTCCTAGGCTCCCGGCACCGCGGGTTGGAACCGGGGCGAGCGCCCCTATTGGCTGACGGAGGAATGCGCCGGCGAGGCCAGCTTCCCGGCTGCTGAGGGCGTCGCTCGTGCCGGGGCCGTTAGAGGGGATCTCGGTCGCGCCTTGGGCTTTGCGGCCGTGTTGGTTGCTGGCGTGGCCGCCACCGCAGGCCCGTCGAGCGTCTGCGGCCGGCGTACCGCGCCGCCTTCGGTAAACCCGCCCGGCGCAGCCAGACTCGGCCCGCTGATCCCGTGGGCAGCCTGCCCCGGGTGCACACGCAGAAAAATGCCCCAACCGCCCCCGGCCACCACGCACACAATCGCCGCCGCCGCCGCCGCCCGCATCCACTCTCCGGCCAGCGGCAGCGGCAGCGGCCACGCCAGCACCGGCGCCCGCCGCGGCGCAGCCCGCAGCCGGGTGTGTATCCGGTTCTCAAGCCCTTGGGGAACCGGCAGTCGGGCGATCAGCCGCAGCGTAACCTCAGCCGCATTCACCGCATCGCTGCCCGCGCATTTAGAATCCCTGCTCGTCACTCGATCGCTCATCGTCAAACTCCCCCCCCGGCTGGTCCACTGCAAGCCTATTCCCGCCGGCAAATCCCTACTCCCTACTCCCTACTCCCTACTCCCTACTCCCTACTCCCTCAGCCCCTTACCCCCCGCCCTTCGCCTATCCAACAACCCCGCCATCAGGTTGCGCGCCCGGAACAGCCTTGACCTCACGCTCGACTCCGTAATTCCCAGTACGGTCGCAATCTCCACACTGTTCAGTTCTTCAAACGCTGAGAGCATCAGAACCTGCCGTTCTTTCTCCGGCAGTTTCTCCACGCACCCCAGCACATGCGCATGGTGCTGTGCCGCCGCTGCGCGTTCCTCGGCACTCAGACCCTCCGATGGCAGCACCCGCGCCAGATCCGCCACATCGTCTGTCTCCGGACGTGTCTTGGCCCGCCGCTTGCGATCGAGCACAATGTTCCACACAATGCGAATCAGCCATACCCGCTGGTCGCGTACTTCGTTGAGCGTGTCGCGATGCCGCAGCACCCGCAGGAACGCTTCCTGCACGGCGTCTTCGGCGTCGGACGCGTTGCGCAACACGGAAAAGGCTACGCGATAGAGCGTCCCCGCGTACTGGCTCACCAGTGCCGCGAGAGTCTGCTCGTCCGCATGAGTACCGGCTTCATCGTGCACAGCGCTTTTCGGAATCTCCATCCAACCTGAGAATACTGCCTGGCTGGCGCTCATATAGAATCAGACGCAAACCTGCTTCAAAATGCTCGCCAAGCGCTTCGAGCGCGCCGGCCTAGTCCCCGCCGCAGCCGAACTACCTCACCGCCCGATCAACATTCGCCCAGCAAAAAGCCTCGCAAAGCCGAAGCTTCGCGAGGCCCCCAGGTCGAGCCTGAGTCGAACTTTACTTGTTTCCGGCGAGCTTTTGCGCCGCAATCGAACCGGCCGCGCCGTCCTTGTCCGCATCCTTCACCTTGGCCCACAGTGCGCGCGCCTGGTCCTGCTTGCCGGTCGAAGCGTAAAGGTTCGCCAGATCAAGCCGCGCCACGTTGGCCGAAACCGTCTCGGAAGGCTTGGCAGCCAGCTCATTGTAGAGATCGATAGCCTCGGCGGCGCGCGAGCTCTGCTCATACACCCCGGCCAGGGCCAGCTTGGCCAGGTTGGAAAGATTGCTGTCCCATGCGCGGGCAGCGATCTTCAATTCCTTCTCGGCATCCGCTGTCTGGCCCAGTTCGCGATCGGTGATGCCGACAAAATAATGCGCCTTGGTGCCTTCCGGCAGCCAGCCATACTGCTCGGCCACGGAGGCAAACTGCTTGTTGGCCGCACGGGAGCGATCGGCAGCCGTGGTATAGACGCCCTTCTCCGGCGGAGCACCCGGCTGAGCCAGGGCCGCATCATACGTGTCCAGCGCTGCGCCGAATGCACTGTTGGCCGCCGACGAGCGCAGATTCCAAAACACCAGCACCCCAAGGAGCAGCGCAGCAACCACAACAGCTGCGATCACCCAGCGCAAAACGCCGGAGCGGTGTCCACTGACCCAGCTCATGCTGCTGGCCGTGGCCTGGGCAAATTTATCGTTCTTCAAGGCGTGACGGGTTTGGGTATCCACGGGCTCTCTTCAGTCCTTCGATGATCAGACTTGCAGGCGGGGCGGTACGCTTTAGGGCACTTCCACTGCAGCTTCCCTAGTCTATCAGCGTGCTGAGAGCAGCGTCCACCCATCGGCGAACACTTTCCCCCGGGATCGCTCCCCTTCCTCGTCCCAGTCCCGAGCCCATGAATCCGCGGGATGGCGCTCCCCCCCCCGAGTTCGGGCCGCGGCTTGGCTTCAGGCATCTCCAGGTCGATCTCCATGTCGATCTCCAGGTCGATCAGCGACCAAACATCGGTCATCGTCAGCCTGCGGGCGCGGGCTTGGCGCGCCCTATCGTCCAAATTGGTCCACGGAATCTCGATCGCAGGTTTCAGCCCCCTTTCGGCAGGAATCGGGGCAGCCCAAGCCGCACCCCTCAGACCCGTCCGTCCACCTCCGCCACCCACGCCTAAACCAGCCCAGCAAAGCGAAATCCTCGCTCCCCCGGCTTGCCCAAGCCACGCCGGAAGGGTAGGCTAGACCCATGTACGAAGACTTCCACGTAACCGACCGTTGGACCGGCGAAGATCTCTACTGCCGCTGGAAGGGCACCATGGTGGCCATCGCCACCCGCCACGCCGACGCCGTCGACATCCGCTTCGAGGTCAACGGCCGCCCCATGTGGATCGCCCTACCCTGCACCGCCTGGGTCGAGCAGAAGCATCGCTCCGGCAAAGTCATCACCGACCAGCTGGCGGTACAGATCGCCGGCCGCTATCTCCGTCAGCTCGTCGAAGAGGGCTACGACTCACGCCGCGAGATTTACACCATGACCGTCCCCGAGGTCCTCGAACAGCTCGACGTCGTCGTCAAAGAAGCCAGACAGGCAGGCGCCATTCCCACCCTACCGGTCATCGCCTAGAAACTGGGCCAGACACACGGTAGGGTTCGGAGGTTGCGCCAGGGCTTGATCGTGGCTCAATCAGAGATGAAATTGCCCTGATCGCTGACTCCTGGCTGCTCGCTCATTCATGCCGCAGCGCCTCCATCGGCTCGATAGCCGCCGCCCTGCGCGCCGGAATCCAGCTCGCCGCCAGTGCCACCATCAGCAGAATCAAAACGCCTCCCAACATGGTCGGCGGATCATAAGGCTCGATGCCGTACAGCAAGGCTTTTACCAGCCGCGTCAAACCGAGCGCCGCACCCACGCCCAAAAGTATGCCTGCCGCCGCCAGCCATCCGCTCTCGAGGAGAATCATTCCGCGCACCGCGCCCGGCTCAGCCCCCAGCGCCATGCGAATCCCGATCTCGTTGCGGCGATTGGCCACCGAATACGCCATCACTCCGTAAATCCCCACGCACGCCAGAGCCAGCGCCAGCAGCCCGAACCCCGAAGTCAGCGTCATGAACATCCGCTCCTGGACCAGGTCCGCATCCACTTGCTGTTCCTCGGTCCGCACATTGACCAGCGGTAAATTCGGGTCCACCCGCTCGACGACCCCGCGCAGCTGGTCCAAAACAGCCTCCGGCCTGGTCCGCGTGCGAATCTGATACGCCATCCCGCCCGACGCCTGCTGCTGCACATACGGCAGAAAGAACAGCGGCGGCGCTGGATCGCGCAGATTCTGGTACCGCGTGTCGGCCGAAATCCCGACAATCTGAATCCAGTCTGTCGTTGTCGAACCCACATTCCCATCCACATCGTGGGTGGCGGTCTTGAAGATCTTGCCCAGCGCGTCCTGGCCCGGAAACCGCTTCTTCGCCAGGCTCTCATTGATCAGGCCGACCTTCGGGGAACTCGCAGTATCCTGGGGGCCAAACGCGCGCCCGCGAACGATCGGAATCCTCATCGTTTCGAAGAAGCGCGTGCCCACCGCAGCATAGTTCTCCTCCTGGCGCTTGTTCCCGTCAAAGAGTTCGCCCGCGGGTAAAAAATCTGTCCCCGAGCTGTCTCCGGATAGAAACGCATCATTCGCCGGGGAAACCGATTCGACTCCCGGAATCGCGCTCAATTCCCGCTCCAGCCGCTGGTGCAAGCCAATATCCTTTCCCGCCGGATACCGACCCTGGGGCAGACTCACCTCAAACAGCAGCAGATGATCGGTTCGAAACCCCGCATCCACCGCGCTCAACCGCGCGAACGTCTCTAAGAAGAGGCCCGACCCGATCACCAGCAGCGTGGAGAGCGCAATCTGGAAGGCTACCAGCGCCTTGCCGCCCATGCCTTTGCGCCGCCGCGTGGTCGTCTGCGCGCCCTCCTTCAGCCCGTCCTTGAGCTCGGCGCGCGCAGCCGCCAGTGCCGGAGCCATTCCGAAAATGATCCCCGTCAAAATCGTGATGGCGGCGGCAAAGGCCGCAACCACCCAGTCGAAATGGGCACCGAGCGCATGCGGCTGCCAGCCGCTCTGGGTCAGCTGAGGGAGAAGGGTGCGCCCAAAGTAGCCCAGCACCAGCCCTCCGGCGCCGCCCATCGAGGCCAGCAGCAAACTCTCGACCAGCATCTGGCGAAGAATCCGCGCCCGCCCCGCGCCGAGCGCCAGCCTGACGCTCATCTCGCGCTGCCGCTGCGCCCCACGCGCCAGCATCAGATTGGCAATATTGGCACAGGCCAGCAAAAGCACCAGCCCCACCAGCGCCATCAACACCGTCAGCGGTTCCTGAAACAGGGCGCGCTGCTCAAACAGCCCGCGGCTCCCATCGCCCACCACCAGGCTGGGAATCACCTCGCCCGCGCGTACGGGCAGCAACGCGCGGCCAATCGAGGTCAGCTCGGTATCCAATGCCGCCTGCGCCGACCTGTCACTCACTCCCGGCTTGGCCCGGCCCAGAATATTGACCCACCACACGACCGGACTTACCAGCCGCGACCGGCCGTCGGCCGCCGGAGTCAACGCCGGCTGCTCGGCCAGGGGCACAATCACGCTCGGCGTTTCGGTCTCGAGCACGCTCTTTGCACCCGTAAATTCCCTCGGATTCACTCCCACAATCCGCACCGGCTTGTCGTTCAGCTTCATCCACTCGCCCACGACGGCGGCCGACCGGCCAAAGGCGCGGTCCCATAGCTCATCGCTGATCACCGCCACCGGCTGTCCGGCTCCCTCATCGTCGGCCGGCTCAATCCCCCGCCCCAGTTGCGGCCTCACGCCCAGCACAGCGTAGTAATTGCCGGAGACCATCTGTCCAAGAACCCGCTGCGCCTGGTTGCGAATGGTCGCGTTCATTCCCGCGTCGTGAAACGCAAGCAGGTCCCCCAGAACCCGATTCCGGGCGCGAAGCTCGTGGTACACCGGATAAGGAAACGCCGCACAGGTCTCCATTCCGCCCGGCAGGGGGTCTTCGTCCCCTTGGACATGATGCACCGCGACGTGGTCTTCCGGCCCCATCCATGTGAGCAAGCGCAGATTCCGCGCATCGGGAACGGCAAGCCGCTCGTAGAGAACCTGCCTGGCGGCCGAAAAGATCGTGGTATTCGCCCCGATGGCGAGCGCCAGCGAGACGGACGCAATGGCCGTAAAGCCCGGGCTTTTGAGCAACATTCGCGTCGCGTAGCGCAGGTCGGCCCGGAGTTCATCCCACCCCCGCAGCCCGAGCGAAGCCCGCATCCCTTCCTTGTGCACCGCCACAGGGCCCAGCGCAATCCGCGCCCGCCGCGCCGCCTCGGACGGCGCATAACCGTCGCGGATCAAATCCTCGGTCAGACTTTCGAGATGGTGGGAAAGCTCGGCCTCGATCGCCGATTCCAGCCGGTCGCGCCGGCCCACTGCCCCCAACCACGACCTCGGCCGTGCCAGAACGCGCGCAAAGATCGAATTGAAACTCATAGCTCCCTCGTTCCGCTCCTCAGTCCCTTCTTCCGGAAATCCCCTTCGACTCACACCCCGTCTGGCGTAGCCCGCAAAATGGTTCCAATAATCCCCGCCATGCGGTTCCACTTGCCCATTTCCTTTACCAGCCGCTCACGCCCGGCCTCGGTCAGGCGGTAATACTTGGCGCGCCGGTTGTTTTCGCTCTCGCCCCACTGGCTGTCAATCACGCCCTGATGCTCCAGCCGGTACAGCGCCGGATAAAGCGATCCCTGCTGAATCACCAGTTCCTGGCCCGAAATCTGTTGAATCCGGAGCAATACCCCGTAGCCATGCAGCGGCCCCAGCGAGACCGCCTTCAAGATCAAAAGGTCCAAAGTCCCCTGAAGCAAATCGTTTTGCTTGTCCTCGGCCATTCGCTTTTGCTCCCCGCTTTCGCCGTATCTTCTTTCCTAGCCGCTCTAGGAAAGAAGATATCCTCGCTCTCCTAGATTGTCAAGGAGAGCAAGGATACCGGATCTCATTCCGCAACAAGCAAGCCCGCAACCGGCTTTTCAACTGCTCGTGTCCAATGGCACAATGGATTCTCTGGCTTACGGACGACTTTTCGCCGCAAGGAGCTTTTCATGCCAAGTCCCTCGATAGCGGAAGAGGTGCGGGCGCTCGCCGCCGGCCCCCAGGTTCATCAAAATCTGCCGGCAGCGCAGCTGATCGAGAGTGCGCTGCTTCGCGGCGAGGCCCGTCTGGCCGCCAAGGGCGCCCTGGTGGCCGCGACAGGCGCCCGCACCGGGCGCAGCCCCCGGGACAAGTTCACCGTCGACGACGCCTTGACCCACGACTCAGTCGACTGGGGCCGGGTGAATCAGCCCTTCGCTCGGGAGAAATTTGACGCCCTTCTTGAGCGCGTCCTGGCTCACATGCGCGAGCGCGATCTGTTCGTCGAGGATCTGGACTGCGGCGCCGACCAGCGCTATCGCCTGCCCATCCGCATCATTGCTGAGTACGCCTGGCATGCCCTGTTCGTCCGCCAGCTGTTCGTCCGTCCCCCGGCGGCCAGCCTGCCCAGCCACCAGCCCGAATTCACCGTCATCGCCGCACCCGAATTCCAGGCTGTTCCCGAGCGCGACGGAACCCGAACCTCGACCTTCATCCTGGCCGATTTCACCCGCCGCATCATCCTCATCGGCGGCACCAAGTACGCCGGCGAAATGAAGAAGTCCATCTTCGGAGTGATGAACTTCCTGCTGCCCCGCCGTGCTGCCGACGACCTCGTTCTGCCCATGCATTGCTCGGCCAACGTGGGCGCCGACGGCGTCACAGCCCTCTTCTTCGGCCTGTCCGGCACCGGCAAAACCACTCTCTCTGCCGACCCCGCCCGTCGGCTCATCGGCGATGACGAGCATGGCTGGAGCGCCTCCGGCATCTTCAACTTTGAAGGCGGTTGTTACGCCAAGTGCGTCGATCTGAGCGAGGAGAAAGAGCCGCAGATTTACCACGCCATCCGCTTCGGTTCTGTCCTTGAGAACGTCGTCCTCGACCCCCACACCTGCGAGCCCGACTACAAAGACATCCAGCTTACGGAAAACACCCGCGCGGCCTATCCGGTCGAGTTCATTGAGAACGCCGTCATCCCCGGTGTCGGCGGCCATCCCGCGAACGTCATGTTCCTGGCTGCCGATGCCTTCGGCGTCCTACCGCCCATTGCTCGTCTTACGCCGGAGCAGGCCATGTATCACTTTCTCTCCGGCTACACCGCCAAACTCGCCGGCACCGAGGCGGGAATGGGCTCCGATCCCGTCCCGGAGTTCTCTACCTGCTTCGCTTCGCCGTTCCTGCCGCTCGCCCCGCACGTCTACGCCGAGCTGCTCGGCACACGGCTCCGCCAGCACAACTCCGCTTGCTGGCTGGTTAACACCGGCTGGTCCGGAGGTCGGTTCGGCGTCGGCAAGCGCATGAGCCTCAAGCATACCCGCGCCCTGGTCAACGCTGCCCTCGACGGCCTGCTCGATAACATCGAGTTTGTCATCGAGCCTGCTTTCGGCCTCAGTATCCCTCTCAGCTGCCCTGGCGTGCCATCCGAGATCCTCAACCCGCGCAACGTCTGGGCGGACAAGCTCGCCTATGATCGCCAGGCCGCGGACCTGGCCAGCCGCTTCGAAGACAACTTCCAGCAATTCGACGTCTCTGAAGCCGTCCGCGTCGCCGGTCCTAAAGCCCGCTAGCCGAGGGCACCTGTTCGTCCGTGCCCTCGGCTTCCTCAACCGAGCTCGGGCTATCCCAGCCCGAGCTCAGCCGAGAGGTGTCTTTTCGACTTCGGTCAACACTAGAGCCTGCCGGCGCCCTTCTCAGCAAGGCCCATTCGTCCTTCCGCCAGCCTAAAACAAAACACTCCGCCCCACCCCCCAAAAAAGTGCTTTGACACTTAGGGTCACTCTCACCCTATTACTTTTGTGGGTAAAGCCACCCTATTCAGGTGATTGTTGGTAACCGGCGTTGACATTACCTTTAGGTCAACGCTCTCAGGAATCTGCTCGAAAGTCCAGGTGTGGTGTCGGGCCGGGATGCTCATCCAGAGCTCTCTCCCGCAGCCCCCTCGCCCGGAAGCCCCCTGCGATTGCGCCCAGGAAGTTTGAGGGTGATCGAGTGAAATCATCGATTAAAATTACAGTTTTGTTCCCTGCCATCGCAGCCGTACTGGCCCTGGCCAGCGGTTGCGGCGGAGTCGTCACAGCTCCCGTCAACAGCAGCCAAGCGTCCTCCGGATCCGGAACCAGCACCACAACAGGAGGCACGGGAAGCGGCGCCTCCGGCGCCTCCGGCACGACCGGCTCGGGTACCACGACCGGCGGGACCACCGGTTCAGGAACCACAGGTTCCGGGACGACTGGAAATGGCTCCACGGGAACAGGCACCACGGGCTCAGGCACCACGGGTTCGGGAACGACGGGCTCTGGCACCACCGGAAGCGGAACGACGGGAAGCGGAACAACTAGCTCTGGCACCACGGGCTCAGGCACCACGGGTTCGGGAACTACGGGCTCCGGCACCACCGGAAGCGGAACGACGGGAAGCGGAACGACTGGTTCTGGCACCACCGGCTCAGGAACTACCGGTTCAGGAACTACCGGTTCAGGAACAACAGGCTCGGGAACGACAGGCACCGGTCCCTATCCCGACACCGTCCCCGCTGACGCCACAGTTGTCAGTGGAATCCAGGCGCTTAGCAACTGGCGGGCCGCCTACGACACGGGCACCAGCGGCAGCAGCGGATCTTCCGCCGGGGAAATGGCGCTCGTCGCCGACCCGACCCTCAGCGGCCAAACCCGTCAGTTCGATAGCACCTATACCAACTCCGGCGGCGAGCGCTACTACGTCTCTTTCGGCGCCGATACCACGGCCACAAACTTTTTCTATGACGTGTGGGTCTACCTGCCCGCCGCCAGTACGGAAATCGCCAATCTCGAATTCGATATGAACCAGACCATGGCCAATGGACAAACCGTCATCTACGGCTTCCAGTGCGACGGCTACTCCAACACCTGGGACTACACCGAAAACGCCGGTACGCCTGCGGTTCCTGTCGATCGCTGGCTGCATTCCTCCGCGTCCTGCAATGTCCAGGACTGGAGCATCAACACCTGGCATCATCTGCAGGTCAGCTACTTCCGCGACGACGAGGGCAATGTTACCTACGACTCGGTCTGGCTCGACAACACCCAACAGTCGATCAACGCGACCGTGCCGTCCGCATTCGCCCTCGGCTGGGGTTCCACGCTGTTGACCAACTTCCAGGTCGACGGACGGGGCACCAGCGGTTCCTCCGAGGTCTATCTCGACAGCATGAGCGTCTATCGCTGGTAAGCGCCGCAAAGGGTCAGCGCTTGGCGAATTTGATTGGGCATGGAGCAGGTCTGCTTCGGTCCGGGACAGTGGAAACATCGGGCCCAATGCCCCCGTTCACTGGCCCGGAAACGAATCGTCGAACTGCAGTTGAAAGCCAATCAGTGTCTTCTCGAGCGCTCTTTCATCGCTGCCGACGCCAGCGGTCAGCCAATCTCTGAGGCCAGCATTCCAGGTTCGGCATTCGGCCTCGATCTGCACGCCCGAAGCTTTTAAATCCTCGAATGGCACTTTCTTGTCGCCGCGTTTAGGTCCGCGCCGTAAGCCGCGCATCGCTGTTTCAGCGTTCAATCACGCGAATCAAAGACCGTGATCCGGTCCGTCTTGGGCGTCGAGGTTGCCCTGAGCCAGGGCTGGTCGGCAATTACTGAAGTCGAAGGCCCATACGTGCAGATGCGAATCCGCCTGGAAGCTGCCTCGTGCTCCAGCCGATCAAGCACCGCCTGCAACATCGCTCCTGAAAACGGCGTGTAGAGGTAGAAGACAGTGCCGCCGGAGTAATCTGCCGCCCGCGCGTCCTGCTCGAAAAGCGCAACCCTGTCCAGGTTCAGCCGCTCGGCACATTGCCGGGCGCGTTCGACATAAGCGCCCTCCAGCTCAATCCCAATTGCCCGGGCATCGGTACAAATCGAAATCAGCAAAGGCACATGCCCCAGCCCCGAGCCGATATCGACGAAAACATCCTCGGCGGCGAGCGCGGTCAGGCCGATCAGATTGAAAATATGCCGGGCAGGAGTCGGTTGATAGAACACCATCTCTGCCTCTCGTCCGAGCTGCCCTTCCTCGGGCTGTTCCAGCTGCAGGACTCCACAAATCAGATCATCCCGGAAGTCAAATCCCATCCCGCTGGCCGCATCTCGATACTCACGCGACAGGTCGACCCATCGAAGCAAAGCCAGCCGTCCGGCACCTCGCCGCACCTCATCTCGAATCGCTTCGTAGAGCTCCCGATTCTGAGACTCGAGCCGATCGCGAATGAACTTCGCGCGCCGAGCCAGTCCCGCCCGACCGGGCGAGTTGATCTCGGCCCCCTGCATCTCCGGGCCGCGGATCTCGGGTCGGTGGATTTCCGGGCTGCGGATCTCTGGGCTGCGGATCTCGGGGCCGCGGATTTCTGGTCGATGGACTTCTGGTCGAGCCATCTCCGGAAAGGACGCATCCAGTTTGTCCAGCGCCTCGAGCCTTTGCCGGAGCCGATCCGGATTGAGCAGGGCCAGATCTTTTTCGAGCTGTCCGACAAATCGCTCTAAAGGATCGATCAAGGCTGGAGGGCTCCGGATTGGTCTCAAAACGCAGAAAAGCCCTGCCTTCTCGGCAGGGCTTGTTTCTGTAGAATTTATTGCCGGCGATCACCTAATCTCCCACACAGTCACCCGTGCAGTACCATCGGCCCAGCGAGGCTTAACTTCCGTGTTCGAGATGGGAACGGGTGATCCCTCGCAGTATGGTCACCGGCAAATTGAGGCGTTTTGAGGGCGTTTGAGCCCTCAGCCGAAATCCTGAGCGCATAGCGCGAAGGACCTACGGTTCGCCTTTTAGCTTGAAGGCGCTTGGCGGGTGGTTGCCCGCAGCTCGCCGCGGCGTCTGGGTGACTCGGGATCGTATCTCCGAGACAAGCAGGAACGCGGCAGCAATCTGGCGCCAAAAACTTTGCACATGAAAGCAATCAAGCTTTCGACTTACAAAACTTTTCAAACGAAATTGATTGGGTTACAAGGCTTGTTTAGAAGAGCATCCGCGTCAAACTGCGCGGAGTTAATTCTATGGACAAGCCGAACGGGCGATTAGTACTGGTAAGCTTCACGCATTACTGCGCTTTCACACCCAGCCTATCAACCAGATGGTCTTTCTGGGCCCTTCAGGGAGATCTCATCTTGGGGCGTGCTTCCCGCTTATATGCATTCAGCGGTTATCACAACCGAACTTCGCTACCCAGCCGTGCCCTTGGCAGGACAACTGGAACACAAGAGGTTCGTCCATCCCGGTCCTCTCGTACTAAGGACAGCCCTCTTCAAATCTCCTACGCCCACAGCAGATAGAGACCGAACTGTCTCGCGACGTTCTGAACCCAGCTCACGTACCACTTTAATAGGCGAACAGCCTAACCCTTGGAACCTTCTACAGCTCCAGGATGTGATGAGCCGACATCGAGGTGCCAAACCGAAGCGTCGATATGAACTCTTGGCTTCGATCAGCCTGTTATCCCCGGCGTACCTTTTATCCGTTGAGCGATGGCCCTTCCATACAGAACCACCGGATCACTAAGGCCTGCTTTCGCACCTGCTCGACTTGTAGGTCTCACAGTTAACCACTCTTATGCCTTTGCACTCGACGACTGATTTCCAAACAGTCTGAGAGTAGCTTCGCGCGCCTCCGTTACAATTTAGGAGGCGACCGCCCCAGTCAAACTACCCGCCTAACTATGTCCCTCTCCCGGATTACGGGAGGAGGTTAGAGTCACAACTATCGCAGGGTGGTATCTCACCGTTGGCTCCACCAAGTCCAAGAACCTGGTATCAAAGCCTCCCACCTATCCTGCGCAGCGAGAATCATAACCCATAGTTAAGGTGTAGTAAAGGTGCACGGGGTCTTTCCGTCTAGCTGCGGGTAACCGGCATCTTCACCGGTACTACAAGTTCGCCGAGCAACTCGTTAAGACAGTCGTACGATCGTTACTCCATTCGTGCAGGTCGGAACTTACCCGACAAGGAATTTCGCTACCTTAGGACCGTTATAGTTACGGCCGCCGTTCACTGGGGCTTCAGTTCAAAGCTTCGAGCTTGCGCCCTAACCTCTCCCTTTAACCTTCCAGCACCGGGCAGGAGTCAGCCCCTATACGTCGTTTTTGACTTTGCAGAGACCTGTGTTTTTGTTAAACAGTCGCCGTTCGCGTTTCACTGCGGCCCCCTTAGGCTTGCACCCATGGGGGCGACCCTTCTCCCGAAGTTACGGGTCTAATTTGCCGAGTTCCTTAACAAGCTTTCACTCGAGCGCCTTTGGATATTCTCCTCGTCTACCTGTGTCGGTTTGTGGTACGGTTCCCAATCCCTCTCCTTAGAGGTTTTTCTTGGCAGCATGAAATCAGCAGCTTTCAGCCATTCGGCTTACTGCTTTACGCCTCACTGTTAAGACTCTCCGGATTTGCCTGGAGAATCCAGCTTACGCGTATCGAGCCCCATAGCCATAGGAGGCCCTGCTTATCCTTCTGCGTCACCCCATCGTATAACGAGGTATTGGGAGGTCCGGAATATTAACCGGATTTCCATCGTCTACGCCTCTCGGCCTCGACTTAGGGACCGCCTAACCCTGAGCGGATTAACCTTCCTCAGGAAACCTTAGACTTTCGGCGTGAAGGGTTCTCACCTTCATTATCGCTACTTATGCCGGCAGGGTCTCTTCTCTAATGTCCACGTATCTTCCCAGTTACGCTTCATCCACGAGAGAATGCTCTCCTACCACGCA
>DATDLS010000124.1:0-2865 GCA_036519195.1 Occallatibacter sp. | reverse complement strand
CGATTCAATTCGGCCCTGCGGATTCCAGTGACGCCGCTGCGGGAGCAGAACACGGAATTGGTTCTTGAGGCGGTTGAGGATTAATGGACGCGGGCTTCGCTTTCTCTCAGGCTTGGCTCGCTGCCACCTGCGAAGCACGGGGCACGCACTTTCCCGGTACCTATTCAGCTACCGCCTGGGTTTCTTTAGGCGTCGAACGCCAAAAGCATCGAACTTGAGATCTGTGCTGAGAAGTGCCAAGTTGTTTTGGATGGCCTGCGCTGCAATCATGCGGTCAAACGGGTCGGCATGAGAGTTTTCGAAGCGCGCGGCGCGCATCCACGACTCCGGCTCCACGGGGAGAAGTGTATATCCAAGAGGGTGCGGCTCTTTTAGATTTGTGACTATCACGCGAATTTACAACAGGATAGATAGTGGGTCGGTGTGCAGAACTGGCTCGGATGCCGGAGATAACGATGCGGTGATGAGTTAGGTGGAGGTAGGGGCAACCACTGTTTACGATGTTGATACCGCTATTTCCCGATTGAGATCTTCAGGGCTGGACATTTCTCTCGCGTTTGTCTACTGTAAATTTCGAGCGGAGCGAGCGGTGGCGAAGGCAAAAGATATCAGCGGAATCGGCTGTAGCGGCCGGCAGTTCGCGGCCCGGGAGATCAGGCTGGCGAACCTGTTGGAGCCTGGAGAGAGCAGCGGAGGCGGTGGTGATGATCGCCGGCATCGTGGCCATGGCGCCCAGCCCAGGCTGGTGTTTCTTTATCCGTTGCGGCGCGCTGCCCTGAAGCAGTTGCGTGGGGAGGTCTGCGGCCCATGAGCGCGCTGGCGTGTCCATTACCGAATCCCTTTGCCCCGGCCGATCAGTCCTATGAGAAAATGACTAGGTTTTTATCCGGGGAGGCAGCCCACCAATTGAGCCACAGCGATCTGGAACGACAGCTGGGCGAGATGGGGCAGGATCTGTTGCGGAAGTTGATGCAGGCGCATCTGGAAATGCGCCGGCCGGGGGAAGCGCAGGAACCGGTTCGGGATGCCGCAGGCACAACGCTGAAGCCAACGCCGGTGCATACGCGCAGCCTGGAAACGGTCTTTGGAACGGTTGAAGTGGGTCGAACCGGCTATAGCGCGGCGGGAAAAAAGTCGAGTCTTCACCCGCTCGATGCGGCGCTCAATCTCCCCGATGAGAAGTACTCTCTGGAGGTACGGCGCCGGGTGGCGATCGAAGCATCCAAGGCGTCTTTCGATGACGGCGTCGGGACGCTGGAGAAGTCTACCGGGGCCCATGTACCGAAGCGGCAGTTCGAGCAACTGACGATTCGCGCAGCGCGGGACTTCGAGGCATTTTATGCTGAGCGCCAGAAGAGTGCGCGTGCGGATCAGCAGGATCAGCAGACCGATTCCATCCTGGTGCTCTCGGTAGATGGCAAGGGCGTGAACATGCTGGACAAGGATCTGCGCGAACCGACGCGGCGCGCCGCCGCCGAGCGGGAAAAGAACTTCACATCGCGGTTGGGGCGCGGTCGCAGGCTGAACGCCAAACGCATGGCCTCAGTAGCAACCGTCTATACCGTCCAACCGTTTGTGCGCACGCCGGAGCAGGTCCTGCCGGAACAGAAGCCGCAGGAGGTAGCCATACGTCCCCGGCCGGAACATAAACGCGTCTGGGCAAGCCTCGCCCGCTCCCCGCAGGAAGTGATCACGGCGATGTTCGAGGAGGCAGTGCACCGCGACCCGGAAGGGAAGAAACGCTGGGTCGCTCTCGTAGATGGCAACGAAACACAGATCCGTCTTCTTGAGCGGTTGGCCGAAGAGCGCGATCTCACCGTGCCCATCGTCGTGGACTTCATCCATGTGGCGGAGTATGTCTGGGAAGCCGCCAAGGCCCTTTTTCCCGAGGATGAGAAGAAACAGAACAGCTGGGTACTGGAGCACATGCGGGAGATCCTGCGCGGAAAGGCAACAATCGTGGCGGCAGGGATCAGACGAAGTGCCACATTCCGCAAAATGGGGCCCGCAGAGCGCAAACATGTGGATGCCTGTGCAGACTACCTGCAAAAGTATGAGCCCTATCTTCACTATGAAGAGGCGCTGAAGAGGGGAGCTCCGATCGCCACCGGAGTCATCGAAGGCGCCTGCGGTTACCTGGTCGAGGCCCGGATGAATCGTAGCGGAGCAAGCTGGAGTTTAACCGGCGCTGAGGCCGTGCTCCGCCTGCGCGCTCTGCACACCAGCGGTGACTTTGATAAATACTGGGAGTTCCACGAAAATCAGGAATACCAGCATAGCCATGCGGCCAACTATGCCAACCAAACCGCCCCCAAAGTCGTCCCCCCTCCAGCTCCTGCATCGAAAACCAAACGTCCTCCTGCTCTGAAAATCGTGAAAAAGTAGGGAGAGTCTTAGGCCCGCTCTTTGATCAGTACTGGGAGTTCCACGAAAATCAGGAATACCTGCGTAACCATGCGGCCAACTACGCCAACCATACCGCCCCCAAAGTCGTCCCTCCTTCAGCTCCCTCATTGAAAACCAAACATCCTCCTGCTCTGAATATCGTAAGAAAGTAGGGAGAATCTTAGGCCCTCTCAACTAACCCGGATACCCCCTATTTCAGAGAAATCGACGAAATCTAAAAGAGCCACACCCCCGGGAGGAAGCAATGCTCACGCACGCGCATCGATTTGCCGGCTGCTGCTGGCTTCGTTTCACGGTTCCCCGGACTTAGAGGCCACGGTGGATGAGGCGGTTCGGTCGGCCTCAAAGCTGGATATGCTTATCGACCCGATTACCGGCACTTTCATCGTGGTTCTGGCGTTGGCGGTACTGCCCCGAATTGAGAAGGGGCCGGACGGTTTGAAGATTATTCCTGCCGCC
>DATDLS010000123.1:0-12562 GCA_036519195.1 Occallatibacter sp. | reverse complement strand
CGGGAATTTGCCTTTTCTTCCAAAATAGACCCGAACCTGACGAGCATACTCAAGACTTACAGAAACCCAAACATCCCATTCGATACCGAAGATTTGGCCGCATGACGGTACCACAGAATTGAGCATTCTCCAGGAGCGAGGAGAAGCGCCTCCTTCGCTAGGCTGTGCCCTCAGTAGAGTAGCCACTCAATTGCGCGTCAAACTCTCCCTGATTCCACCCAATGATTGGCTTAGCAAGAGGAGTATCTGATCCAGATGGTGGGTTCAGACGGAGACCTCCGCACTGCCAGCACGTATCATACCGTCTAATTTTCTCGCGTTTTCACTGTCTGACCGGACCGTTGAATATTAATGCGAAAATTCGTCATCCCTGAAAATAAAGAACTTACCCAAAAAATGAATTCCTTAAGCACCTGAAAACTTGGCACTCGCCAGTAGGCTAGAAATCTGTTGTTGGTAAGCCAGTCTGCCGGTCACGAGCGATCTGCGAATACAATTCCTGCATGCTCTACCAATCTCAAAGCTGGGCCTCATACGCACTTTGCAGCCTTGTTAAGTACGTATTGCCAACGATATAACCGGAATAGGCAAACGGGGGCAGGGGAGGGGTGGGAAACGTTTTTTTGGACTGAATGCGTCAAGTGAAGTCAACTTTCGGTTTGCCCGCGATTTGGGTATCGTACTGGTGCGTCTTCGTTGTCGTGACCGCCACGACTCACTCGTAGCGTAACGCATCCAGAGGATCGACCTTCCCCGCGCGCCGCACCGGCACCCAGCACGCCAGGAGCCCGACTCCCAGGAATAACGCTCCCACAACGATGAATGTCACAGGATCGCTGGGCTGCACTTCGAACAGGAAAGATCTCAGCACCTGCGACAAAACAACCGCCAATGCTATGCCGGCGACCACGCCACCGGCGACTAATCGGAATCCTTCTCCGAAGATTAGCCGGCGAATGTCTTTTTGCTGCGCGCCCACCGCACTGCGAATGGCCAACTCTCGCCGTCGCGAGGCCACAGACAGCGAAAGCACGCCGTAAATTCCCACCAGCGTCAATACGCTTCCCACCACCGAGAACCCTGTCAGCAGGTGCATCGCGAAGGTCCGCGAGGCCAGTGATTCGTCGCGAATCTGCTTCAGCGTCTTCACGTTTTCGATCGCCGCCGTTGGATCCACGGAACGCAGTTCGCGCTCGACCGCAACCACCACCGTGCGCGGATCTGCCATTGTCCGTACTACCAGATGCTTTGAGAACGCGTTTGCTTGCCATAGCGGCAAATAAATCTCCGGGGATGGCTCCTGTGTCAGATCGTCTGTCCGCCCATTCGCGATCTCGCCGACAATCTGCACGCCCGGTTTATCGCGTCCGTTCAACCAGAATTTCCGCCCAACTGAGTTGCTATTGGGAAAGTAGCGGTGCGTAAATGCCTGGTTCGCGATGGCCACATTTGGCGCTTTATCATCGTCAGTCGATCGAAATTCCCGCCCGTCGATCAGAGGCAATCCCATCAACTTGAAATAATCTGGCGTCACCGCGCGCAGCGGCAGCGCTATTTTGTCGCTCTCTTTTGCAGCCGGCGGCTGGCCCTCAACTTCCATAGTCGCGGGCCAATTGTTTCCCGTCAGCGGCACACCCCAGGCAAACGCAGCGTACTGGACACCCGGAAGAGCCGCAACGCGCTCCAACGCCTGGCGGTGAAAGGGACCCCAGTTTGACCGGCTTTGCACCTCTGTGACACTCATCGTCAGGATTCGGCCTGTGTTATATCCCGACGGTACCTCCGCGATTTTTGCCATGGTGCGAATCAGCAGACCCGCACCCACAAGCAACGCCAACGTCAACGCGGTCTGTAGCATCGCGACCCCACGCAACAGGCGCCTCTCTCCGATTCCCGCCGTTCCCTTCGGCCCAGCATCTTTCAGTACTTCCATCGGATTCAACCCAAAGGCGCGCAGCGCCGGAATAGCTCCTGCGGAAAACGCAGCGAGCACCGCCAATCCAAGCCCCCAACCCAAAACTGCCCAGCCTGCTGTTACTCCGTCCAGGCGCGGAACGGCATGTCCGGCAATTACCTTGAATAGTTTTACGGCGCAAAGGGCTAGCCCGACTCCAAACGCCCCGCCGAGCAACGCCAGCAGCAAGCTCTCCGTCAAGACCTGTCGCAGAAGGCCGATGCGGCCCATGCCCATCGCGATACGCACTGCATATTCCTGTTGTCGTTGCAGTCCGTGCACAAGCAGCAAAGCTGCGGCGTTCCCGCAGGCAATCAGCAGCACCAGCGCCGCCGCGCCCAGCAGCGGCAACAGAATCCGTCTGCCATCCCGATTCATTTCGTCCGTTAACGGCTCAAGTCGGGACGAGAAGCCTTCAAACTGCTTCTCTGCGCTGGCCTCTCTTGCGGTGAATGCGGCCAGTTCCTGCTGGCCACGCTGTGGAGTCACTCCCTCCCTCAACCGTCCGACTACGTTCCAATAGGGCTCTTTTAGATACTTTGGGTCCGGATCAGCCGGCACCCACAAATCCACCGTCGCGTTCACGTCGTAATTCGGCTCCTTCGCCGCCCCCGGCGCCGGCAAGAATCGCACTCCTGGCTCCGTTACCCCAATCACAACCGGCGACGACTCCCAGCGGCTGATGTGCACGGTCTTCCCAATGATCTCCTTATCGCCGCCACAGGCATGTTGCCAGAACTCATATCCCAGCAAAATCGACTTCACGTGTCCCTGCCCGAAATCCGAATCGTCAAAGCCTCGCCCTAATGCCGTCTTAAGACCCATGAGTCGAAAATAGTCTTTGCTTACCTCCATTCCCTGCATAGACAGGCTACCGTCATTGCGAATCAAAAAATTGAAGGTCCAGTCATACCCGGCGATTCCCTGAAACGATGCCGTCTCTTTGCTCCATTCCATCCACTGTTGCGCTGCCCAGCCGCGCGGGCTGTCCATCCTCTTTCCATCCGTGCGCACGGTGGGAATCAACACGAGTTGTTGCGGTTTCTGGTAAGGGGGCGGTGTGAGCAGCACGCCCTGAATCAAACTGAAAACCGCGGAAGTAGCGCCAATTCCTAAGGCCAGCGTCAGCGCCACGATCAAGCTAAAACCAGGCTGCTTCAGCAGCATCCGAATCGCAAACCGCAACTGTTGCAACATACGCCTCCTTATTCCGTTTGGGTTTTACTAAGCTTCGCTCCAGCATATTCCGAAAGAAAAGCGGTTGGTCAGACCGTTCTTGTTTGCTCATCCATCGGTTTGGACGGCGGAATTCCACTCCAGATAGGTTAGAAGGATGAAATTGCAATTTCATGGCTCTCAACCGGAAATAAATCGAGGCGGGAATCTTCAACGCCTCTGCTCCAAATCGCACCCTAAGAATCAACCGAGGTGCCAACTTCGTAACCTTAATGTCCAAGGAGCCATCCGCCCGAAACTAAGAAGATGCCGGTATACAAGCTCGATGAGGGCATGGCCCTGTTACCGTCAAATTGATTAGACCCTCCAGGTTTAGCTTCAATGCAAAAGAATTGAACAAATGAGGCAACGCAAGCTTCTGAATCTGACTGTCGAAGTTTTGACAACCAAGTATTTGTTCTATATTGTATAGATAATGAGTGACCGCGACTACCTTGGTGAATTCGAACACATCATTGTCCTGGCGCTCCTGCGGCTGGAAGATCGCGCCTATGGGGTCACTGTACGTCAGGAGATAGAACTCCGCACTGACCGTGAGGTCTCGATTGGCGCGGTGTACGCCACTCTGGATCGCCTGGAAAGAAAAGGATACGTCACGTCGCATCGAGGTGACCCTACACCGGAACGCGGCGGACGTTCCAAGCGCTTTTTCCGTGTCACAGCCGACGGTGTGGAGTCTGTGAGTCGCACACATCGCGCACTGCAGAGCATGACGGAAGGACTCGGTCTCATCCGGAGCTACGCATGACATCGCAACCCAATTTCGTTCAGCCACCGCGCATTGCAGTTTGGCTGATAAACCTGTTCGCCCTCGCTGAAGAATCAGAAGCAATTCTGGGTGATCTGCTTGAAGAGTTCTCGCTCATTGCGGCAAAATCGGGAGCACCTTCGGCGCGAAAGTGGTATTGGCGGCAAACGATCAAGACTCTCCCACGGCTTGCGGGCCTTGGTTTTCGTACTGCCCCGTCGATCACAGCCGCCGCGGTGATCGGCGGATTCTTACTGCGGAAACTCGTCGCTCCCTTGGTCGGCTCAGTGACATTTGCAGTGCTTGAGAAATACCAGGTCTTCTTCGAGCATCACCTCAGTCCATATTTATTCTTCGCGTCGACCGGCCTTGACATCGAACATCTCATCACATTCCTGTTGATTGGGTTCATCGTCGCTTTCATCGCGAGGCAGAGAGAAATGGTGGCCACAATTGTGCTGGCCCTCATCTGGGGAGCAATGGCTGTCGTTGGTTCCACGTACGCAGCAATCAGGAGCGGCAACGACGCACTTCTCTGGAGGTTGACGTGGTACTTCGCCGATTCCTTCGTGATTGTCATAGCGGGAGCAATCGTCCGAATGAACAGACTGGCTACCAAATCTCGGCCTTCTGGTGCCTAGTCTGACAGCAAACGATCCTTATCGTCGGTAATTCCAGCGTGATCCGCGTGTAGGAGGCCAACGATGCTCACTCATCCGTGCAAACTTGAAAAAGCAGCCGCGCTGTTGGCGCTCAGTATCGCCACTGCGCTTCCAGCATGCTCGCAGTTGAAGGCCGCGGTTAGTCAGGCTGCAGCGTCTGCTACTTCCAGTCCGGCAACAAGCGGGGCCAGCAAGTTGTCATTCGACGCCGCCTCTGTCCGGCCCAATACCCAGGAACTCGTTCTCAAAGGAGTGGATTTCCGGAACCCGGCGAGTGACGCGGCGCCCCGCTGGGCGGATTGGTTTCCTGGAATGTGCAGCTTCCGTGGTTGATCAACTTCGCGTACGATCTCCGAAGTTAACAAGCGAGGCGTGAAGCGCGCGAGGCTCTGCCCAAGTAGGCCAGGAGGGCTGGTTCACAGTCGAGGCCCGTACTGAAGGCAAGCCGAGCCGCGACAACGTGCGCCAAATGGTCCGTTCGCTACTCGAAGATCGCTTTCAGTTCGCCGCTCATATGGGGAAGCGCGAGGGCCAGGTATACGGACTCGTGGTCGCTGGGCCAGGATTCGCATTGAAACCGCATCCCGAAGGCGCACCCTGTACGCTTTCCTCGTCCCAAGTAGACGAGAATAAGTTTCCGCACGTGTACCCGTCATATAAGACGGTCCGAGCACACTGTGGCATTTTTAATCGTGAGCTGAGCCACAGTGGTGAGCGCCGACTTGAGATGCTCAATGTGACGATGCAGCAGATCGCAGACTCATTGGGCTTGGGGTTGCCGCTGGTCGTTGTTGATAAGACCGGGCTCGCAGGGGGGCTACGATGCAGTGCTCGATTTTGGGGCGGACGACGTTCCAGCGAACGCTGATTCCTCAGAGGCGATTGGTCTACTGCCGCTGCCCGGCGCTCTGGAAAAGCAGGTTGGCCTGAAGCTGGTCAAGCAGAATGCCCAAGTTAACACCTTCGTGATCGATCACATAGAAACGCTCTCGGTCGCGGCGAGTGTGCTGGCCAAGGTGCACCGCGGCCGGATGATGGTGGAGTTGGACAGCCAGTTTCCGGGGTATAGGCTGGCCAGCCACAAAGGCTATAGGTCAGCTGAGCACCTGGCGGCGCTAGCGCGGCTGGGTGCCCAGCCGATGCACCGCAAGTGCTTTCATCCGGTGGCGCAGTCCTTGCTGCAATTCGACTGATTTCTGCGCGGAAGCGACAGACGCGCCCCCGCTCTTCAGGCTGCGACGGGGCGGCCTTTTTTGCGTTGCTGGCCCCAAGTGAGGATCGGTCTGGCCAGAAGCAATACTGCGAGAACAATTGTGAGGCGCAGCGGACTCAGCACGCCGGTTTTTACCTGCCACCAGTAGTGGATGATTCCCGCGATCGCAGCGAAGTAGACCAGTTTGTGCAGGCGATTCCAGTTCTTGCCGCCCATTTTGCGGATGGCCCAGTTGGTGGAAGTCAACGCAAGCGGCAACAGTAGCAGCCATGCAGCGACGCCGATGGTGATGAACTTGCGCTTGGCGATGTCGTTGAGCATGGTTCTTAGGTCGAAGCCGGCGTAGAGGGCGACGTAGGCGAGCAGGTGGACGGTGCCGTAGAAAAAGGCGAAGAGGCCGAGCAGGCGACGGAATTTGATGAGCCAGGTGAGCTTTGGGACGAGTTTGCGCAGCGGGGTGATAGCCAGCGAGAGGATCAGCAGCAGCAGCGTGTTGTAACCAGTGGTGAGCTCGATGTTGGCGGTGGGGTCGGGGCCGAGGGTGTTTGTGACGGCTTGATAGGTGAGCAGAGCCGCGGGGCCCAGGCAGGCGATCCAGGTGAGGGTCTTGAGGAGAATGAGGGTCGTTCGGTTCATAGGCAGGGCGCCGGTTGCTTTCTTTTTTTGGGGCTCTTAGTAGTTCCGGGACAGGTTCATGCCGGTGTACAGCGATGCTACCTGGTCGCCGTAGCCGTTAAACATCAGCGTGGCCCTGCGCTGGGCGTAGAAGGGCAGGCCGATGCGGCGTTCGGTTTTCTGGCTCCAGCGGGGATGGTCGACGTTGGGATTGACGTTGGAATAAAAGCCGTATTCGTTGGAAGCCAGTTCGTTCCAGGTGGTGGGGGGCTGCTTGTCAGTGAAGCGGACTTCGACGATGGACTTTGCGGATTTGAAGCCGTACTTCCAAGGGACGACGATGCGGACCGGGGCGCCGTCCTGGTTGGGAAGGACGTCTCCGTAGAGGCCGAAGGTGAGCAGGGTGAGCGGGTTCATGGCTTCGTCCATGCGCAGGCCTTCGCTGTAGGGCCAGGAGATGGTCGAGTCGGAGGCCCACTTTTCGACATGGCGATCGTAGTAGGAGAGGAACTGGACGTACTTGGCGGAGGGCAGCGGATCGCACTGTTTGATCAATTCAGAGAGCGAGTAGCCGACCCAGGGAATGACCATGCTCCAGGCCTCGACACAACGATGGCGGTAAATCCGGTCTTCAAGCGGGCGGAGCTTGAGGAGGGCATCGATGTCGAAAGTTTTGGGAGTCTTTACTTTGCCGGTAATTTTGACGGTCCAGGGGCGGGTAGGTAGGCTGGCGGCGTGCTTTGCCGGGTCGTCCTTGTTGACGCCGAACTCGTAGAAGTTGTTGTAGTGGGTGATGTCGTCGAGGCTGGTGAGGGCTTCGCCGGTGGTGGAAAGAGGACTCTTGACGGTCTCGAGCTTGGTGTCCGCCTGCGCGTCAATGCGCGGAGAGATGATTTCCGCTACGCGCTCTACGCCCAGAGTTGCGGCTCCGGCGGCGACCGCGCTGGCAGCGGCGGCGCGAAGAAACTTCCTTCGATTCACATACCAGTTGTAGCCCGTGCGGGGGGTAATTTCTGAAGAAGGAATATCGGACGGCTTCGCAATCTGCATCTGTGTGACCTCGCGCGGGAAGTGCTTGTCGCTTTTTGGGTAAAAATCCTCCGGTAAAGCCGGAGGAACTCCCCTTCCATTAGATACCCGCAAGGCCCCCAGGTTACAGGGGCTCGGGGGCCACGGAGCAACGGAACAGCCAACCGGCTTAAGCTGATTTCCCTTAAAATACAGGAATTATATGGAGAAGCGATTGAAGTTTAGGCAACTAGCCAGGTGGAAGAAAACCGAACTTTGATTCACCGGACTAATTGTTTGTGCCGGAATCTGCTGGTTTGGACGTTTCTGGCGCTGACAAATGGGCGGTTGGAGAAAACGAACGATCATCCAAACCGTCTCTTGGGGCCTTAATTCGGTTCACAGTTCCGCTGCTCCGCGGAGGCCGTCTACAAGGATTTTCCGATCGAAGGCCATCCATGGGCAACACGAGCCGCCGTCGACGCAGACTGCCTTGCGAGGCTTAATTCTTCAGCATGCCGGGCATACGTTGATTACGTGCACAAAAACAGAGTTGAGATCAACGGTCCGCAGCTGGATTTGGGGAAGTCGTTTCAAGCACTTGATAACCTCGCTAGCAAAAACGGGGGGGGGAAAGCCGGGTGGTTGAGCCTGAGCTGGCATTGTGTCTGAAGCAGCAGGATCGGTCTGTTGTTAATTCGCCGCTCAAGCTTGGCAGGTCGCTCGGATTGGAGGCGATGCCGCAAGTGTTCGTTGACGGCGAACGTCTTCCGGCGAGCGCACGACCCACCTCAGAGCTGTGACCGGCAATAGACCGTGCATTGAAAGCACAAAGAATCGAAACGCCTTCCCAAACCGCGAAGACGACGAATGGAGGGCAAACTGGGCGTTAGGTGTCGGACGAGGTTATTCAGTGGATGCCGGACGCAGGGGGAGGCGGTGCGGGCAGTTGAAAGACCTGAATGGCGCCTACGTTGAGGATGGCAACGCGCTGCCCTGACGGCGAAATTGCGACATTGCCGCCGCCATCGAGAACTGGGGTGAGCGGCGCCTTCAGCACCATTTTGCCGTTGGCCGCATCGAGTACTTTGACCATCTGACCTTGGAAATCCCTCGCGCCGATCATGCGTTTATAGCGGTCGGCTGAACGTTTGAGGAGCAGCGTTTCCCGCGCCACGCGCGAACCATTTGGCGCCGTCACCAGCAATGGCAAGATCGCATTCGTCGCGGTCCTCGCCTCCCAAAGCAAATCGCCACGGGTCAACATTGCCCCAAGCTTCCACCCGCTGCGTGGATCGCATTTGGTCAACAGGAATTCTGATTCGGAGACAAAGTTGTACTCCGGCGGGCAAGTCGACTCGATGCGGGCCAGCACTCGGCCTCCGCCGGAAAAGTAGTTCAACTTCAGTAGCCACTGATGGGCTCCATCTTGCGACTTCTCAAGATAACCTTCGGAGTTCATGGGCCAGTCGGAGGTCTGAAACGTCCACGGCACTCGGCTGACAAGCATCACCTCGCCCGACGACCGCTTATGAGTGCGAGCCACAAGAACGCTTTGCTCGCCGGGCTTCTGCCCGTTCGCTGTCGCAGTGGGCGACTCCGTCACAGGAGGGCCAGCCTCGCCCGGCTTCTGCGCTGCAATTGCAGGCTCAAGGGAGTTGGTAATCATGACTTGCTGTCTGGGATCCATCTCAATCCAGAGTAGTCGGCCCGGGAGACGCAGGTAGGGTTTCATCCGCAGCTGGGCATCGCCCTCATCGAGACCGTCAGGCACGCGCAGCAGAAAATGTCCATCGTTTAGCATCCAGAGATAGCGCGAACGGTCGGACACGATCCACACAGCCCGGGACTCGATCTTGCCACTGGGAAGCGCCAGCACCAGGGCTTGAATCTGTTGCTTCCCGTCAACTGATTTGTCATCGGCGTCGCGCTGCATCAGTCCCGACACCCGAAAGGTGAACAGAACCCGGTCTTCGTCGAGGAAATCGAGGCTAACCAGACTCTGGTGGCGCAGGAGGTAGTGTTCGCTGGGTATGGAAAATCCGAGCGGGCCGACAGAGATCGTGAACGTGGGCGGCAGGCTCGCATTCTCCGGGTACCGATCGAGAAATGTTGGTGGCGGGCCCGCATCGGATGGCAGCGGCGGAAACTGGAGGCCGGGCTGCGAATGCGCGAAGGATGCTGCGGCCAGAAGGAGGCACAAACCGGCCAAACCTGACGAAATGTAGACTCGATGAACGATGAACTGAATCCTCACCATGTGATTGAGCGTGATTGGAAAGAGGCGCTGTAAAGACTGTTATACGCCCAGAAGGCGGGCAAGGTATGTGAGTCACTCTTTCCAGCCGCGATCCGCAGCGGCGAATGCGGAAGACCTGGGAGTGGCAGTCATCGGCTTAGGCCGGGCTTCCTGCATGATAAGAGGACCCGCGGGGACGACAGGTTATCTGCCGTTGGTCTTCGGAAGAGTTGTGGGCGGTCGACTGTTGGACCCGTCTCCGACCCTCTTTTTGGCTTGCTCGGAGTCGCTGGCGGGCTCAAGCCGGGGTTCTGTACGGATTGGCGACCCAGGCACGACCTTTTCTTTGGCGCAAGCTCGACTCCGTTACCGATTCGATTCCAAGTCCCTGAAGACACCGTCACCATGGCGTTCCGGGCACGATCCTGAGCTGAGGTAATCTCTTGTACACCAGTTTCCGCACGCAACGCGCAACTCTAATGCTCGGAACAGCTCTTTTGTTTAGTCTTGGCCGTGCCGCCTGCCAGGTGTATTCGGTAAAAGCAGTCGATGTGGACAGCGGAAAGCCAATGGCCGGCATTCCCATAAACCTTTGTTATGACTGCACATTCACCGCGAAAGGTGTTCAGACGAAGGTTCATTGCAAATTCATTCAGCAGAAGACCGGCGCGGATGGACCGGTTCATTTCCTCGAGGCGGGATCGTTACATGAAATCGACGACATCTTCTCGTTGCCAATTGCATACGGTGCAGTGTACTGTGAAATCCCAAAGCCGCAAATTCCCGGAACAGGAACGATCAAGTTCAAGCGTCGTTCAGTGGGCGAGATGATGCACTGGATTCTGGTCGACGATTGATGCCACCTTTGATGAAGCTCATGCAAAGTCGTCTCTGGCAACTTCGATGTGGAAACGAAATCGAGCTTGCAGCCGGAAGTCGACTTGTCGAAGGCTATCGTCACCCTGAGCTTGATGATGGGCGCATCACGCCCGGCAGGATCACGCCTGGCATTTATTCTTGTATAACTCGCGAGTTGGCGACTATCCACCCGGAGCTGCAAAATTGCCGAGACGAGCTGAGCGGCCACCGACCTCCAGGCGCCAGTCGACTTTCAAGGCGACTATACCGCTGGTGGTTCACCGCCTACCCTTCCCTTACTCAAATCCAGACCTGTTCCGGTTGTTTTCCGGGGCGAAGATTCGGCATAGGGAGGGGTAGCGACAAACCGGGCGGAACCCCTTCCAAGGCACGTTATGGCTCCCATCTGAGACTCTTACTCAAGGCTCTGCGCAGGGATGCGTGTCTAATGAGTCGAGATTTAAGGGGCATGGCCCCCTGGGATGACGGTAAGATTGCCTGCATGATAGTCAACGCGCTTTGCATACGGCATCTGAGCCGGCCAATCATTCTCTTCCTGCTCATTGCGCCAGCACACGCACAGTCGTCGAATGGATCGCGTAACGCATTCGAGGTGGCATCCGTTCGACCGGCAACGGGGCAAGAAGCGGGCGGCGAAGGCGGGTCACGCTCGGAGATCCAGTATGCGGCAGACAGCCTCACGATGCGCAATATCGATCTGCCTGAAATGGTGGAGTGGGCGTACGGGCTGGAGCACTACCAGCTTGCGGGTCAGAGCATGCTGGAGGGCAGGCGATATGATGTTCGCGCCCGAGCGGGTGCGTCAACCGATGTCGACTCACTCCGATTGATGCTTCAGGATCTGCTGGCAACCCGATTCAGGGTCGAGCTTCATCATGAGAAGAAACGCACGTCTGTGTACCAACTGGTAGTGGCTAAGGACGGCCCCAGGCTTCCTGCGGACAAGACGGATTCACTCCCGCCTTCGTACCCGAAAGAGACACTTCCACGAGTGGTGGACGGAGGCTTCGTTTTCACCAATGTGTCGATGACTGACTTCGCGAAGCAATTGACCGAGCTTCGCGGCATCGATCTGCCAGGGCTCGATCACACCGGCATCAGGGGAGTTTATGACATCACCCTGAAATCTGCGGCTCGGGCACTCTTGGAACCGGACGGACCTTCCTTGCTGACACTGATCCACGAACAACTCGGACTCAAGCTTGTCTCAGCGAGAGATTTCATCGATGTGATTGTTGTGGATCACTTAGAGGCACCTACTGCCAACTGAACCTTCAATTCTTGCGCATATCTGACTTCACTCGACGTGGTTCGGCTCTTGCTCCAATGACCCCAATTGGCAGAGGTGAACATCCGATGCAATACCCGCTTGGGGTTTACTCGCAGGAGTTTCAAAGCCCAAGGTTATTCGCGGGAGGCTACTTTGTCGTGAGTATGTAGAACCCGTTCAATACACCAGGTGACGAGTTCGGGTTCATCACGCTGAATGTAGTGTCCGCTTCATGCCGTAGTCACGAGAGTTCCGTCCGGGACTGAGCGGGCGAAGCGACCCAAAAAGAGCAGCCGGTAGTTAAGCATCAGCTGCCGGTATTGCGCCTGATCGTATGGGACAGGGAGTTTTGGATCGTTTGCAAATGGGTATTTTGTCATAGCGATGATGACCACGGGGATTGCACTCGCGGAGCTTCCGTTCATCTGTACGGATTGACCGCCATCTTCGAAAGGTAGGCGACCGGCTTGCCATCTTTCAGCGCAGGAATTAGCTTCCAACCCGCTGCCGCGCTTACCAGGCTTGGATCGGTCTTCGGAGAAATCATCCTAGCTGACCACACTTTCCCAGCTTCGTCTACAGTTATACACATGCGCATAAATAAAAGGACATGATGTTCAACAAAAAGGCGTTAGATACGACTGGATCAGTTGTGGATACGACTGCATCTCCGTAAAGACGCGTGTGAGCGTGGCAAACAGGGCATCCACTCCGCTGAAGAAACGGTTGTGCGTTCCG
>DATDLS010000122.1:0-11294 GCA_036519195.1 Occallatibacter sp. | reverse complement strand
GTAGTCGAGCGCTCCCCAATTTACATAGACCGCCCGGCCTTCCGGGCTATAGACGATGATCATTTGCGGGATCGCATCGGTAATGCGACGGAGCTCGTGTTCATCTTGCCGGCTCTTTTCCTCTGCCTGTTTTGCTGCGGTGATGTCTGTCACGGTACCCACAAATTCAAGGTTCCCAGATGTGGTCGTCACCACACGAAAGGAAACGTGTAGGTGCTTGACGGAACCGTTCGGCATCAGCAAACGGTGTTCGAGCTCAAAGTCGGCTCTTGTCTCAGACTCCCGGTCGAGGGTCTGCAACACAAGATCTCTATCATCGGGATGAGTTCGCCGCAGTATCATCTCCAACGCAGGCTTTACTGCTCGGTCGTATTCAAAGATATTGTAGGTTTCCGCCGACCAGTAAAGCTCGCCGCTGGCGACGCTCCAGCCGAAACTGCCGGTGTGGCTTACGCTCTGCCCTCGAGCCAGAAAAGCTTCGCTACGTTGCAGATCTGAATAAAGTCCAGCATTCTCCAGCGATATCGCAGCCTGCGAAGCCAGCAACTCCAACACCGCGACCCGGTCCGACGTGAACGCGCTCGGAGTCAAATTGTTTTCCAGATAGAGTACGCCGACAAGTTTCGATTGTTTGACGATGGGCACGCATAAAACGGATCTGAGGCGGTTCTGGCGCAGATACTCGTCCTGCGAATACAAGTTCTCGACCGAAGCATCTTCAAGCAACACACGCCCCCGAGTCCGAATGACGTAATGAAGCACGGATTGCGGGAGATCAGCTGGGGTGACGGCTGTCCTCCGAACTGTGACCGTGGCTCTTTCTTGGCCAGTGACGGCCTCCGACTCGATCTGTGGTTCATTGTCTCTGAGGAGGATGAGGAGACCTCGCTCGGCACCTGCATGCTCAACCGCGAGTCGCATGAGCTTCTCGATCAGCTTAGGGAGCAAAATCTCACTTGACAGTGCCTGTGATGCTTTGAATACAGCTGCGACATCCAACTGCGCGACCGGCGTCCCAGTCGTAGCAATAAAGACGCCTCGCGTCCGATCCTCGCGCAAACGAGGATGCTGAGCGTCTAGCTGTCTGACCTTGCCATGCGCACCCCAACGGTCATAGCAGTTCCGGGCGCTGCGAAGATAGGCGTGGACGACTGTCTCTACGCCACGCTCCGCATAGAACCGCGCGGCGATCTCATAAGCCAGCGCCTCATTTTGGATGAAGCCGTTCTCACGCGCCAGGCTGATAGCTTGGTCATAGAGACACATTGCGTCGGAGTCTCGCCGTTCGAGGCGGGCGATCTCAGCCGACACCAGCGCGTGCTTGTCGGCAAACGTCGATGGGTTGATTTCGGTCCATGCGCGCAGTTGTTCAACGTGTGTTGCCAGCAGGTCGTGCCACGCTTGCTGCTGATCGGCGGATACATTCTCATAGCATGCAGCCACCGTCAGCGCGAAATAATAGAAGTAGTCGAGCAACTGAAGATGAGCAGTAGAGGCCATAAGCAGGGCCTGCGCCTTGTCAGCAGCCGCCAGAGCCTCCGGGTAGTCGCCTGACAAAAACCGAGCCTTCAATTTGAGGATCCAATACCAGCAGATCACCATAGGCAGTCGTTTCCCGGTAAGCTTTGCCTCATACTTCGTCTCATCGAACTGTGCGTCGTTAAATGTAGAGAAGTTCAGGGTCCGCCCCTGCATGGTTGCGATGAAGCGTCGTTGACACTCGATCGTCTCCGTGAAATCGCTATAAACGTTGGCTTCGCAGACAAAACGCAACGCCGTCTCCGACTCACGCCGAACTATATCGAGTGGATCGTTTCGGAACAGAAGAAGGGTTACACTTTGTTGTTGGGCGATGCAAGCGAAGGTCAGATCGCCAGTCTCAACCCCGGTGCAAATCACTGTCCGCATGCAATCGAGCGCGACTGAGATTGGCTGCGAAAAAAGAGCGATCGATCCCTTAGCGTGGTGAATCTTCGCACTGTAGGCGATAAAACCGTGCTTCTCAGCCAGGTCACATGCAAGTTGGGCGAATCGATCGGCATCGTCGAAACGACGAAAGAGGTGCCCAAGTGCAGCGCCCCACTCGCCGTAAGCGAACGCGGAGGCCTCGCTCGTGCCGTGCTCGATCCCGATCTTCACCACGCGGCTCACCGCCAAACACCACAAACGGATGTCAGTGATGAAGGCGGTAGCGGTGAGCGCCGATAACACCAGTATGGTGGCCTGCAGTTCCGGATCAGTCATCAGCGGCAGATCGATCAGACTTTCGAGCGGGCGTCCGTCGAGGCTTTGCCAAACCTCTTCGGCTGCAATCTGGACTTCTTCCCAAGTTGGGTGGGCTGGTATGTCAATGCCGAACATGCTCAGGCAGGTGAGGGTGCTGGCTACAGCTTCACTGTTTTCTATCTTGGGCAAATGGCACTGAGCCTTGAGCTGGTAGACCGTAGCCGTGTCGATCTTCGACAGTCGGCGCTGTAATAAATCCTCAACTAATCGTTCGCATATCTCTGAATTACCGATCAGCAACTCAGCCCGCGCCCATTCGAGCGACAGGCTGGATATCAATTCGTAGTGGCTGACCCAAGCGCCTTCATCGAGTAATGCCGCACCGGTCGAAAAATAGGCATGCGCTGACGCATAGGCAGCCGATGCTTTCGCCTTTCGTCCGGCACGCAGATTGATCGCTGCCACCCGTGATTTTTCCTCGTCTTCCACCAGCAGCCTCGAGCCACGGTTGACTTGGTTCGCAACATCGAACAGATGTTCAGCGATCTGTTCCGCCGTCATCTTTGCCAGCAGAGCACGGCCCAGCGTCAAGTGGACTTCTGAACAATCATCCTGGGCAATGAGGCTATAAGCAGCCTGCTGGATTCTGTCGTGCAGAAAGCTGTAAGATCTGCCATCGGGATAGATGAGGCCGGCAGCGACTGCCTCAGAAAGGGCCGCGTGCATCGTCTCCTCCGCGCCCTCGTGAACCAGGGCCAGGGTCTCAATTTTGACGGCGCTGCCTAGGCAAGCGAGTTCTTTCAGAGTTTGTTGGGCCTCGGCAGACAAACGCTTTATCTTTCCGACCATGAGATCTACGACGTTCTCGGTGTAGCCCTTGGAGCGGATGCGATTCATGTCCCATTGCCAGACCCGCGCAATCTGTTCAAGCGAGAGTAACTTTTCGTCCACTAACACGGTCAGGAATTGAATGACGAAGAAGGGAATTCCGCCTGTCTTCTCATATACGAGCTCGGCAAGGGGATACGCGGCAACCTGCGTGCAATGCAGCGCCTCAGAAATCAGGCGGTTCACGTCGTCAAGTTCGAGCGGGGTAAGCACGATCTCCAGCATCTTCGCATCGGTGTCATGGAGTGCCCCAAGGGTTCGCGACAGACGATGAGAGGAGTCGACTTCGTTATCTCGGTAAGCTCCGATCAGCAGAAGGTGCTTGATCTCTGAGTGAGTGAACAGGTGTACGAAGAGCTCCAGCGTCGCGTCATCTAACCATTGCAAATCATCAACGAACAGCGCGAGCGGGTGATCCCTCGTGGCGAAAGCATTCAGAAAGCGCCGGAACACCCTCTGGAAGCGGTTTTGCGCATCCAGCGGTGGAAGATCCGGAACGGATGGTTGTTTCCCAAGAATGAACTCCAACTCGGGGACGAGATCGATGATAAGTTGACCATTCGGCCCCACCGCCTGCGTCAGGGTTTCTCGCCATTGATCTACCTCCGCTTCCTTCTTGACGAGGATCTGACGGACCAGGGTCTGGAAGGCCTGTGCCAATGTCTCATACGGTATGTCGCGCTTATATTGATCAAATTTGCCCGCTGCGAAGAGCCCTCGCGGTGCAATCAGAGCTTTTTGCAGTTCGTTCACTACAGAAGATTTGCCGACGCCGGAGCAGCCAGACACGAGCACGAGTTCAGGGGTGCCGCTTGCTGCGACACGGTCGAAAGCCGCCAGCAGCGTCTTTACCTCGCGCTCCCGTCCATACAGCCTCTCAGGGATCAGCAAGCGGTCCGCGATGTCATGGGTACCCAACGGGAATGAATCGATGCGACCTCTCATTTCCAACTCAGACAGGCAATGCCGGAGATCGGCTTCGAGGCCCTCGGCAGTCTGATAGCGTTCCTCCGCGGTCTTAGCCATGAGGCGCATGACGATATCCGAGACCGGCGTCGGGAGATCGCAAAGACTGTCGGGCGGAGTCGGTTGGCGCGCGATGTGGCAGTGGACCCATTCCATGGCATCAGCCGCGGCAAACGGCAGACGCCCGGTGAGCATCTGGTACAAGGTCACACCGAAAGAGTAGAGATCGCTAGGGGTATCAATCGAGCGATTCATGCGTCCGGTCTGTTCAGGCGCCATGTAGGCCAGTGTGCCGGAAATAGTCTCCGGCGGCGCAGGTGCCTGGCGGTCACGCGGCAGCCGTGACGCGATTCCAAAGCCGGTCAACCAGACGCTGTCGGCATCGTCGACGAGCACATTTCCAGGCTTGATGTCCTTATGTATAAGTCCGCGCCGATGGACTTGTCCGAGTGCTCTCATTAGTCCGATGGAGATGCGCAGTGCTCGCCTCAGATCGAGCGGTTGCCCCTGATGTAGATGAAGAATCTGATCCAGTGGTTCACCGCCAGGATCTTCGAGTACGAGAATCGTTCGCCCTTCGTGATGTGTGAGCGCCAGAGGCTTGGCTGACGATTCATGATCCATTTCGACTGCGAGCGAGTATTCGTGCTCTAGCCTCCGGAGGCTCTCAGGCGACGGATATTCTGCCGTTGGAGCCAATACCAGGACGGGGGATGGATCGCCGTGCTGCCGGCCACGGTAGAGGGTGAAGTCCGCACCTTTCCGGAGGGGCACGAGGACGTACCCAGAAGAGATCCCTGTCGCCACGACTGTCGCCCCTGAATCCGATGCGTCTTGTGATAGTGGAATTCCAAATCGCGAGGTACTCATTTTGATCCCCCGAGCAAATTGCTCTTTATGGTAAACGCAGACCCTGCGTATTCATATTAGTGCTCAACGCTTCGAATCGTCTCGGGCGTTCAGGAATGACCCGCCCCGGAAAACTCGGCCGCAGGAGGCTGGAAATTTCGGCCTCGCGTCTTCGTTTGAGCCGATCCACGTCTCCCGTGCTCGATACTCCGAAAGCCTCGGCCAAATGTAGCCATCAACAGCCAGCTCCATTCGTCAATTTGTTGAGTCCTCGTCATTTTGCCGAAACGCGCGACGAAAGATCGATGTCGCCCGTTTTTTTTCAATTGTTTACAAATGGCACTCGCCATGCCTACCCGATACAGCAGGAACGCTGATTTTCGAATCCAGCAACCCATGATGAGTTGAGCAAGAGAAGCTACCAATGACTTCTGCATCGTGCATCCGGATTATCGCCGCTGTCTATGCCAACAGCTTCGTCAGAGCCCGAGAGGAGCATTCGACCAATGTTGAGAATTGAAAAGGAGTCGGACGGACACACAACTATGTTGCGGATCGCTGGCAGAATTCAATCGGTCGATATAGGCAACATACGGGCTCAAATTGACGATGAGAACGCACGTATCCTCATGGATCTGGGTGAAGTCACTCTTGTGAACGTTGAGGCTGTACGATTCCTGAGTAACTGCGAGGACGAGGGTATTGTATTGCTCGACTGCCCTCCTTATATACGTGAGTGGATTCTTCGCGAGCGAGCTGAAGGGACACAGTCGCAAGTTCCGGATGGTACCTGATTCGTTCGTGGCTGACTATCCATATTTTCGGGCCTTCTGGTGCGGCACCAAGCTGGGGATTCTGCGGCAGACGCTTGGGAATGAGCAAGTACTATCTGATCGCTAACCCTCCTATTTTGGTGTTATGTCGCTGCTCATCGAGCAGCTCTTGCGTTCCAATCATTTTCCTGCCAAGGTCAACGCACCTCAAAAGGCGAGACCATCCGTTTCTGTTCAGTTCTTGATTCCAGCACGCGCTCTGCCGACGGTTTCGTCATTTTGCCGAACGTGCGACATGAATCGACGATGGCGCCATTTCTTTTCAATGCTTTAGCAATTGGCACGACAACTGCTTATCCTTCCTCAGAAATAGCTCACTCCGGTCCGGCCAGATCTGATTCCTCGCGGCCTGCGATGTGAGAGTCGCTGGGCTCAGCAATCGTCCAAGCTGCATTCGCGAGTGGATGAGCAAGATGTAGTGGAGCGAATTGCAGCAGTAACTGTGTGGTCGCGATAAGGAAAACGGCAGAGCAATCTTATAACGATCGAGAAAGCCAACGTTACACGAAATGTAGAAAACAGGGGCGCCTACCTTGCCACATGGGATTCCATTCTCACAAGACGCGCCGGATCTGGGGCCTTCAGCCGTGATGACGGGGATACCCTACGGAGGAGAGCTTTCTGGGTACGTCCTCGTCCCTCTGCGGGAAGGTGCGGAATTCAGCACTTACTGCGGCCGGCAGCACGGTAACCCATCGCCCATCCTGGTAGTGGCACTAACCAGGGAACAACCGTCGCCTCAAAGTCTCAGGCGGTTGGAGTACGAATACTCACTCGCCGCCGAACTCGATCCGGTATGGGCAGCCCAGCCTCTGGCGCTCAGTCGTCACGAAGGGCGAACGATCCTCGTCCTCAGAGACCCTGGTGGTGAGCCTCTGGATCGGATTCTTGAGCGATGCCACGGGCACCCGCTCGATCTCCCCCGAGTCCTGCGTATTGCCATCGGGTTGACGACAGCACTTGGCCAAGTCCATCGGCGCGGACTCACACATAAGGACATCAAACCTGAAAATGTGCTCGTCGACGACGACGACCGCGTATGGCTTACCGGCTTCGGAATCGCGTCGCGGCTGCCACGCGAGCGTCAAGTGCCTGCCCCTCCGGAGACTATTTCCGGCACGCTCGCCTACATGGCGCCCGAGCAGACCGGCTTCATGAACCGTTCGGTTGATTCCCGTAGCGATTTTTACGCTCTGGGCGTCACCCTGTATCGGATGCTTACGGGTGCACTGCCATTTGGCGCCGCTGACCCCCTGGAGTGGGTCCACTGCCACATTGCACGCCGACCGACAATACCTTCGGATCGCGCGGCAGTCCCCGAGCCAGTGTGTGCCATCGTTATGAAGCTCCTGGCCAAGAACGCCGAGGACCGTTATCAGTCCGCTCTGGGCGTTGCGGCGGACCTTCAACGGTGCTTCGAGGAGTGGGAATCAAGAGGGTGCATTGAACCGTTCCAGCTTGGGACGCACGATGTACCAGCCCGGCTGCTGATCCCCGAAAAGCTATACGGCAGAGCGTGCGAGGTCGAAACCTTACTCACCGCTTTCGATCGCATTGTCAAAGGCGGTGCACCGGAACTCATATTGGTCTCCGGCTATTCCGGCATCGGAAAATCCTCTGTCGTTAATGAACTGCACAAGGTCCTTGTTCCTCCGCGCGGGCTATTCGCCTCGGGCAAGTTCGATCAGTACAAGCGCGACATTCCTTATTCGACCCTGGTGCAGGCCTTTCAAAGCCTGGTGCGGCAACTTCTCGGCAAGAGCGACATCGAGTTGGCGATCTGGCGCGATGCTCTTGTGGAGTCGTTGGGGCCAAATGCACGGCTCATGACCGACCTCATCCCTGAACTGAAGCACATTATCGACGACACACCGCCGGTTCCGGAACTCAACCCGCAACAGGCGCAATACCGTTTCCAACTCGTGTTCCGCCGATTCATCGGTGTTTTTGCGCGGCAGGAACACCCGCTGGCGCTCTTTCTCGACGATCTGCAATGGCTCGATGTGGCGACTCTCGATCTGCTTGAAGACCTGCTCACCCAGTCGGATCTGCGGCACCTGATGCTGATCGGCGCTTATCGGGACAACGAGGTCGATGCGACGCATGCGTTGAGGCACAAGCTCGGTGCGATCCGCCAAGCCGGAGCGCTGGTGCTGGAGATTCACCTCGCACCCCTCGCTTGCGACGACGTCAAGCAGTTGATCGCGGATGCGCTTCGCTGCGATCCAGCCCATGTCGCGCCGCTGGCGCAGCTGGTGGAGGAGAAGACCGCAGGCAACCCGTTCTTCGTCGTTCAGTTTCTTTACGCGCTCGCGGAAGAGGGCTTGCTTCGCCTCGATCATGATGCGGTGTGCTGGTCGTGGGATCTCGCTCGCATTCGCGCCAAGGGTTACACCGATAATGTGGTGGACCTTCTGGTTGGCAAGGTGACCGGATTGCCAGTCAAAACGCAGCAGGCGTTGCAGCAGCTCGCCTGCCTAGGCAACGTCGCCACGATCGCGATGCTATCCACCGTTCTCGATGCCCCGGAGGAGCAGGTGCATGCGGCACTTTGGCCGGCGGTCCGGCTGGAACTGGTTGAGCACCTGGAAGACTCTTACAAGTTTTTGCACGACCGGGTGCGGGAGGCAGCCTACTCGCTGATCCCAGATGCATTGCGTGCTGAAGCCCATCTGCGGATCGGCCGCCTGCTCGCCGCGCAGACGCTGACGGAAAAACGGGAGGAGGCGATCTTCGACATCGTAGGTCACCTCAACCGTGGCGCCGTGCTAATCGCCGAACCAGAAGGACGAACTCAGCTCGCCGAATTCAACCTTATCGCGGGCAAGCGCGCCAAGGCCTCTACGGCGTATGCCTCGGCACTCGCCTATCTCAATGTCGGCGCGGCGCTGTTGGCCGAGGATTGCTGGGAGCGCCAGCACGCGTTGACCTTTGCGCTGGATCTCAACCGAGCCGAATGCGAATTCTTGACCGGCCAATCATCGGTCGCGGAGGCGCGACTGGCTGTGCTGTCACAGCGCGCCACGACAACAGTCGAACGAGCCATTGTCGCGTGCTTGCACATCGATGTCTGCACGGTCCTCGATCAGAGCAGCCGTGCCATTATCGTCGGCCTCGGCTACCTCCGGCACGTCGGTATCGATTGGTCACCGCATCCGGAAGACGAGGAGGTACGACCGGAATACGAACGCATCTGGTCACTGCTCGGGGGAAGGATCATCGAGGATCTCATCGATTTGCCGCCGATGGAGAACACGGTATCCCTCGCAACCGTCGAGGTTCTGGGTAAGCTCTTTTCACCAGCCTTGTTTACAGATGCGAACCTCGCTTCCGTGATGATCTGCAAAGCGGTCGGGCTGAGCCTCGAACATGGCAATTGCGATGCTTCAAGTTTGGCTTATGTCCAGTTCAGCAGGATCGCTGGACCATGTTTTGGCGACTACAGGGACGGATTTCGATTCGGCCAACTGGGCTACGACCTCCTCGAACGACGCGGGGTAAAACGCTTTGAGGAAAGAACGTATCTTTGCTTCGCGCTTTATACAGTGCCTTGGATGAAACACGTGCAGGCATGCCGTGATCTGTGTTGCCGAGCGTTCAAGGCAGCGAGCCAGATCGGCGACCTCACGTATGCAGCCTACGCATGCAACAGCCTGAACTCTGGAGTTCTTTTCGCCGGGGAGCCATTGGCGGAGGTGCAAAGCGAAGCCGAAAATGGCCTGGCGTTCGCTGTAAAGGCGCAGTTCGGCCTTGTCGTTGACATTATCACCACGCAACTGGCACTGATTCGAACACTCCGCGGCTTGACGCCGAAATTCGGCTGCTTTGACGACGGGCAGCTCGATGAACTTCGTATCGAAGTCCATTTGTCCAGCAACCCGGCCTTGGCGATCGCGACATGTTGGTACTGGATCCGGAAATTGCAGGCGCGCTACATCGCCGGTGACTATGCGACGGCCTTGGACGCCGCATCGAAGGCACAACCGCTGCTCTGGACCTCAGGCTCGTTCCTTGAGGAAGCCGAATACCAGTTTTACGCCGCGCTGGCCAAAGCCGCCCATTGCGACGCTTCACCCGCCGTCGAGCGGCAGCGGCACCTAGCCGCTGTCGCTGCGCATCACAAGCAACTGGAGGTCTGGGCGGACAACTGCCCGGAGAATTTCGAAAACCGCGCCGCTTTGATCGGCGCCGAGCTCGCCCGCCTCGAAGGCCGGGTGCTCGATGCCGAGCAGCTGTACGAGCAGGCGATCCGTTCGTCGCGTGACAATGGCTTCGTCCACAACGAAGCCATCGCCTACGAAGTGGCCGCGCGCTTCTACCGGGCGCGCGGGTTCGACCAGTTCGCGGATGTCTACCTGCGCCATGCGCGCTACGGCTATCTGCGTTGGGGGGCCGACGGAAAGGTGCGGCAACTCGACGAACATTACCCGCATCTGCGACCAGAACAGGATTCTGCCTCTTCCACGGCTACCATCGGCACGCCGGTCGCGCAGTTGAATGTCGAGACTGTAGTCAGGGCCTCACAAGCGCTGTCGAGCGAAATTGTGCTGCCCAAGCTAATCGAGACGCTCATGCGGCTCACGGTTGAGCATGCAGGAGCTGAGCGAGGTCTCCTTATCCTCCTCCGAGAGGATGAGCCACAGATCGAGGCCGAGGCTATCACCAGCCATGAGAGGGCCGCGGTCACAGTTTGGCGAACGGCCGTCACCCCGTTTGATCTCCCCCAATCTGCGCTTCATTATGTCATTCGGACTCGGGAGCGTGTGTTGCTTGATGATGCTTCGGTCGAGAACTTGTATTCGCAGGACGAGTATCTGCGCCGGAAGCACCCTAGATCCGTACTATGCGTGCCCATCGTCAAACAAACGAAACTTGTCGGCGTACTCTATCTGGAGAATAATTTGACGCCGCGCGCGTTCACGTCGGACCGGGTCGCAGTGCTGGAGTTGCTGGCTGCGCAAGCCGCGATATCGCTGGAGAATGCTGGCCTTTATTCGGATCTGCAGCGCAGCGAAACTTTCCTGACTGAAGCGCAGAGCCTAAGCCGCACTGGCAGCTTCGGCTGGAGCATCGCCACCGGAGAAATCTACTGGTCGGCGGAGACCTACAATATCTTTGAACACGATCGTGGGGAAAAGCCTACGTTGGAGATGGTGCTGCGGCGAACTCATCCCGACGACAGAGAATTCGTGCAGCAGGCTCTCGGCCGGGCTTCTGCGGCAAGAATCGACTTTGATGAAGTCATGGAAAGCTGTGAACGCCCCTCGCGCTTATGCGATTTTGAGCACCGCTTGCTGATGCCAGACGGTGCAGTCAAGCACCTCCGCGTTTCCGCTCGTGCAATGATCACCACATCCGAGAATCTTGTATTCGTAGGTGCCGTGACGGACATGACCGCAGCAAAACAGGCAGAGGAAAAGAGCCGGCAAGATGAACACGAGCTCCGCCGCATTACCGATGCCATACCGCAAATGGTCATCGTCTATAGTCCCGAAGGCCGGGCGGTCTATTTAAATTGGGGAGCGCTCGACT
>DATDLS010000121.1:0-2071 GCA_036519195.1 Occallatibacter sp. | reverse complement strand
ACGATCAACGATTGGTCTCAGCCTTCTTGTTGCAGCAAACTGCTGGATGAGAGGGTGAGGTTGCAATTCTCCGGTGCGTTGCATGGCCCTTTTTTCGCTCGATGATGCGCCCAGGGTTTTCCACGGTAGAAACTCCACCACGAGTGCCAACAGTGTCTTGCCGGCGTTCCTATCGGCTTTCGGCTCGATTCAATCCGAAAGATGCCCCCGGACACCGGGTGCAATTCAAATCGTGTGGTTTCAAAATCCTCCCGAAGACCAAATTTGTCAATAGGTTAGAGGTAGGGCAATTCAAATAATCCAGACGCTGCTGCTCTGCGATCTTCGACGAACGACTTGCCGTTCAGCAGATGAAGATCAATTTTGGAGTGCTCAAGGGGCGGGATACGCCCGGATCGCCTGCCAGGTGAACAGCGCAGTGGGCCGTCAGCGGCAGGAACCCACTGAAGCGACCGCAATGGAGTCATTCGAACTTCCTAGAAGGAATCTCCTTTGTTGAAGGAGGGCAATGTCATATGGTTCCGAGACTCTCAACTTTCGTTTTGGATATGCCACGATGAAAGCCGCATAGCCGCATGGTGTCCGCGCTGCGCCTGTGCCCATCACATATAGTGCAGTGTGTCGCCCTCCGGTAACCGGCCTAGACTAGGCCGCGAGCCAGTGCTCGCAGGAAGACCTTTCTTGGCCGCTGAGAATCATGTCCAGCCGCTCCCGGCTCGCTCCAGACGGAGAGCCATTCGTTAAGGTTGGCTTCCCGCAACGCTACGACACAGCGCTGATTGGCCCGTGGCCGCAATCTCTTCAGGCGGTTCATCGGTGACGGCGGCAAAGGAGTTGGCCTGTCTTTAGTTGGCCAGACTGCGGGCGACTAATTCGCTAGAGCGGGCCGAATATCGACAAAGCCAAACTTGCCGGCGTTGCCGGTTCGCGCCTGGCTCGAGATCAGGTGGGGGCCGTGAGCCCTCTTTGGTTCCATCGTCGAGGAAAGCAGGCGTCACCTGGGATTCAAGCACCGCTGGTTGACTTCTGGAGTGACTTTTGTGGGACTGCAGAATGGCTGAACGTGAAATAGTGGCGATTCCCTTTCACTGGCTCTACTTTTTCTTAACACAAGTGGGGGATACCGGATACGCTCAAAGTGCGCACATACGCGCCCCAAGGAGAATCACAGTCATGAATAAGTCTCTGCGCCTTGCCCTTTCCGCGGCCATTCTGCTGACCGTTGCGCCCATCAATATGTTTGCAGCGGTCGGTGGAACCAATCCCCGTCCGCAGGCGGTCGGTGGAACCAACCCCCGTCCACAGGCCGTCGGTGGAACCAATCCCCGTCCGCAGGCGGTCGGTGGAACCAACCCCCGTCCACAGGCCGTCGGTGGAACCGACCCCCGTCCACAGGTGGCGAGCAGCTCGAAGTAGAGCGTTGCAGTCCCTCTAATGTGTACTGCTCTCGGCCTCTGAAAGCGACGACAATGAAAGACGAGAGGTGCCATGAACCTGTCGACGTTCGCTGACGCGCTGTGGGCGGCTGGCTTTATAGGCCATGTCGCCCTATTCGCGGTGCTGATGTTTCGCCGCAGGTGGAGGGAGATTCCTGTCTTCACAACTTATATGGCGTTTCAAGCGGCCTTGACGCCGGTTCTCTATGCGATTTACAGGCATGGTTCTCCTGTGTGGTATGCCCGCGTTTACTGGTCATCGGCTCTGCTGGACTTCGCGTTGCAGATTGGAATTGTGTTTGAGATCGCCCGGATCGTTTTGCGGCCGACGGGAACCTGGGTCCAAGATGCAAAAAGGCAGTTCTTTGTCTCAGGGCTGGGGGCTATATTGCTGGCAGCGGCGCTTGCGTGGTTCGTCTCCCCTCCTGCGGCCCATGTGTTCGATAGGTGGGAAGTAAGAGGCAGTCTCTTTACAAGCCTTGTCATTTGCGAGTTGTTCGTCCTGATGAGTATCACTGCGAACCGATTGGGACTCGGCTGGCGAAGTCATGTGATGGCTCTGGGACAAGGGTTGACTGCCTGGGCGCTGATCGCAGTGCTGATCGACGCCCTCCATAGTTACTTAGGTACTGATG
>DATDLS010000120.1:0-13587 GCA_036519195.1 Occallatibacter sp. | reverse complement strand
CCACAAAGCCCCCAAAATCGAAACTTGCCTGGTAGTCGCACTACCGTCTCTGGCGGCGCGTCCTTAGCAGTAAGGGCTCGTGACTCGCAGAGCTAACTTAGACCCTGTGGAATTCGGCAATCCAAAAGAGCCACACCCATGTCGCCGATCGGCGACATTTAACAAGGATACGTCAGACTATGCGAATTCGAACCCCAGTTGGCCTTGGAGCCCTCATACGCGATCGCCGCATCGCGCTCGGGCTCGACCAAAAGGCCCTCGCTGACAAGGTTGGGGTCAGCCGCCAATGGATCGTCGAAATTGAAAAGGGCAAGCCACGAGCTGAAATCGCCCTCGTCCTTCGCGCCATTGATGTGCTCGGAATCCCGCTGACCGCGAATGAAATTGCCAACGAAAAAGGCAAAGACATGCCACCGCCCGTCGACATTGACTCGATCACCTCTGCCGCTCGCAGGAAGCGCATATGACAAAGGAACTCAATGTAATCCTTGACGGACAGATAACTGGCCGCGTCGTGCGTGACACGCGCGGCAGGATCTTCTTTACCTACGAAGACAACTGGCGCGAAGCCGAGAACGCATATCCACTCTCCCTCTCCATGCCTTTAGCCTTGTCGCGCCACGGCAATGACAAGATAGACCCATTCTTGTGGGAGGCTTTTGCCAGATAACGAGCTGGTGCTAGGCCAATGGGCGCAGAAGTTTCAGGTATCAGCCCGAAACGCCTTCAGCCTTATCTCGGCGGTCGGCGAAGATTGCGCCGGGGCGGTTCAGTTTGTGCGGCCAGAACGCCTTGATGCCGTCCTTGGCCAGCACCCTCCTGAAATTGAATGCCTGAGTGAGGGTGACATTGCAAACCGTCTGCGCACTCTGCGGGAAGATCAATCCGCATGGCGAATCCCGCGTGACACCGGACAGTTCAGTCTCGCCCGCGCGCAGCCGCCTTCTGTTGCCGGCTATCTAGGCGAGTTAGGGGGTACCACCCCTCACTCCACGGCTCTTTAATGAGCGGATTAATCCTTGTAGCAAGTTTAAATGTAGCTTGTCACGGTACACCTGCATCGCTGCGATTTGGGAATTCTACCGTTTAATTCGCATATCGAACGGATACGTGTAGGTTTGCACAATCGTGAACTGGCTCGCGTCCGGATGCATTGGGTTGAACACGTAATTGCACGTTTGCGGCAAAATTGCGCTCGGCACTTTTAACACGACAGAAGCTTTCTCTCGAAGCCATTTGTCTCCCAACTCGCGAGTGATCCCCGGCTTCGTGGCCCAGTCCGGCGGCAGCGATTCCAGCAGAATGGACTCACATTCCAAATCGGGACCCTCGACCCGCTGCAGGGTGTAGGTGGGAGGCGCGTCATTGGATGACGTGTGAACGCAGACCTCGAGCAGAGCACCTGCCGGGCTTCCGGCAAAGTAGACCACCGGTAAACCGGCTTCATGCCAACGCCCATTCGAACGAAGACCGCCGATGCCCTTGAGGTCTATGAAGCGGCTAATCCGCCAGAGCACCATATCAGACGAACATGCCCTCGTTAATTTGGATCAGCGTTTCTTCGACAATCCGGGTTCCGCTGTCAGTTGTCAGAAGGGAAAGCGGAGTGCGGTTTCCAAGCCGAGGGATCGGCCTGCGCAACCAGCCGAGTGCCCTTTCGCGGCTGCCGTAAGTAGCTTCCGCGGCAGATAGGGCCCGGGTAATTCGCAATACGCGGTCCGATTCCTCGACACTAAGTTTTTCGCGCCTTGAACGTCGATGCTGGAGAGTACGGGACGGGATCACCACTTCGTCAATCTCAGCGCGATCGAAGCCCAGCGCAAGCAGACGGTTAATCACTCCAGGCGCTAAGCGGTTCTCCACGATGCTCAGCAGATCCGCTTCCGTTGCAGCCGGTTGAACGCCGAGCCAATCCCCAATCTGTGCATGTGCAGCACTCATCTTCTCACCTCCCTGCATTATGCCATAGAATAATCGGCAAAGTGTAGGAGCTCCTCGCCGGCCCCATATGGAGCGGATTCTCGGCCGCGAGGTCCAAGCGTGGTGCTGCTGCCCGGAGTTTGCGGACAGTTGCGGAGCAGTTAAGCCGTTCCCTAATAATGTTGCTAGAGCTCGTTCCGATGCGTTCTGGTTCTCAGCAGTGCGTTAATGTTGCTCAATGGGAGTGCCTTTCACGGCGATACCACGGGTTCAAATCCCGTCGGGGACGCCAATTAGAATCAAGGATTTGCATCGATGTTCGCCAGATATTCGGGGGTGCAAAAAGCCTCATTTTGGTGTCCTTTTTGCACCCCGCGTCGGAGCCGTTACACAACTCATGGGTCAACTGGCAAAATCCACGTCAATCTTTTTCGCCATGCGGAGCACTTCTAAGTCAATCGTCCCATCCGGTTGACGGAGGCGCTGCGGGTCTCCAACCGGCCGGAGATATTCGGGTGAGTCCACTCTCGGTCCGAACAGCACGAACGACTGAGCGCGATTCTGCATTCTGGATGTCCAGAATAAGCCTTGCGCTTCGGGATTTCGTTCGTAGAGAGCTTCGGCCCAGGCCCGCGTGAGCGGGTACGTGTTCGGGTCGGTGTCAATCAGATCGGTATTCTTCAAACCGAAATGGCGGAGCCCTGTCGAAGTGAGGTCGATGAGTAGAAGGTCTCTCAGGGTTTCCAATTCCGAACACACTAAGGAGTCTAATTTGGCGGGATCAATGGTTGTCGGCCCCGTACCTATCGGCACGTCGTGGAAGACAGTCTCCATCAGGGCGCAGTTGTACGTCACGCCGGCGTAGAGGATTGGGATGATCTTGGCAGCGCGGTCTTGAATCGGACTGAAGCGGGCGTTGCCACGGTCGCTATCGTTGAAGCGAACCACTCGGCCAACCGGAGAGTAGCTGTCGGGGTGAACACGATAGATAACACTTCCTTTGGCGAACCGCTCCATGCGATCCGCGGGCGCCGTCAGCCGGTCCTTCGCCAAATCCGGCAATCTAACCATGCTGGATGCCCACGGCCTCGTTCCTGGCGGCTGCGAGAACTGCTTGCCTGTCACTCTTCATGAGTTCCCTTGGGGCGCGACCGCCGAGGTAGCCGTTCGAGCTTTCAAACCAGAACGCAAGGCCCCAAGAAGTCTTCTCGCGCAGGACCTCCAGGATGTCGCTCATCTCGGCGTAGGGCTTGTAGCCATCCTCAGGGGAGAGAGCATAGATGGGGTAGTAGTCGATACCCTTCATCTCAATGGCGAAGATCTGGCGCTTTTGTTTCCACCTGTTCAGGGCGCCGCTCGGATTCTTGACCGACCCGGCCGCCAGCTTGCTAATGTCAGCAGCTCGCAGGAACTGATGGCTCTCCACGACGCGCGCTTGCGCTCGTGCGGTCATCTCAGCCTCTATCTGGAGACCTTCCGACAAGGGAGTGTTCTCAGCAAGGTCCTCGGCATACGCACGGAACCACCTCTCCCGCGTTCTTTCCACCTTTCCGTGGCGAACCTGTGCCATCAACCGCAGCGCCTCCGCCAAATACTTGCGGAGGTTGACCTCCTCTTGGTCGTTGGACACGGAAACAGCGATCACGCGCGAAGCACCGCTGCGCTTGATTTGCGCGATGACTTGATCCCGGCTTCCAAATAACACGGCTGGCGACTCTTTGATGGCTGGCATGGTGAAGTCCTCATGTGCATGATATACGAGATCATAATTTTCGAATACCGCATATCTCAAACAAGGTGCAATCCATTTTTCAATTACTGCCAACCTGGACGGAACCCTAACCAACGCAATCATTTATGGAAAATCTGCGAATAGTTCTGTCGGCGAAACTGAGAGCGCCTTTGCCATTACCTCATCGCTCTTCTGCATGAGGGCTATTAGGAGAGCAGCGTTCTGCCGTGACAGAGCAGTATTCTGGCGTAACTTATAGAAAATAGGCGTCAATGGAGACTCTTGTGAGGGCAAATCGATGAACACTGGCCGACGTGCGGGACCGATCGACAATGGAGTGTTTAAGCAATCAAAACACCAAGCTTCACCCCGACTGAGGAACTGCCTTCGATCGGCGCCCGAGCGCGCGAAGGTTCAGCGCCATGCGGTAGAGAATGGCTTGGCCAATCACCCATTGGAACTGGTTCGATTTGGCTAGACCTAGCATATGGTTTGAAAGTATTTCCCAAAAGTGAGCAATACCGAACTGTCCTCCCTGCTCGTTAATGCGACTCTAAGGGATCACCCTTTGAGGTGCGCGCAGCCGCATGCTCAAATGTTCCATGTGAGCGTGAGCCAGTTGTGCTCTGCAGAACTGGGCCTCGATAAGTGTCGATGAGACTGACTTGGTAGCGGCAAACCTAACAGACGCAATTGTGTGCTTCGCTCTTGCCTAGCGGCAGGTCCATTTGGGGGAAGGTTTTCGATGCTTGAACTTGCGAAGCCCGCATTCGACGCAGAGGCCTATTTGGCGAGTGCGGGGCCGGGGCGCAGAATCGTCAAACTACAGGGAAAGCAGACCTTCTTTTCGCAGGGAGAAGCCACCGACGCCGTCTTCTATCTTCAAAGTGGCCGCGCAAAGCTGACTGTCGTTTCCGAGTATGGCGAGCAGGCCACAATCATTCTCCTCTCCGCAGGGGACTTTATCGGAGAAGAATCCCTTGCGAGCGCAGAAGCGCTGCATAAGTCGATTTCCAACTCCATTACCGACTGCACTGCACTCAAGATCGAGAGGCAGGAAATGATCCGCGTGTTGCTCGAGGAGCATTCATTTTCCAAGTTATTCACCAACTTTCTTCTTGCCCGCGGTAGGCGTCTCCAGTCCGATCTTGTTGACCAGTTCTTCAGCTCTAGCGAAAGACGTTTGGCGAACACACTCCTGATGAAGGCGAGGTTTGGCGAACCAGATGAATCAGAATGGTTGAATGCAGAGGTCACGGAGGAAACTTTGGCAGAAGTGATCGGTGTTCCGCTTTCCGGCATCGGCTTCTTCATGAACCGCTTCCGCGAACTGGGCCTCATAGAGCACGAAGGGTGCATTCGGGTGCATAGGGCTCTGCTCGACGTGATTCTGCATGATCGGTTGCCTGGTTACAACGCCGCTTAGCCCGCGATGATCGGCACTCCACGGAGACAATCAAAGCCGGCCAAACGCAGGCCCTTTCAACATCTGATTCATTAGCTGATAATCGCTAGGAACTCGCAGATCGTTGCAATTTGCCCACCTCAGCCGACTGCCATGGGAAATTGCTCTGATCACAAGCGGTACAGGTAATTTGGTTCGTTCCCCGGAAGAGAGTGATTGGCCACGATGGAATACTCGAATCTCAAATCGTTGCTTCGCTGGGTGATTGTGGTCCCCATGCTGGTTACGGCAGCGCTTGCTGGATTGCTCTTGTGGGAAACGTTCGACTTGAACAAATCCTTGCAGTGGGTTGACCATACCGATCGGGTTCTCGACCAATCCGGGCATCTGCTCAAGTTGTTGGATGATATGGAATCCGGGAAGCGCGGATACATCTTAACCGGCGACGAGACCTTCCTTCGTCCGTATCTGGACGGCACGAAGAGATTCGATCCCGAGTTCCAAGCCTTGAATCAGTTGGTGGCTGACAGCCCCACGCAGCAGCAGCGGCTGAAGGACGTTTATGCCGGCTATCAGGAATCTGAGGAGTACGACAGCCGGATTCTCGCTCTTCGCCGTGCGGGAAAGGCCGATCCCACTCTCATTGAGAATCAGCTGAGAGAGCACAAGATGGGAACGCTACGAGACCAGATCGCAGAATTTCAAGGTGTGGAAGAAACACAGCGCATCGAGCGTGTAAGAGCTGCGCATCAACGATGGACCTATATGGTGACAAGCTGCCTTCTTCTGGGTTTGGGGTCTGGGGTCTTTTTGGCGCTGTTCGCTCGATACCACGTCGAAAAGCTGGGCACCAAGTTGTTGCAGAGTGAAGAGCGGTGGACTGCGACTCTAGGCAGTATTGGCGAGGCCGTGATAGCAACAGACAGCGACGGCCGAATCACCTTCCTGAACCCCATTGCAGCTGCTCTAACCGGATGGGAACCGGAGGAGGCTCTTAACCAACCGATTGGGAACGTGCTTAGGCTCATCAATGAAAAGTCCGGGATGACCGCGGACAATGAAGTGCTCAGGGTACTCAAAGAAAAGCAGATTCTAGCAGTGGCCAACCATGTGGACCTGGTCACGAGGGACGGCCGGGAAATTTCTGTCGAGCACAGTGCTGCACCGATTCTCGCCGGCAAAGGAAGAGTCATTGGCGTAGTGCTGGTGTTCCGCGACGTTTCGGAGAGACGGCGGGAGCAGATAGAGACTGCCGAGCAGGCTGCGCTACTTGAACTCACACAGGACTCGGTCTTTGTGATCGACATGGAGGGAACGGTCCTCTTTTGGAGCCGCGGGGCAGAGGCCATGATGGGGTACACCAAAGCCCAGGCGTCCGGCAAAATCGCGCACGATCTCCTCTGCACCGAGTTTCCGGAGCCTTTCTCTGAGATAAAAGCTGAACTGATGCGCGTGGGACACTGGGAGGGAGACCTCATCAATACTGCTCAGGACGGCAGGCGCGTTGTGGTGGCCGGTCGCTGGGCATTGCAATGGGGCAAGCGCGACCAGGCTCCTCGGGTGTTGGTCATTAACAGCGACATCACGGAACGTAAGCGGGGGGAAGAGTCGCTCGTCTTGCAAAGAGAACAACTGCGGGCGCTGGCTGAACGTCTGCAGTGGGTGCGCGAAGAGGATCGCAAGAAGGTCGCTCGCGACCTGCACGATCAAATCGGCCAAATTTTAACCGCGATCAAAATGGATATGACATGGATGACTCGTCATCTGCCGGAATCGGAAGGCGTGGTACTCGCTCGACTAACGGAATCGATTAAGTTGATCAATGATGGTTTCAAGGCGGTGCGCACCATCTGTAGCGGTCTACGTCCTGGGGTATTGGATGACCTTGGCCTGGCGGCAGCCATTGAATGGCAGGCGAGCGAGTTTGCTTCTCGCAACGGTGTCCAATGCCAGGTCTCTGTACCACCTGTCGATTTGCACCTGGATGGTGACCGGGCCACCGCGACTTTCCGAATCTTCCAGGAGTGCCTGACCAATGTGATTCGGCACGCGCAGGCAAAGTCGGTGCGCGTTGCCCTGTGCCAGGAAGAGGAAAGCATCCTCCTGGTGGTGGAGGACGACGGAATAGGCTTCTGTGAATCCGGATTCTCCAACTCTCTTGGGTCCTTGGGGCTCTTGGGCATGAAAGAACGAGCGCAGTTCTGCGGAGGCGACGTACATATCTCCAGTTCCCCCGGCAACGGGACGACGGTCACTGTCCGAGTGCCAGTGGACATTCCACGCGCCGAGAGGAGCGAAGTATGCACATCCTGATCGCGGATGACCATGCTGTCGTACGCCGCGGCCTGAGAGAGATCATGGCTGATGCTCTTCCCGGCGCGGACTTTTTTGAAGCCGGCAACGGGGATGAAGTGTTGAGCCTCCTGGGGAAATCCCAAATTGCCATGCTGGTGCTGGATATCAACATGCCTGGGCGCAGTGGGATGGATGTGCTGCGGGATGTTAAGCACACATACCCACGTTTGCCGGTGATCATATTGAGTTGCCAGCCGGAAGAGCACTATGCCGTACGCTGCTTGCGGGCCGGCGCAGCCGCCTATATCAACAAAGAGAGCGCCACTGAAGAGCTGGCGATGGCGACCAAGAAGATAATGACTGGCGGTCGCTACGTCAGTACGAGCCTCGCTGAAAAACTGATCGATAGTTTGGATGAGTCCGTGGACAAGCCCCTGCATGAATCGCTCTCGGACCGCGAATACGAAGTCATGAGAATGATTGCCGCCGGCGTCCCCTTGACGGAAATTGGCGAAAGGCTTCATGTCAGTGTCAAAACCATCAGCAGCTATCGAGCCCGCATTATGGAGAAGATGCAGATGAAGAGCAATGCTGAACTTACCCGCTACGCCATGACATATAGCCTAATCGATTAGGCTGGCCTGTCGGCGTAGGAATAACCCTACATAGCGAACGGAACAAACCCCACAACAATCAAGGCATACCCTGATGAGGATTCTCTTTCTCTTCCGGTACATTACTCTCAGGGAGAGCTTGCGACCTTGCGAGCGGATAAGACGATGAATATTCTGATAACAGACGATCACGTGAACGTACGTCGCAGCCTGAGAGAACTCCTGGTCGATGCATTTCCGGGCGCTCACTTTACCGAAGCCTCCAACGGGGACGAGGCGCTTGCTCAGTTGTTCCGATCTGAACCTGACGTACTGCTGCTCGACATCAATATGCCCGGGCGAAGCGGGTTTGAAGTGCTAAAGGATGTAAACCAGATTTATCCTCAACTCCCTGTGATCATGGTGAGTGTCCAGTCTGAGAACCAGTATGCGCTGCGCTGTCGGCGAGCAGGTGCGGCCGAATATGTGAACAAAGATAATGCTTCAGAAGAACTGGTTCCGGCGATCAAGAAGATACTGGACAGTGGCGCACAGTCCGTGCCGAAACCGAATGGAAACTAGTCACGGAATTCGGTGAATCCGTTGACAAGCCCTTGCATAGGAGGCTCTCGGAACGAGAGAGCTCGATGGGATATAGACTACAGACTCCGATGCTGTTCGAACAAACGGGCCCACCTCAATTTCCACGCGAAGTTCGTCGACCTACCTAATGTACCTGCGACAGCGTCAAGCTTTTGTTGGAATAGCATGATGCACAAATAGATAAAGGTCAACGCCGAATCTGCCACTACGCCATTATAAATAACTCGTTAGATGCCATTGCCTTCTCGGCGTAAGGAAAACCCTACAAAGTTCACATGGCAAAGCCTACACCAACAACAGTTTTCCCTGATATTCACTCTCTTTCTTGCCCGGTATGTTGATTATATCGACGTCGCAAAGGTTGACGATAAGTCATACCCTTGCACACACTCTGTATGACTAAAAGGAATCGATCATGGCTACTGGTTTCGCTACTATGACGAGTAGGGCGCCCCGGATTCCGTTGGGCCGCAATTTCCCTTTGCCTCCGGTTGCGCATCATAGGTTAACAGTCGTTCCGAACCGGATTGACGCTTCGCAGCGCCCAGCGCCCGCTTTCGACATTCTGGATTTCCTTAACAGGTTCTCTCCCGGAAAAAACCGGCGCGAATACCTGACCGGTGAATACGTCTTCTCGCAAGGCGATACCTCGAATGCAGTCTTCTACATCCAGAGTGGCAAGGTAAATCTCACCGTCGTATCGATGAGCGGTAAGGAAGCCGTATTAGCCCACCTTCCGGAGGATAGCTTTTTCGGCGAAGGCTCCCTGGGGGGCGAGCCGCTTCGCATTTCCTCTGCGAGCGCTCTTCAAGCCAGCACGATCGTTCGCATCGAAAACACGGCCATGCTGTGCCTGCTTCGCCGTGAGCCGGAGTTCGCCCAACATTTCCGCGAGCACCTGCTCTCCCGCACAATTCGCATGCAAGCTGATCTGGTCGATCATTTGTTCAATTCCAGCGAAAAGCGCCTCGCCCGATTGTTAATGATGATGGCCAACTTCGGCCAGAAATCGAAACCCATTCCGGTCATCGCCAAGATTAGTCAGGAGACTCTGGCAGATATGATAGGCACCACCAGATCCCGTGTCAGCTTATTCCTCAATCGGTTTCGCGATCTTGGCCACATTGACTACGACTGCAGTGGAATGCGTATAAATAGTTCGCTCGTTAACATTGTGCAGCACGACTGAACGCACCCTGGTACCAGGACCAGTGTGTAAATCGGCCGTGAATGCCTCGGCTGGACAATCTGCCGGTTCGAGCTAGCCCAAACGCACGAAAGCCCCTCGTTTACGAGAGTCTGGGTTGAGATCGGGGAAGGCGGAAAGGGGAAGCAGTGGTCTGACGCTACGCGCAACCATGATCGGAACGGAGACTCGGAAAATAAACGACGGCTTAAGACGCCTGCCACCTTCTCGGCAACCGATGTACTTCAGGGAAAGCAGGCTGTGGGGATGGCGAATTATTGCCGAACTCTCTACGTTCCCGGTGGGATTCGAAGCAGAGGACTCCGATTTTGATATGACACCTTTCTTGCGGGGATGCCTCACAAACCGGGCAAACGTATTTCAAACATGGATCACATCGGACCATTTTGAGCCTCGTCAATAGAATTAGATCATAAAGCAGTGGTGAAACTTGATCATCCCACGTTGTTCCTATTGACAGTGTGAATATCTCCATCGAGCGTGACTTAATTGCAAATACCGAGTTCCAGATAGATTCGACCAAACACGTTTCGATCGTGGGCATCCATTTCCCGGTCGCTTCGCTGAGAACTGATTGATCCAGGCGAATTGAGACGCCTGAACTGTCCCATGTCCTTCCATTGGGCAGTGGTGCAGTTTGAGTTGGTGGTCACCTTGCGAAATCGATGCGAATAATCGTGCGAGCGTCTGGATGAACATGCTTGAAGTGAATCTCAAACTCATGGTTCATCTTGTCTACCTGCTCAAGAGTTCGCGGCGTTGGGCGCCTGGCTGGTGTCTTCACGGACGCGGAACGGGCCGCTCTGGCGCTTGCCGAGGAAGGAACACAAATCGCCTGCAGCTGCCACGATGTATCTGAAAAGACTTGGGCCGAGGTGAGCAAGCACTACGAAGAGGATCAGATCGTCGCGCTCGTCTTTCTTATCGCAATGATCAATGCAAGTAATCGACTCAGCGTGCTCTTGCGATACGAGGGAGGCTCCTACAAGCACGGCATGTTTTCCAGCCATGCCAGTTGATTGATATCAGGCTCGGACGTGTTCCAGAAGATCTCAACTTCCGTGCCTTCTCTTGCGCTCAACACAATGCTATTAGCAGTTGACGCGTTTCGCGGGCATCAGGGCATCGACCTCGCAGCTCGCTCGCGGCACGAACACAAGCCTGATAATGGCGAAGTAGATCACAAAGAGACCGATGCTCCCCGTCTGGGGCCACAATGAGGACACGAGGAAATCGCTTGCTTCGCGCGGCGAAATGGCCGTGACTCGCCTCCGACGCGTTCAAACGCCTCGGTTCGCACCGGATCGCCACCAGCGGCCAACGTCTTCGTGGCACCTGCGTGCGCTGCGGCGGCCAAGAAGTGGCGGTCCTTCAGGTGGCTTGTCATCGCGGGAATCAACTTTTCATAGGCCTCGATCCACGCTTCTGGAAAATGTCGCCTGAATTCGCTCTCCCGGTACATGACCTTTTGAGCAGAGAGGCCGAAGGTCCGCCGAAGAGTGCGGGTAACTTCCACCATGATTTGATCAGGCCATTTCGGCAGAATGATACGTGGGCCAGCGGCGAGCCTATGCAGGGTGTCAGCCAAGAGCAATTGGGATTAGGACGCAGCCATCCAGGACTACGGGAAGAGCACTCCTCACTCGTCCGTGCCGCCTTTGGGGAATACACTCCGCTCGTACAAGCCGGCTTCGAACGCACCGAGCGCGAGCAGGTCCAGGGCAGCAAGACGCTCCTTGTCCCGTCTCTTGGCCAATTCCAGGACATCACGGAGATAAACGCGGCGCTGGTTGCCAATTCGATGGTGGGCCATCAGACCACTCTCAAGCTGCTTGATGAAGAATGGACGCGACATTCCGAGGATGTCGGCAGCCCGTTGTGTCGTAATCGCTTGATTATCCGGAATCAGCGTGACAGTCTGACCGTGGGACATGAACTCCACCGCCGTTCTGAGGACCTCGATCACAGTGTCAGGAAGTTCGACTCGTTCCCCTGCGGGGCTGATCAGCGCAGGCACGCCTCGGCGCAGCAGCTTCTCCAAGTCCTGCACCTGTTGCTGCTCTGACCTCGGAAGCGGGATCGGTTTCTTCGCTGCGATAGCCATAATACCCTAAACTAGCGCATACTCGAAATACTCGCAACATGCGCAATGATCAAACAAACGCTCAGGTACCCTACGCCGCCGAACCACCTTGTTTTAGCCGAAGAGAGCTTGCGGACAGCTGCGGAGCACTTAAGCTGATCGTTAATGTTGCAAGGATTCGTTCCGATGCGTTCTGGTTCTCAGCAATGCCTTAATGTTGTGAGTTGGTCGCGCCCTTTTACGGCGATAATTTGGGTTAGAATCCCGTCGCGGACGACATTTATAATCAATAGTTTATGGAGCATTTGATCGTGACGGAAAACGCCCTCCGTGACGCTATTGTGACTCATGAGATTTTTATCTTGACTCAAGTTGAACGAGCCAACGGCAACGATCGCATCGACGGTTCAACTTCTCCAGCTTTGATGCTGGCCGATGTTCAGGTGCCCCTTCGGAGGGATTACCCCTTTTCTTGAGGTACCCCTCGTAGCCATTCCGGGTCGAGAACGTCCTCCAAAGTGGGCTCTGTTCTCAGTTCTTGCTGTCGCAAATGGTTATACGCTCCGGCAAGGGTCACTGATTTGTCTCGTGTCCGAACTTCGTTTCTGTTGATGGCCGATTGAAGTGATGGCCAATTGAAGAGCTGCAATCGCCTGCCGAGCCGCGCATTCATCGATGTATTCCAGAGTCGAACCGAGGGACTCTTGGGAGAAGTCAAATCGCTTTGTACGACCTGGACCTGTGGCGCCACGCAAGCCTCATCCGGCTTGCGAGTCACGGCGCGGACGGGCAGATCATTAGCCGCCAAGGGCAGGACCACCTCGCGGCCAATAATGTTGCGAGTTGTCAGCTTTCACGGCGATAATACGGGTTCAAATCCTTTACTTTGAAGTGTCTCTATTTATTCCCCGTGGACTGGCGTTTTTGCACTCCACGAATTGATCCTTCGCCTCCGGCTCGGCCGCAAAGACCAGAGACAATACATCCCTCATAAATTATTGAAAACAGTGTGTTTAGTTTCTGCAAGCGTACATGAATTTCCGTTTCGTCCGGTGTCCCCTTATGGCGCCAAAACCACGTTGGGGTTGTTCTGCATCGACGGTAACCCGATGAGGCGCATCAGATTCTGGAAACGCGGATCAGAGCGTAGCCTGTCAAAGCAAGGGCGCGCGAGGACCCCTGGGTTAAACCTCTCTTCATAGCCTTTTTCGAGCCATGCCATCGCTTGATCCTTGTCGCCCAGAGCGGTATAGATCATGGCTATTTCGGTGGCAAGAGGCGAACTCGGAACAGAACGCTTTTTCAAATTGTCTAGAAGTTTTGCCGCTTTCTCTCTGCGGTTGGACTCGGCATAAGCGCGAGCCAGATTGGCCAAAAAAATTGGATTATCTCCGCTTAGTCCCCTTTCAGAAATAAACTCCCACGGAAAAATTTTTATGGTACCTCATTGTGGTATCTCACCTCTGGGAGAGAAAGAGTAGTTCCACTCTCCGTGAAAAGCAGCCGGTGTCATTTTCAATTGTTTCATTTCTTTAACTGGTATTTTGATCCCTTTTGCGTAAGAGTTCCTGTTGAGATCGGCTTGGATGGTCAAGCCTTTGCTGGTTTTGGTATTGGCAATGAGATTGACGATCACTTCGTGGCTTTCTAAAGGACGTCCCCTCCAATTGGCTGTGATGTGGCAGAACATCCGGTGCTCGATCTTGTTCCATTTAGAGGTTCCCGGAGGGAAGTGGCAGATGGTGATGC
>DATDLS010000119.1:0-2521 GCA_036519195.1 Occallatibacter sp. | reverse complement strand
GACCAAAGTCGTCACATACCGCGCCGGGAGCGGTATCCTCACCACATCGATGCCTTCATGGGCAGGGATCTCACTTGGCGTTGGTCAATTTGTACCCGGTGATCGTACGCCCAACATCCTGGTGACGGGCTTCAATTCAATTACGGCGCTCTGTCCCGGTAATGACCCGAACAACCAGAACGATCCCGATGGTTCTGACCCCGGCCTGCCGCTTGCCGTTCTGGGCACAACCTACACGCCCGATAGCTGGAATGCCGCCGCGGCTGGTGCCTCCGTCACGACACATTCTGATGACCTGATGGTAGTTCGGTACGACGAGGTTGGCGGTTTCACCGTCGTCCCATACTTCAACATCACCGGTGGATACCGGATCACGGGCGCTGCAGGAGGAGCGCTGTATGACTTCCCGGTTGTCATCCCCGGATCTGGTGGCGGAACGATCAACGGCAACGTCTTCAACGATCTTGCCGGCAGTGGTACCTGGGAGCCTACCTATTCCGGCGCGTCGGGCGACATCACCGTCTTCCTCGACCTGAACAACAATGGCCAACTAGATCCGGCCGAGCCCCACACCTTCCCTGATAGAGACGGAAACTACCAGTTCAGCCAGCTGCTGCCGCGGGCGTACACAGTTTGCATTCTGGTCGGGCCGGGATACACCCTGACCAGCCCCGCCTCCGTCGGAGTGACGGTCCCACCTGTTCCAGGCGCACAGGTCAACGGCATTGATTTCGGCGTAAAGACCAAGGATTTTGAAGACTGAGTTCGATGATGATGCCCACATAAAGTCCGCGGTGCCAATTGCAGTAGATGTAGTCGCCACATCGCTGGGAACCGAATCGCGGGTCCAAGAAGGGGTCAGCTCACGAAACGGAAAAAATCGTACGCTAAGGCTGGGCGGAGGCTGGAACCCACCTGTAGAGCGTTGGGATGGACACCCTGAGGTTCAGGGCTACGTCTCGCGGCGGCATACCGTTGGCTAGCAGTCGCTTTGCAGATTCGATTTTGCTGTCAGTCATCCGCCGCTTACGGCCCCCTTTGCGGCCCAGCTTCCGGGCGGTTTCAAGGCCCGCGCGGGTTCTTTCGACAGTCAATTCCCGCTCCATCTGTGCCAGGCTGGCCATGACATGAAAGAAGAAGCGGCCCGATGGGGTACCGGTATCGATCACGTCGGTGAGGCTCTTGAACTGGATCCCTTGGTCGTGGAGTTCGCCAACCAGGTCAACCAGGTTCTTGACGCTCCGGCCCAGCCGGTCCAGCTTCCAAACGACGAGCGTGTCGCCTTCGCGCAACGCCTCCCGCGCCTTTGAGAATTCGGGGCGTTCCGCGCGGCTACCGCTTGTTTTCTCGTGGAAGATCTTCTTGCATCCCGCATTCGTCAGGGCATCGATCTGCAAATCGAGATTCTGGTCCTGGGTGGAGACGCGCGCATAGCCGATCAACATGATCTGCCTCTACTCCCTCTTTCGCAGCGGCAAAAGCCGAAGCCGAGTTCGCTTGGGATCGATCGTCAGCAGGGCTCCTGCTTCCAACTCCACCCGCATCTGGCGCAAGGCCAGCACCACATGAGTTCCGATGGATCCAGGTCGCAGATCTTCGCCGCGTATCTGTGCCACGCTTGGCTTTTCTCTGTCCGCTATAGCCAGTGCAATTCCGAAATCCAGGTCGTTGGTGAGAATGACAAACCCGTTGGCCGCAGCATAAGCCATGATGGCTGGGTCCGGCGTTGTGGCGAGACCAATCTCGGACCAGTGGATAGCCTCAATACCCGCCTCGTTCAGCACCCTGGCCCAGCTTGGCGAGAGATTCATGTCGATCAGAATCTTCATGCGTTGGCCAGCAACACTTCCCGCTCATCGGAGCGCCATGCAGCGTAGCGTAACGCCTGCATGATGTCCTCACGTTCCAGATACGGATAGTCCGTCAGAAGCTCATCGATGCTGACGCCGGCGCCGATCTGGCCAACGATCATGCCGACGGTAACCCGCATTCCCCGAATGCAGGGACGGCCGCTCATCATGTCCGGGTTTTGCGTGATCCGGTCCAAATCCGCCATGGGGACTCCTTCTTGAAACTCATTGCCATGATAGAGGTTTGAGAACTATATTTCAAGAATCATTTACGAGAATCCGAAGTCCTTGATTCCGGGTGTCAGCAGGGCTGCGGCCTGGGGCTTCTCATAATCCAGCGTTTGCAAGAGGAGCGCCAATGCCCCGTCGTTCGATTCTTTCTGCCGCCGAGCGGGAAGGTTTGCTGGCATTTCCCGATACCGAAGAGGAACTGATCCGGCACTACACATTCTCCGAGCCCGATATGTCGGCGATTCGTCAACGGCGCGGCAATCACAACCGGATCGGCTTCGCGGTGCAGTTGTGCTACCTCAAAACTCCTGATCTCTACCCGTGGGATTTTGGTCCATGAGGAAATCTGAAAGAGCCCAAAAAGTAGTTGCCGATGGGTGCGGTCATTGGATAAGAGAATAATATGCCACAGATGCAACTTCCCATGTTCCCGGCCGGAA
>DATDLS010000118.1:0-15939 GCA_036519195.1 Occallatibacter sp. | reverse complement strand
GATGGCGAGGTAACCGATGCCGCGCTCCCCATTCCAAAGCTGTACCCGACGCACTCAATCATCTGGCTCAAACTGCGCTTCCCGAGCATACGTCGAACCAAACGCACGCGGGCTCTCCTCAAGCGCGCCTAACCGCACCGTCCGGAACAGTTCAAGGTTCCCTATTCCCACCGGCACGAGTTCAATCATCCGGATTCCCAATCCGGACAAGCCCATCGATTCGGCCAGACCCGTCCCTACTCGCTCTCGCACCGATAACTTCCCGCGGCCTTCCGATCGCCGCTCCCCGAATACACCGCCGCCTTGGGATAGGCACAGATTGGCTCGGCAAACCTGACGCCTTTGCCTGCGCCGCTCGTGTCCGTATTGCCGCGCGCAATCACCTGCACGGGAGCCGCGCCCTTCTCCACCCAATCCAGCAGTGCAACGGTAATGTTGTTCGCCGCGTTGTTGAGATCGGGAATGAAGCTGAAACCGAACTGTCCGAACTCCGCCGGCCCCGGGCCGCCGCCACAGTGCTGCATGCCCGGCACCAGGAAAAGCCGCGCAAACTCTTCGGTCTGCGCCTGGCCCAGCGTCTGCTCCACGCCTTTGTAGTAGTCAATCGTTCCCAGCGGTGAAATCGCCGCGTCATTCCACCCGTGATAAAGAATCAGCTTGCCGCCCCGCGCCTGAAACGCATGCAAGTCCGGATTCACCGCATCGAGCGCCTGCGCTGTCTTCTGCTGCGCCGCCTTCAAATCACGATCCAGATCGAACGTGCTCATATTCCAGCGCGGATCAGAATAGACCAGATTTCGAAAGTAGCCTTCCGCATACTTATTGCCATCGCTGGTGTGCGGCGAGTCGCCGGTAATCCATTCTGTCCATCCGTTTTCGCCCAATTCGCCACCCGGGAGTAAGCCATGGTATTCGAGGGTGCCGTCTTTCAGATACGAACCGGCATAAAGCGCCTTCACGCTGTCGGCCTGCGCCTTTGTCAGACACGCATCGGTCTCTCGGTCCTTGCACACCATCGAGTCCGGCGAGAACCTGCACGTCCGCGGATCTGCCAGAAACTCTCCCGGCTCATTGTTTCTGCAAGCGGCAAGCACCGCCTTGTTGATCGCCGGAATCTTGCTCGCCGGCAGATATCTGTCCGAACTCGACTGCAACTGCTTGGCCAGCGCTCCGGCACGGCTGATCAGGTTGGTCCAGTTATACGCCGGAGCTCCGGCCAGAATCCCGTCGTAATCCTCCGGATACCGTTCAGCCTCCATCAGCGCCTCGCGCCCGCCATCCGAGCAGCTGCTGAAATAACTGTGCTTGGCCGCGCTCGCATAGAACGCCTCGACCACCGTCTTGCTCAACTGGGTCATCACATGCACCGCGCGATTGCCGAAGTCGACGACTTTTTCCGGATGGCCCAGCGCCCAGTCCGAATCCGTTCCACCGCCCGTGTGCCCGGTGTCTGTGTCGCTCGTCGCAAACCCACCCAGCACCGCGACTGCTAGCCCGCGGTAGCCGATAGAGCCGGCAAATCCGCCGTTGCCCTGGCCCATGAACCTTCCATTCCACCCCGCCAGCGGCATCCACACTTCCATCTTGATCTGGGAGTCAGCCGATGGCCGCGCAATCAGAACCACGCGGCAAAACGCCGGCAACTTCTTGAACACAGGATCAGGATGCTGTTCGTGCAAATCCAGCGCGCCCGCCTCGACCACCGCTGCCTGCACAATCTCCGTCTGCGGCATACTCAGTTTCGCAATCGCCGCACAAGCCTCGGCTCCGCCCGCGCCTGTTTGCCCCGACGCTGCACCCGCCGCCATTGCCATCCACACCGCTATCACCAGCTTCCGCATCGATCGCTCCACAGCCGGCCATCTTCAATGCAAAAGCCGGAACCCCTCGATCATAATTGGTCGAAGGGCCCCATTGGCTGGTTCTAGCTCCAGCTCGTGTTTCTCGTTTCGTGCCCTTGATCCAGGGCTTTGGCTGGCCGCGATCCTTGACTCGCGCGCCCCGCCCATTGCCGCTGCGCTCACTCTCGGGGGGCCGTCACGCCGGCCGGCAAGGCTGTCGCACTCAAGCGGAGGGCTCCACTTGAGTTCCGGTTTCCCGCCAACGTTTTATGGTCCCAACTGGTTTTTTAGCTCACTTCGAAGATCGATCTCTCCTTACTCTTTAGTGGAAAACACCCAGGAAGTAACAAATCACGAGAATCAGCAGAATCGTCCCCACCCCAATCCCGCCGCCACCCGCATATCCCCAGCGGCTATACCCGTAGTAGCCGCCGCCGCCACCAAACAAAAGCACCAGAATCACAATCAGCAGAATCAATCCCATCGCCAATCTCCCCTTTCGACCTCTATTCGTGCAGGAGAAGTGTCCCACGTGGCCGCTTTACTGGCTGGTCAATCCTGTACACCTCAAGCAATGTGATTTCAAAAGATTGAGAGTCGTCTCAGCCGATCTGGCTGCGCCGGCAGCTGCTTCAGCGTCTCCGCCGCGCTCCGAACGACGGATGGCTCGTCCGTAATAACCTGATTTCTACGCCCTCTCTTAGGTCCGCGCCTCGATCCTCTTCGCCCGCCGGCTCCGCCAGCCACGCTCAACTCCGCTCCCCGGGGCGCCAGTCTGTAAGATGTCAGAAAAGGATCTTCCCCATGCCGTCCACAACTCCCGCTTCCCGTCTTGCCCTTAGTCAACTTGCCCCCGGCACCGTCCAGTCGGAAATCCGCGCCATGTCCGCGGCCTGCGAACAGATGGGCGGCATCAATCTCGCCCAGGGCATCTGCGACACGCCTGTCCCCGCCGTCGTTGAAGAGGCCGCCATCCGAGCCATCCGCTCCGGCCACAACATCTACACCCGCCTGGACGGCATCACCCGGCTGCGCACCGCGATCGCCGAAAAACAGCAGCGCGACTACGGCCTCAGCTATGACCCCGAGTCCGAAGTTCTGGCCGCCTCCGGAGCCACCGGCGGCCTGCACGCCGCCGCCATGGCCCTGCTCAATCCCGGCGACGAAGTCCTCCTCTTCGAGCCCTTCTACGGCTACCACGTGTCCACGCTCAAATCAATGCGCGTCAATCCCGTCTTCGTCCCGCTCGCCGCACCCCACTGGGAACTCGACACCGACGCCTTGCACGCCGCGATCACTCCGCGCACCCGCGCCATCCTTCTCAACACTCCGGCCAATCCCAGTGGCAAAGTTTTTTCGCTGGCTGAGATTCAACAGATCGCCGCCCTATGCCAAACCCACGACCTGTTCCTCATCACCGACGAAATCTACGAGTACTTCGTCTATGACGGTACCCGCCACATCTCTGCCGCCACGCTGCCCGGCATGCGCGAGCGCACCATCATCCTTTCCGGCTTCTCCAAAACATTCAGTGTCACCGGCTGGCGTCTGGGCTATGTCACCGCCGACAAAAAATGGATGGGCGCCATGAGTTACTTCCATGACCTGACGTATGTCTGCGCGCCCTCGGCCCTGCAGCACGGAGCCGCTGCCGGCCTCGAGCAGCTGCCTCCCAGCTTCTATACCCAGTTAGCTTCCTCCCACCAGGATAAGCGCACCCGCATGCTCTCCGCACTCACGGATTCCGGACTCACTCCCACCACCACACCCGCCGGCGCCTACTACGTTCTGGCCGAAGCCACCAGGCTCCAGGGCAAAACCGCAGCAGAAAAAGCCCGCTACCTGCTGGCAGCTACCGGCGTCGCCGCCGTCGCCGGCTCCGCCTTCTTCCGTGCCGGCCGGGGTGAAGACTTACTGAGATTCTGCTTCGCCAAGCGCGACGAAGATTTAGACCAAGCATGCGACCGCCTGCGCAAGCTCTGACGCAAAGCAGTTGCTAGGCGTCAGGGTTTCCGAGGGGTTGCTTTTGAGACCCCGGAAACCATATTCAATGGAAGAAGGAAAATCAGTTCGCGAGGAGAAGCCGAATGCCGACCTCAAAGTTCTGGATTCGCTCCCTTAAGAACCGAACGCTCGCCTGCCTCTCAACCGCGGCCTTGCTCGCCTGGCTTGCCACGCCCAGTCTGCACGCGCAGTACCCAGTCGACGGTGAATGGCAGGGCTATGACACCGAGTGGCATCACGTTTCGGCGCAACTGATCGCGCTGGCTGAAGCGACGCGAGAGAAAAACGTTGCCTGGCGGCCTGCTCCCGGCGTCCGCTCCACCAGCGAAGTTTACATGCACATTGTGGACGCGAATTTTTATCTGCTCAGTGTCACCGGGGTCAAGATGCCGGCCGATTTGACCGACGATGCGGAGAAGAAGGCAACCTCCAAAGCAGACGTGATCCGCTGGCTCAGGCGCTCACTCGAAGCCGTCAAGCCGGCGCATCTGAAACAGAGTCCGGAACAGCTGGCGCGCAAGTTGAAGATTGAAGGGCGCGAGCTCATGCCGATACTGGTGAGCGCATAGCAGCGAGCCCAGGCCAAAGCACCCCGTCCCTGTCAGCGAGCGCATCATCGAGGCACTCACCGAGAAAGACTCAACCTGTCGGTAGCTTGCGCAAACGAAGGTTTATGCAACGATCCTCAAACCTATCGAATGCCCGGTAATTCAAGCTATCCGGGGATTTGAACAGCTTGCCATTCAGTTTTTGCTTACGGATGGCTCGGTGAGTGCACTTGCCCCTGGGACTTGGGCCGAACTGCAGCAATGGCAATCCCCAAAGATAAAGAACTTCCCCCGCAAGAGGACCCGCTAAGAGCGTGACGCTCTAAAACTGGGGACTTCGGTGCCCGTGCGTAGCTCAGCTCTTTTCACGCATGATGTCCTTTGCCAAGTGTAAAGACCTCCGTTTAGCATGCGCGATATGGGCCACAAAGGGTAAGTTTTGAGAAAGCCGAGAGTGCCAATCGAAAAGCTCTGCCCGGAGTTGTCCCGCCTTGCGCGGCGCCAGCCTTGCGGACCCCACTCCCGCAGTCTCAGAACAAGGACGGCCCAGCGGCTTTCTTGATCGACGTGATCCAAACCCGGTAATCCCCGTCCGAACCCAGGGTTTCACCTAGATCCTTCCTCACGTTGGCAAACATGATTGCAAACAGGCTGAGCTGATCCAGGTTCAGGTCCTTGCTCGCGCCCTGCGGATTGGTCTTTGCCTCCATGTCAAGTGTTGCGCGATCATTGGGCAGCAGCTTGTCCGGAGGTTGAGGACCATCGGTCCGGTTGACGCCGGTGGTTTGGCTGTAGTCGGCTTTGGTTGCGGCCAGGCTAAACAAATAAGTCGGCTGAAGCTCGCTCATGAACAAGTCTTTCTCGACGCACCAGTCGAAGTCGTCCGTCGTCTTCGAGCGGGTCGCATCCAGCCAGACCACCGCCTTCAACTTGAAGCAGCTTTGTATCAGCTTATTGTTATTATTTTTCCGTACCATCGCCCGGTAACTGTCTGTCCATCCCATCGGCGCCGAAAGCACCGTGATGGCAATGTGAGGATACTGCTCATTCAGCTTCTTGTTCGGGTCCCATTGCGGCAAAATGTTTCGCATGCTTAGCTGGTCAATGACGGTTTTTCCAGTCGCGGCGTTCGAGATGCCATGCCCGATGGACGCCATGAATCCCTCTTTTGGGAGCTTGCCCATGTTCGGGTTTTCGGCCACAGGATTCGGAGCAACTGCAGCCGGTGGCGCGACAGCACCATTCGGGCCCGCTATGGGAGTGGGGGGAACGGGCGCAGGAGCGGGCGTGGCGCTCATCATGGCCTTCATCACCGCCTCGCTGGCCCCTGCTTTCTTCAGGCGAACCATATCGTCGGTGCTCAGGTCAAAGGTCTGGCCGCTCTTCTGGATTTTGGCGATAACCAGGTCGTCGGAGATTTTTGCGTCCAGCAGCGAGATCACCCCATCCACCGTCAATGCTGCCGGCGATTGCGGCTGACCTGCGGGAGAACTGGTCGCGTTTCCGTTCTTCTGAGTCTGATAGGCGGTCCACAATTTGTTGATAATAGGGGTATAGTCGACGCCGTTCAGCCAGCCACCGGGCGGATTTATGATGGCCGTGATTTTGCCACTGTTATCGACCGTGACCATCGCCGTCCCATCAGGGCCGCTCAACGAGACCATATGTGTGGGAGCAACGCGGCTATGGGGAAACTCCGTGACCGTGTAGTTCTTGCCGTCTACCTTGACCTGGGTCTGTTGCTGAGCCTGGGCTGGCGCAATGATGGCAACTAGGGCCAGCAACGCGGTTGGGACTTGTTGCAATTTCATATTTGTTCTCCATGGATAAAAAATAGTCATACCCGAATTACAGGATCTGCGCCGGTTAATCCGTTAATATGTCGCAGTCCAGCAAAGGGTAAGTTTTGCGACACTTCGCGGAGCCGCTGAAATCAGGGACTTGCCCGTCTCAAGAGCCAGCTGCAAAATAGAGCTATCGAAAAGGTGCAATAAAGACTCGCCGGCAAAACCCGACATCGTTTTCACTTCGCGGCGCAGGATCGTCTTCATTCATGGCTGCTACTGGCACGGGTAAGAGGACTGCAATCAGGGAGGACTCGATACATCCAACCAGGCATTTTGGAAAGATAAGCTTGCAAACAACCGCGAGAGAGATCGCCAGGTAACAAAGGACCGGAAAGCCGCCGGCTGGCAGGTTTGCGTTGTATGAAGTTGCAGTCTTCGTAGTGTCCGAAAAATATCGCATCCCTACTTCAACCTGTCGGAGCAGGTTTACCACCTGTTCCGGCGTGTGTCGCTTCTTCGCCACCTGCAGCTCCTTTGCGTCCAGTCTCCGTGATTCTCTCTGGAACAAATCAAGCCCGGCAGACCACCCGGGATCATAAACTCCGACCGACGGCCGGCACGGAATGGGATTCGTCATCGAGCCCCACTTTCAGAAATTTGGAGGCCGGGCCCTGAACCACGCCCGGCTCCGATAGACTGCATGCTCTTCAGTTCATGGACAACGTCAGCGTCTCCGAGTGTATTAGGAGTCCAGAGGTCGCGGTAACTGTCACGGAGGAAGTCGTTGTCCCGCCCCCGCCGCTCGGCATCGTTTTGCTATTGCTGCATCCAGTAATCCAGTTCATTGTCAAAATGCATATGATAGCCAACGTGAGCCCTTGCAGAAGTCTCCGTTTGCGCCGCAGGCCGGCGACGCACAGGACGGTTGCAGCCAGTGACGCTCCTGGCCAAAAAAGCTTCCGCTCGGGTGTGATACGTGCCGAAGTCGCTGCCGTGGCTATGGTCAGAGTGGTTGTGGCCGCAGCAGATGCCGGTGTAACACTGGCCGGAGAAAAGGTGCATGTAGCGCCTGCCGGTAGACCTGAGCACGCGAAAGAAACGGCTGAGTTGAATCCGTTCTCCGGTGCGATTGTAACGGTCGTTGTGCCGCTGCTTCCGGCCGTCACGCTTAGCAAAGCAGGGGACAGAGAGAGACTGAAATCCGCGGGTGGCAGATGGATGGTGTATGTGGCTATTGCTACCGCGCTGTTGGTATATCCGCTGGCCAATGCGATGGCACTGATGGTTTCTGTGCTATTTACGGAGATTGCAGTGGTATATAAGGTGGAAGAGGTTGTCGGCATGGAACCGTCGGTTGTGTAGTAAATCGCGGCTCCTTGTGTAGCGTCTGTGATGATCGCATTCTGCGTGGAGGTGTAGGTTCCCGCGGCGGGTGAAAATGCAGGCGCAGCGGCAGTGCCGAGCGATGCGGCTTCAATGGTTTCACTAAGATTGGCGCTACTCCCCGCATACGTGGGGCTGCCTGAGTAGCTCGCGCTGATGGTATGCGTTCCTACGGTGAGCGTGCTGCTAGCGTAACTGGCATGACCAGTGTCATCAAGGGTGACAGGCGTGGCCGCCGTGCCGTCGAGAGAGAACGTAACGGACCCAGCGGGAACTCCTGTACCGGATGCGGGCTGCACATCGGCAGTGAATGTAACGCTCATGCCCTGTGTTTGTGGATTGCCGTCGGAAGTTAAAGTAGTTGTTGTTGAGGTCAAGGCTGTACTCGATCCGAAACCTACCTCTTGGATTACATTGTTGTTGACGTCTGAAACGTACAGGTTGCCATTTCCATCGAACGCGATATCTCCCGGGTAATCGAACTCCGCCGTAGATGCAGTAACTCCTGAAAATCCTGATGTCTGGAAAACGCCGGCCACCTGGTTGATAGTGCCGCTTGCGTCGACTTCTCGAATAGTGCTGTCATACGGATCGCCGATATAGAGGTTGCCGCTTGAATCGAAAGCGATGCCGGTGGGCACTGCGATGATGGCTTGTGTTGCTGGGCAGCCATCGCCCTCGATGTCCAAGGCTCCAGTGCAAATCACTTTCGGTGCTCCGGCAAACGTGGAGATCACGCCGGTCTGCGCATTCACCACCCGAATGGCTGAAGTGCTTGCATTATTCGCAAGGTCAGCGGCATCGCTGATGTAGAGATTCCCGTTCGCATCGAATGCAAGGGCCTGGGGACCGCCGAGGATCGCGTCAGCTGCGGGGCAGCCGTCTCCGGTAGCATCTGTTTGTCCTGCGCAACCCAGTCCACCGCCAGCAAATGTGGTGATGATTCCGGTACCCGCCGCAACCTTTCGTACGACAGCGTTGCTTGAATCCGCAATGTAGAGATTGCCGTCGTTATCGACTACCGCACCCAGAGGAAAATTTAACTCGGCGCTGGTGGCAGCGCCTCCATCCCCTGCGTATCCCGCCTCGCCAAGGCACTGAGATTCAATGCACGTATAGCTTCCAGCAACCGTCGTGATGATGCCGGTCGAGGCATCAACGCGGCGAATCAGCTGATTAAGCGTATCGGCGATAAAGAGGTTTCCCGACGAATCCACCGTCACGCTGCCCGGAAAATACAGAACGGCTGAAGTAGCCGGGCCGCCATCACCGCAAAGAGTTGCGCAGGCTGGTGCGGTTATGCCTTCTATCTGGATCGTCCCGCCTCCGGCCACCGTAGTCATTACACCCGAACCGGCAGCGACTTTGCGTATCCGGCTGTTGCCGCTATCGGCAATGTACAGATTGCCTGCGGAATCGAAGGCTATGCCGACGTTGCTTACGAAGCCAAATCCAGCACTGGGCAGGTGCATTTCGGCTTGTGTTGCGGGGCCGCCATCACCGCTAAAGCCACCGGGTTCGTAGCCATTACCAGCGTAGGTGGTCACGGGCGCCGAAGCGGAAACCGTTGTCACTGCTGGATGGCCCTTCGCACCCCCGGAGTTATTAGAGTAGGGCGCGAGCGGTACCCGGCGGCTGATTTCTGCGTGCTCGTTGAGGTTCTGCGCATGCGTTCCATTGACACTGATTGCCAGAAGCGATGCTGCCAAAGCTAAGTGAATTACCCGGAATTTCATGATCCCCCCGATCACGATTTCTAGTAATTGGCTCTCAGGTTAGTTCGCCGCATCTGTGCCGAAGCACTTCGCAGCCGATTGCTGATCTTTCTCAGGCACGGACAAAAGTGCGCATCGAGATTAAGCTCTCCTTCCCTATTTTTTGGCGCACTTACGCGCGTAGTTGCATTGTTGGTAATGGCTTGGTATGATGTTTGCGCATCCCCAACTCACCAAAAGCCACATAAGCAAAACCGACCGGTTTGAAAATTGCTTCTCACTAGTTCATTGCGCAGACGGGAACAAAATGCCTTCATGCCGCAAAATATTTTGAACACCGAAAGTTCCGACGGCGGGAGAAGGGTTGATTCCGTAGAACAGCGGCGGGCGCTCGATCAGGTTTTCAGCCTTGTTTACGAAGAACTGCGTAATCTGGCTGCTGCCGTCCGCCGCCGCGAAGCGCATTTCACCCTCAACTCCACGGCGCTGGTTCATGAAGCGTGGTTAAAGCTGAAGAATTCTCCATACCTGGCCACCACCTCGCAGGCACACTTCAAGGCCATTGCCGCGCGGGCCATGCGCCAGGTGCTGGTAGAAGCTGCCCGGCGCAGACACTCGCAAAAGCGCGAGCGTGAGTTTGTCTATGTAGAACTGGACGAGATTGTTGGCCACTCGATGGGCTGCGATGCGGAACTGATATCTCTTGACGCGGCGCTCGACAGGCTGGCGGCGATGAATGCGCGTCAGGCGCAAATGGTGGAGTGCCGATTCTATGGCGGACTCAGCGTGAGCGAGACAGCAGAAGTGCTCGGCGTATCCGAATCAGCCATTGAACGCGACTGGCGCGCGGCGCGCGCATGGCTGGCCAGCACGCTGCGCCCCGACGCCAAGCCAGGGGAAGATTTCACCGATGGATGAAGAGCGCTGGCAACAGATCCAGGATGTCTTCCATCAGGCGGCTCAGCTTGCCGGCCGGGAGCGAGAAGATTTTTTGCAGCTGGCCTGTGGCAGTGATGCCACGTTGCTTGCCTTAGTATGCAACATGCTGGCTGCCGAAGATGCTGTAGCTGACTCGTTCATCCTTGACCGCAATCTGGATGAAATTGCCTCACAGTTTTTGGATAATCCCGGCGGCTCCATCACCGCGCAGGAGTTTGGACCTTACCGCCTGAAGCGGCTGCTTGGCGAGGGTGGCATGGGCGTAGTGTGGCTCGCCGAGCGCACAGATGCCCGCAACCTGGTAGCGATCAAGTTTCTTCCCCACGCCGGACTTTCCCCCACGCGGCAAGACCGCTTCGCGCGGGAAATTAGAACGCTCGCGCGGCTGTGTCATCCTTATATAGCCCGTCTTTACGATGCGGGTACTCTTCCTGACCATACTCCGTGGTTCGTCATGGAGTATGTCGATGGCGTGCCTTTCAGTGAATACTGCCGCGCATCCGGCCGCAGCATGGAAGAGAAACTTCGCCTTTTCCGCCAGGTGTGCGAAGCGGTGCTGTATGCTCACAGTCAGGAAATCATTCATCGGGACCTGAAGCCTTCCAATATTATCGTGGCCAGGGATGGCACACCGCGCCTGCTCGACTTCGGTATCGCCCGTGAGATGCAGCAGCTTGACGAATCCGGCAGCCTCACCCAATCCGGCATGCGCTTCTTCTCCGCCAGCTACTCTGCACCGGAGTGGATAACGGAGGGAGCTGTTGGTCTCGGCATCGATGTTTATTCGCTCGGCGTGATTCTTTATGAAATGCTCGCCGGCCAGCTGCCGTTTCTCACATTTCCACAAACCCGCGATGCATCAATCCAGAAACCATCGCAGGTGGCGCGCAAAAATGGCCTTTACCGCAATGATCACGTCTCCGCCACGGCGTGGAGCGAGCTCGACGTGCTTTGCCTCACAGCCATGCGATACACCCCTGCAGAACGATATCGCTCGGTGGAAGCGCTGCTGCGCGACATTGATCATTATCTAAGGCATGAACCTCTCGACGCACGCCCCGATTCGCTGCGCTATCGCGGAAGCCGCTATTTCCGCCGCCATCGCGCCGCTGTACTTGCCGCATCCGCAGTAGTAATGCTCGTCGCGGGCATGAGCATCTTCTTTGCTGTTCGACTAGCCAAAAGCCGTAATGCCGCACTGGCAGAGGCTGCGCGTGCACGCCGCATTCAGAAGTTCATGATTACGCTCATCGGCTCGTCCGACGGAAAAGCCGCGCCATCAGACAATCTCCGCGTGGTTACTTTGCTCGATCATGGCGTGCAGGAGGCATCTTATCTCAGCTCCGATCCGGAGGCACAGAGCGATCTGTATGAAAACCTTGGCAATATGTACGACATGCTTGGCGAATACGCGCGCGCCCAGCAACTCCTGCAGCTTGCTCTCGATCGCCGCTATGCTGCTCGACCAGACGACGCACGTGCCGCCGAAATTCTCGCTCAGATCGGCATCGTAAAGGCCGATGCGGCGCAAAACGCTGAGCAATTCAGAGAGGCTGAGAATTATGCGCAGCAAGGTCTTGATCTTGTCGCACGCCATTTTTCTTCTAATGACCCGCGCGTGCTCTCCGCTCGCGCTGCGCTAGGCCGCATCCTTGCAGAGTCCGGCGATTCCAAGCAGGCGATTGCCATCCTTACGCCCATTGTGGGCAACCAGCCAAACGGAACGCAGGCAGACTACGCGCTGAGTGACAGCCTCTCCACCATGATTGGAGCCGAATATAACTCCGGCAACATCACGCAGGCGGAAACGCTCACCCGACGCGCGCTCGATCTGGATCGCCGCCTATTTGGTCCAAACCATCCCCAGGTGGCCGTCGATCTTGTGGATGCAGGCCTGAACGAGGCAGCCGTCTCCCACTTCGCCGAGGCCGAGCCGTTTTACCGAAAAGCCATCGCCATTGAAAAAGCCTGGTATGGGCCGAACCATCCGGACCTGGCGGATTTTGAAGGCTTTATGGCGCGCGCCCTTCACGAGCAGGGCAAGCTCGACGAGTCGGAGAGCCTGCTTGAAAGCGCACTCAAAATTCAGGAACAGGTTTACGGTGGCGGCAACGAACATACTGCAGTCATGCTGGATACACTGGGAGAAATTGAACTGGATCGCAACCGCCTACACGATGCGGAAAGAGACTTCGCCCGCGCAGCGGCCATCGATCAAACTGCGTTGGGCAAAGACAACTACCAAACCGCTATCATCGCCGCTGATCTTGGTGAGGCCTATCGCCAGGAAAAACAATTCAGCCGCGCACTTGCAACGCTTTCTGAATCCGTCAGGACGCTCCAGGCCACTCTACCCGCTGGCGCATTCAACATCGCTATCGCGCGACGATCCCTAGGACGCACGCTGCTTGCCCTGCACAACAACCGCGACGCTGAGTTACAGCTCTCGCAGGCTTACTCTGTATTCAAAACGCAAGAACACCCGAGTACCGCTGACCTCGAAGAGATTCGTCAGGACCTTGCCTCAGCCCACGCTTCCGCGATTGAAGGCCAGAAGACAAGGTAGGGATTGATTTTACCCGTCCGATCGCAGAAAGCATGAGCTTTTGTGCTGCTCAAGGCGCTTAAGTGGATTGGCCTACCTTTACTCCTCTTTCCCTTGACGGCTTGGCATTCTCGATTGCGCAGATGAAGGACACAGCCCCGCTCGTGTTTCAGAGATTCATTTCTTCAGCTCTCGGGCCAGAGCTAACATTGCGGTCACTATGGGCAATCTGTCTGCGGGTTCGCCAACCTAAGAAACGAACGTCACGATGGCGGCAAGCACCAAACGTTCCTTCCAACTGGGCTTTGTGAGTAGACTGAAGGCGTGTTCTCCGAGGGCTACTTGGGCGATTATATTGATGTGCTGTTTCACACTCTATTCAGCTGGCTCGGACTTCCCGTCCCTGGGGTTGATCGTCGCCATCCTTCTCGTCTCCCGAACCGCGTGGGGGAAGAGGGCTGGTGTCACAAGACTATGCGCCGTTGGTTATCTTCTCTACCTTGTTTTTCTCTACTGGATCGGCCCCACCGAGGGGCCGGACAGCATGGGATATGGAAGATCCGCGTCTTCTACAAGGATCGTTTTCTTTGTCCTGCGGTATCCGCTGAGCTAGCAGGAGAGACCATTTCCCTCCGAGACATCACTCGAGTGCGCGACCAACGCCGTCGCGAACTCAGCTCGATCCTCCACCATCGGCAACGGGTCGTCGATTCGCTTCTGCAATTGAAAAAGGGCATCACTCCTAAGGAGATCCATACAAAAGCCGCCGTCGCACCCGTATCCAAAGTCCTCATCTAGAGGTATCGCAACAAGTAGCGGCTCGTTTGTCGAGACAATCGAACACCGCAGATTCGTTGAGTTCTGCGATGCATGCCGCAATTTCCGCTACATCGGGCTATGCTACGGACCACCCGGCATTGGCAAAACACTCTCAGCTGTGCGCTACAGTCGTGCGGATCAGATCGTCCCACGCGAGGCGTGGACAACCGACGTGAAAGACGATCGTCCCGTCGACACACTGCTCTACACGACTTCTGTGGTCAATACCCCATCCAGGGTCGACAACGACATATTGGCTGGCGAAAGAAAGAGTGAAAAATATCGTTCTGGACCCTATTCAGCGGGAGGCGAGGACCGTTCTCGATGAGATCAGACTTAAAGATGAGAAAAGGCGTAGGGAAATCATGGACAAGCCAGGCTGCTCCCCATGCGACCGCCCGGCGGTCGATCCTACTTATTTTGAGACATACAAGCATTATCAAGCTAAACAGCGAGCAGTCTTGGACCCGACAACTCTGATCCTTGTGGACGAGGCTGATCGCCTCCATATGAATAGCCTCGAACAGATGAGAACGATCTTCGACGAGGGTACCGCCGGCATGGTGCTGATCGGCATGCCGGGCATCGAAAAGCGTATCGCCCGATTTCCTCAGTTCTATTCGCGCATCGGATTCGTCCACGAGTTTCGGCCTCTGGATGCCGATCAAGTGCAGGAACTCCTTGAGCGGTGCTGGACGCCCGCGGGCGCTACACTGCCCGATGAACAACACCTCCCAGAGGTAATCGCTAGCCTCATACGGATGACCGGAGGAAACTTCAGGCTGTTGACTCGACTCCTCACACAAATCGAACGAGTCCTCAGTGTCAACGACCTTCACCTGGTCTCTATTGAGGTGGTTGAAGCTGCGCGGGATAGCCTGGTAATCGGCGCAAGCTAGCGCCGCTTACGCCAAATAATCCTGAAAGCCGACGCCATGTAAATGTAAAGTTGAAAGCTACACTCAGGATTGTGACCTGAAACTGCCAAAGGAGGGGTGAATCCGAACTGTTCGTCCCGTTTACCGGTTCTGTTGCTTTCCCAATGGAACTGTGAGATGCTCCTGTTGGTAGCCCAAATATAAGAGCGACGGCACCAAATTTTATGAAAACGAAAAAGGACGTACAACCGGGAACGCTGGCGCTGATGGTGCTGAAGACCCTAGATGTGATGGGGGAACTCCACGGATATGGCATTGCCCGGCGTATCGAGCAGATTAGCGGAGACATCCTTTTTGTCAATCAGGGAACACTTTATCCAGTCCTCCTGAGACTAGAGCAAGAAGGGGCGATTGCATCGGAATGGGGCCCTTCTGAAAACAATCGTCGTGCCCGGTTCTACCGGCTAACACGCGCGGGTCGCAGGCTCCTCGAAACCGAGAAGCACGACTGGGAGCAGACGGCGGCGATCATCGCCCGCTTCTTCGAGGTGAAAGCGGAGGATCTGGCATGAAGACTCTCAATCGATTCCTGATCCGTCTGCGCAATCTTGTCACTGGCCGGCGCGGCGATCAGAGGCTGCGTGAAGAGTTGGAAGACTACGTGGTACGCGAGGCGGAAGCTAATATACAGGCCGGAATGAGCGAGGAAGAGGCGCGGCGGCAGGCGCGGATGAAGCTTGGCGTCGCGGAGGCGATCCGAGAGCAGTACCACGCAGAGGAGGGCTTGCCCTTGCTGGAATGTCTGGCGCAGGACACGCGATTTTCGCTGCGGCAGATGAGGCGTTCGCCGGGGTTCACGCTCGTCGTGGTGTTGACGATGGCACTGGGGATTGCGGCGGCGACAACGATGTTCACGGTGGTGTATTCGACGCTGCTCAGGAGCTTGCCCTATCCACAGTCGGAAAGAATTGTCGCGATTCACGACACACGGATTGCCGGGCTGTCGGCTGGGGGGCTGATGACGGGTCCGCGATTCTATGACATTGAGGCGCGAAACCGGAGCTTCTCCAGTCTGGCGTTCTTTTACTTCGACGAGAGCACCCTGATTGCGGGAAAGAAGTTGCCCATCTATGTGAAGGGAGCGGGAGCGAATGCAGGATTCTGGGATGTCTTCGACACAGCGCCGATGCTAGGGCGGGTATTCAATGCGAAAGACGACGTGCCCCATGCCCCGCAGACCGTGGTGTTGAGTTATCCGGGATGGCAGCGGCTTTTCGGAGGCGATCCGAACGTAATCGGAGAACAGGTGACGCTGGATCAGCACTCGGCGACGATTGTAGGCGTGATGCCCCGAGATTTTTCTGCGCCGGGAGGCGTGGACCTTTGGCACGCGGCGCAGTTTGTTCCGAATAATTGGGGCAATTATCGGGGCGACGGACTGCGGAACATCATTGTATTTGGGAGGTTGCGGCTGGGCGTA
>DATDLS010000117.1:0-2390 GCA_036519195.1 Occallatibacter sp. | reverse complement strand
GGTGTCGTGGCTCGGCCTCAGTGCTCCTACTGCCGCGCCGCCCGCGGCGCTAATCACCGCGCCAATCGCAGTTGGCACGCCCCTCCCACCCGGCGCCACGCAGAAGGTACTCGTAGGCGAGCAAGGTTGGTACGCCGCAGCTCCTATTCCAGCTCCCGCAGCCGCACCTATTGCGCTGCCGATAAGCGTATTGCGCAAACGATGCCTATTTTCCATGAGCTTGACGCTGCGAACGTTTTGCCTCTGGATTGTCTGCGCGCCGGACTTTCCCTGTAGTGAGATTTCCTTGTCCGACACACTCAGGAACGTTCCGGAGTCCTTCTTCGAAGTTTGAACCACTTGAATCTTCTGCCCCGCTTGCAGCGTGTTCAGGTTCTCCTGTCCCGCCTCAGTTGGAACTGGAGAGAGCGTTCTTCCGTTAAGATAACGGAGAGGACGCATGCGCAAAGAGCGAAAGCATTACACATCAGAAGAGAAGGTCACCATCCTCAGACGGCACCTGTTGGATAAGATTCCAGTTTCTGATCTCTGCGAGGAACTGGGTCTACAGCCGACGGTTTTCTACCGCTGGCAAAAAGAGTTCTCCGAGAACGGAGCCTCGGCGTTCCAATCGAAGCAACGCCCCGCCCGCCAGGTCGAGGAGAAGCAGAAACGGATCGAGTTCTTGGAGAAGAAGGTGCAAACCAAGGATGAGGTGCTGGCCGAGTTGATGGCCGAGCACATCGCTTTAAAAAAAAGTCTTGGGGAGCTCTGAGCAAAGTGTGGGTGCCGCACGATGTTCGGGACCAGGTGGTGGATTTCGTCCGGTGTTGGTCGGAGAAGACCGAGATCGGCACCGGGCGATTCATCCACTGGCTGGGCGTGCGGGCCAGCAAGTTCTATGACTGGCGAGAGCGCTACGGGCGTGTGAATGAACACAACGGTTGGATCCCACGTGATTTCTGGCTGGAGCCGTGGGAGAAGCAGGCGATTATCGGTTTTCATCAGAAGAATCCACTGGAAGGGTATCGACGGCTGACGTTCATGATGCTGGACGCGGACGTGGTGGCCGTGAGTCCTTCCAGCGTGTGGCGAGTTCTGCAACGAGCCGGACTACTCTCTCGATGGAAGCCCAAGCCTTCGCGCAAGGGGACCGGTTTCGAGCAGCCGCCGCATGCGCATCAACACTGGCACATCGATGTCTCCTACATCAATGTGAGTGGCACATTCTATTACCTGTGCAGCGTTTTGGATGGCTATAGCCGTTCGATCGTCCATTGGGATTTGCGAGAATCGATGACCGAAGCAGAAATCGAAGTCATTCTCCAGCGAGCGAGAGAAAAATATCCGGAAGCGAAACCGCGGATCATCTCCGACAACGGGCCGCAGTTCATCGCCCGGGATTTCAAGGAGTTCATTCGCATCGCGGGTATGACCCATGTGCGAACGTCGCCTGGCTATCCGCAATCGAATGGCAAGCTGGAGCGCTGGCACAAATCGCTAAAGTCGGAATGCATCCGGCCCGGCACGCCGCTTACCAAGCAAGATGCGCGACGCCTGATTCAAACCTACGTAGATCACTACAACGCCGTGCGATTGCACAGTGCCATCGGATATGTGACGCCACACGATATGCTCGCTGGACGCCAAGGCGAGATCCACGTCGCACGTGATCGAAAGCTAGAACAAGCTCGCACTCAACGACAGCTCCGCCGGCAAGCATCCCTGCTTGCGTGTATCTCGAACGCGGCTACAATGACTTTGCCCAGCGACACGGAACCGGGCTGTGCAGGGATGCCGCCATGCTGAACCTCGAAAGGAAGGAAGTAGAGTGAGTAAGTTGACCGAGGCCGTTTTGCGTTCGGATGTTACAGCCATGAAACAGGCCATTGCATCTGGAGATAATCTGAACGAGCTGGGTGGTGGAATGACCCCACTGCTTTGGGCGGTCTTCCGTGGTGACGTAGATGCGGTCCGCCTGTTGCTGGAAAGCGGGTCCGACCCGAACGTGCGCCCCAACCCTGGCGACTCACCTTTATGGCATGCGGAAGACGACTTCGGATTGACGGAGATCACAGAACTGCTGAAATCTTACGGCGCAACAAAGTAGCTTCAAACGCAGGAGGTTTTTTTCAACTCGGATGCTTCGGAAGTTCCCGCCGAAAAGGGCGGAATCATCACTAACGGAAAACGTTACCTTTCCATTTCAGGCTGAGCCAACACAGTTCCTCAACCGTCAAAGCGCGTGGTTCCTTCACTCGCTTGGTAAGTCCTTTGAGCTTGAGCAAGCTCATCGGGTTCCGGTTGTACTCCATGAGTTCCGAGCGCATCGCCCACTCAAACAAAATATGCATCACGCTTCGAATATGGCCCTTGCTCTTCGGTGCTAGGTTCAATCCCTTAATCCACAT
>DATDLS010000116.1:0-36879 GCA_036519195.1 Occallatibacter sp. | reverse complement strand
CTTGGCTTCCTCAAGAGCCTGTGAAGCATGCCGGACTATGCCGAATACTGCCGAACCAGAAAATGGTGATCCTGCTGATTCGCTGGCGTGCGCCACCATGGCACAAATCACATTCGGCATAGTCCGGAATACGGCATAGTGGCGGAAGCTGTGCCACCCGATTGCCTTCCCCTCGATCCCCGCCCGGACAACGGCAGGACGGATGATCTTCTTGAGCAACGTGTCCGGGGACAACGGCTGTTTTCCTTTACGCCGAATCGACGGAAAGATGAAATCGTCGTCACCGCGATATGGCGAATCCTCCCGCCATACCTTGAGGCATTTCACCACGGACGGGTGCAAAGGAACTGGTTTGCGGCTCGCTTCGGTTTTGGTGTCTCCGAAGTGATTGCGGACACAGGAGCGCCGGACGTTCACCTGCATGAGTTCAAGATCGATGTCGCTCCAAGTCAATGCGACAAGCTCCGATCTTCGCAGGCCGGTGCTGCCTGCCAGCATCACCATCGCACGTTCTCTAAGGTTCAGCTCGGCCAGCAGCGATGCAATCTCGGCTGGCGAGAGTACATCCGGTTCCCGCAGGCGCTTGGCCGAAGTCCTGACCTTCGTGATCGGGTTGCGATCCATCCATTCATGCCGGATGGCATGATTGAATACCGCCGACATGATGTTGCGTATCTTGCTCCGTGTTCCTGGGGCAAAGGTGAGAGTGTGCAGCCACAGTTCCACGTCCACGGTACGGACATCCTGCAAATACATCGTTCCCCATTTAGGAACGATGTGGTTCGTAAGATAGAGAGTATTGGCCTCGATGGTGTGCTACAAAAGACGGAAGCGCTCCAGGTCACGGGTCATCGTGAGTTGCTGCGCCGGGCACTCGACAATATCCTTCGCAACGGCCTGCGGTTTGCACACGAAGCGGGATCGGTCCGGGTGGATGTCACTCATAGCGCGGATAAAAGGATTGGTATCATCACCATACAGGATGACGGGCCAGGAATTGCTGCTGACCAGGAAGAGATCATTTTTGAGCCGTTCGTAACATTGCCGAACAGTGCTACGGGAGCGAACGAAGGCTCGGGACTCGGGCTTGCGATTGCCCGCCAATTCCGGTACATGTCGTATTTCAGATAAAAACATTTGGAAACCCCGTCCCGGTCGCCAAAGATTCATTCCAAGTGCCATCTGCATTTTGGTGGTCGAGCAGCCAATTCACTATCGGGCATAAGGGCAGGCATGGAATTAGCAGTGTGTTAATTGTCACGGTACTCCGGCCCCAAAGTAAAAAGCGCCGCACGATGCGGCGCTTTTCGGGTGACATGACTCGTCGGAATTCAGAGAGCCGAACGGCCTGTGCGTTCTGCAACATTTCTTTTCAAATTCTGGATCATCTCTTCGCATGACTGTTCTGCGAGTTGGACAGCGGAACGGGCAGGGAGCCTTTTCGCGCTCACCTGCGATGTCTTACGTGTCACCGCATGACGCCTCGTAGAGGCCTTGGGAGATTTTTCCTTGGCGATAGGCATGGTCCAATCCCTCCTTGATGGCTTTGAATATCTCTTCCTGATCGTATTTTACACCCTTCAAATAGCTAATATCGGCGGGAAACGCCTCAGTTGCATGGCCGGTGTTGTTGAGAACCGTGAACGCTGCCCTTGGGTTTTCTGCGAAGGCTCTTTGCACCCGGAGGAAGGTTTTCAGCGAATCCCGGTGCATCCGTAGATGGGCGGTGATCGAAACTGTTCGGCCTTCCTCCAAAGCTCTTGGTAAAACCCCTTGCAAGTAGGACTCAACGGGATGCCGGTGAACGAAGATGACGACGGCTGTTGACCCCGATGCAATTGCGAGTTCTACCTTCGCCTTCGCGGTTCCCAGGCTATTGAAATTGCTGTCATAAATGATCCGGGCATTGGTGAGCAGACCCGCCGCTTGCCTCGTGGAACGGATAGAAGTCGTTTTGCCTGCGCCTGTCCCGCCAGCCGTGAATAGTGCCATATCCGATCCACGTTCAGTGCACGTTTTGCGTATGTTTCGATTTCCTGCGCCAGCGCGGACGCGTACATTTATACCAATCATGCAGCCTCGCTGGGCAAAGACCTCAGCCATGATGTCTCGAAATCCGCCGCGATAGAAATCTCGCAATCCGTTGGAGAAAGCACGACAGGGCAGAGCCGGGGAATTCACCTGTAGCAGGCTACGACTAAAACTCTCGAAATCCACACCAGGGCCCGATGCCTAATCCAGTAATCATTGTCTTGAATTGAAATATGACGCCTAAGATCTACCGAGCAACTGCTCTTGTTCCTCTGAGACAAGAAGCCGTCTCTGCTCCAGAGGCAGCGAAAGTAACACACGAAGTCCCGCGCCCATCTTGAACTGCACAAGAACACTCACGAGTTCGATGATCATCTGGTATGATGGCTGGTCTCCGAATAGCTCGCGCAATGCGTTTGCCCAGGTTTCCAATTCCTCGATTTCCTCGTTCGATTTAGTGTTTTCCGCAGCCAATCCAACAAACTCCGTCAATCCTCCTTGGAACGCTTGTTTCCATGCCGGATCGGTAACCATCGATTCCACTGACTTTAGACGGTTTTGAAGTTCTCCTTGCTTCGGATGATTATTGCGAATTCCAAGCAGCAGATGGAAAATCCGATGCGCCACAATCTCGCTCGGTATCTCCTCCAAAGCTTTTTGGTACTGACGCGTCGCGAAAAGCGCAACGCAATATCGCGTCGCAATCCACCGATTTTGCGGATCTCCCGCAGCACTATTCCGAAGGGCGACAAGCCCTTCATCCTCTCTCCCTGTCTTCAAAAGAGACAATCCGAGCTTCGCTAGGACAAAATAGTTGTCAGGGAAACTCTCAATCGCTTTTTGAAGGTATTCAACTGCATCCGAATGCCTATTGAGTTCGGCCAGCGCCCCACCGTACATCGCGAATACCCCCTCGATCGACTTGCCCGAACGGAGGAACGGTCGAAGGAGTCTAAGCACCTCCTCGTATCGATCAAGGTGCATAAGAGTGTTCGCTTTCATCACCGAAATGTTCGCCGGAATTCGTGGCTTCAGGCGAAGGGCAGTATCGAATGAAATCAGCGCCTCTTCGTATTTCTTCATCCGAGACAACACATAGCCTTGCTCATACCACACCACGTAGTTTTTAGGATCGACTTCAATCGCTTGTCGATATGCCTCGATCGCATCCTCATAACGCTCCACGGCGCTATAGGCGTTTCCCATCGGCAGAAGAATATCGACGTTATCTGGCTGTTGAGCCAGGGCCTTCTCGATCAACGGAACAATTTCCGCGACGCGCCCTAACCTTGAAAGAGCGCGCGTACAGTGCCCCCAGTCCTCCGCTATCTTGCTGACGCCCGCAAGCTCCTCCGCCAAAGCGGCTTCTTGTCCTGATGGCGCGTTACTGAGCGCGACACACAACCGAGCGATTTCCTCATTCAGATGGTAATGAGAATCCGTGGAGTCGTATTCTTTCAAAGCAGCTACGAGATACGCTCTCATCTCCCCGGGAGCGTCACCGGACTTCAATTGATCTTCCAATTCGTCCCGATAGAACCAATACCGCAAGAATTCCACCAAGACGCGCAACGGTTCTCGATCATGCGACTTTGCTTCGATACAAATCCTCATCAAGGGTTCAGCAAGTTCATAGTAGGACTCTCGGCCAAGCCTGTTTACGCGCACGTACCGGTGTGAAAGCAACTGCTTAAGCTGACTAGCGATCGTCTGATGACTACTTAGGCAATGGTTAGCTATCGAGGTGACAGTCACCGGAACACGTCGTTGGCACAAGTAGAAGATGATCTTCTGTTGCAGAGGGGACAATGAAGCCATCTTCGATTGATAGTAGGGAGTGAGCGTGTCAATGGTCTTTTGAAGGGATTCGAAAATGTCTTTGTCTAATGTCGCCGTTGCCGCTCGTTTGTTCAATAAATCATAGAAGAGGACAAAGATGCGCGAATTGCCTCCAGCAAGATGTTGAATGGCGCGAACCCGTGCACGTCCAATTGGGCTGGCTATAAATGATTCTGTCTCGACATCCCCACGAGACGATGCGAGTCGCCGCAGTAAAGTGATGGCCCCATTCACAGTGAGTTCTTCGATTCGAATCAAATCGAAGAAGCCGTAGAAAGGCGATAGCTGACTCGATAGATCGGATGGAATGGTTGTTGAGGTGGCAAGAATGTTCCACACTGGATGAGTCTGGATAAGTGCCCGAAGGCGTGCCTGCCCTACAATTCCAATGTTGCCGAGAATTGTGTCAAGGTTCTCGGCAATAACAAGCAAGGAACGCCCGCCGAGGAGATCTTGTATAGACTGCCATACGATCTGCTCAGAGTCTTCAGGCGGCTTCCCTATAAGGCCGTTTTTCAAAGGAAGAACGCTCAATGCTTCAGAGGGTTGAAGGGTCTCATAGATTCTGATCAACAGGTCGAGTACAGAAGTGAGGCCCCACTCGTCCTCTCTCAAGAGCGCAATTGCGAGTTTATCCTCGAGCCCCTCCGTTGCCTGAAGTCGGTAGTAGATGAGCGTCGTAAGATGAGACTTACCAATTCCGCGAGGCCCAACAAGAAGAACATGGTGCTTGGATTGCGTCTCGGCGCCAATCTTCAGAAGGTCATACACGCGGCCAACAGTCTTGCTCCGATCGACGAGCGTAGCCTCAAGCTGCTGTTGCGTCATCAGGGATGGGTTGAAAGTCGAATGCATCTAGCGCCTCCCACGGGCGTAACGCCACCAACATTGGACAATGGTGTAGCGGAACAAGTAGCGCCCATCTCGGTCGCGTTGAAGATAGTGATCTTTTATCAGTACTTTCAGCACGTCGCGCATGTTGTCGTCGTCAACGGTGTCAACCTTGTACCGGACGAGGTTAGTCAACTCCTCGAATACCAACGGCGCGGATGCAGCACAGAGAGCGTCCAATGCACACAAGCCCAATCGGGCGTCGAGGGCAGAATAGTAGGTCTTCAATCGTTCTTCGTAGTACGAAAAATGCGCAGGATCATTCGGATCCTGAATCATGGAATCCCGTTCGTATCGTATTTCTTCGACGGTAACGAAACCACCTCGACTGCGCATTCGAGAAATCAGAACATGAATGTAGTACGGGATGTGTCCTACAGCATCCGCCACTTCAAAACCCAACTCGGAAAGATGTTCAGCGGAGGCGAGGTTCTCTCCTTGAAGCAGTTGCTCAGCCAACCAGCGGCTATCGGGTGGATTCAACGGGGCAACCTCAATGATCGCCATATCGTTGGTGGGGTCATTCGCGTAGCCACTTTTCTTAAGAGTATTGATCACCTGATGGATGCCCACAGAACCCGTAAAGACCATTCGTAGCCGGCGGTGTTGCTGGCGTAGCGATCGCAGGACATCAAGTAGCTCCATGGCGGCGTTTTCACCCGAAGATCGAACGACATTGAAGATAAAGAGTGGCAATTCATCCCAAAAGAAGATGATTCGACGCTGCTCTGCCGCAAAGAGATCCTCGAACAACGCCGTAAGGAGTCCTTTCCAATGAACACGAATGGCGGGGAGCTTTACATCGACAATTTGACTGCCTCCGAGCTTTTCCAATAGGCGCCACAAGCCCAGCTTGGCACGGTCAAGCTTATTGAGCTGCTTTTCAACGTCGGCGTAGATAGCCTCCACGAATTCCTCTGGGGTTCTAAGTCCCTCGACATCTCTTAGAATCGCAAGGGTTTCTGTGGAGGGAACTTCATCGGCCATTTTGCGGATGACGCTTGTTTTCCCAATGCGCCGTTCAGAAGTCAAGACCACGCTCTGGACTTCAAGGGCTCGCCAAATGTCGGCAATCAACTGATCTCGACCAACAACTTCATCTGAGGCTAGGACGCCACCTGGATTAGCACGCATATGCGTATTTTAGGTTCTCGGGGTCACTTTGCACGTCAAAACTAATGTACGTTGCAAACAACGTACATTATGCTATGATCAACACGAGCGTTAGAAGAACGCATTGCATACAATATATTGTGCCAGTCACTCTAATGGCTCCATATATAGTATAGGAAAAGGATCGATTCAGTATCGCCAGATTTTTTGGGATGACTTGGAGGAATTTTAGCGCGCAAACGAAAGACCCATCGGATTGTCCGATGGGTCTGAAAATGCTCTACTGCGTGCCGAGTTCCAATTGCGGCATGCACTAGTTCAACATGGCTGTCACCAACGTTGAACATTCATGTGCTGATGCACCCAGAAGGCGGGCGACCTTTTCAATCGCAACCGGACTACTTGCCTTGCCGCTGATCGCAGCCTATTGGCTTGAAGCGGGCAATGTCAAGTAATTTGTGGAGCGGTTCGCTTTGATGAATGGTTCTCGGCTCTGGTCACATGACTAGGAGTCACTATGAAATGGGATTTTCAAAGGAGTAAAGATCGTCTCTCCAGTGAACGGGCTCGTATCCAAGATGCGGGTTTGAATATTCAACGTCTGTCCCGAGAGATGAACCTTAGTAACCTCTCTCCGACCGATGCCCGCATCGTGCATGGCTGCCATATCTATTGCCACATTAACAATTTCGCCGATGTCCTTGATTCTCCCCTCATGCGAAAAGAGGACTTCAAACGACTTCATCGCCTGCTGCACATTCTGCGGATCGAACAACGCCTCACGCTTCAACAGGTTTTTGACGGCGACAAGATTCAAGTCCAGGGTCCCAAGTTTCACGAACTTCTCTACAAACCATATGATGACGATCCTGGCCTTGCCTGGAAATCGGTCCTGGCAGGAATTGCTCTGAATCTGATTTTGAGGAATGCATTACCGGAAGTCTTCCCAGACTATCCAACACTCATGCCCTCTACCGGAATCTCGCTAGGCGACTGTTTGGTTGCTAACATTGGACCGCGCGGCGAACGCGAGTTGATCAGCGTTGGTGCCGCCGCAAATCACGCTGCAAAAACCTTGGAAAACAACAACGCATTAACCATTAGCTACTCTCTGTGGTCTTCTTTCCGAAGAACATCAAGACCTCTTCTTCCCAGATAACAACGCCTACGTACTCAACGAGGCCGCCATCGAAGATCAGGAAAAATTGCTAGCCGATGAAGGCTATACTTGGACAGCTAAGAAGTCCTCCGAACGAATGACTACGACTCGTGATGATCTGCCATTGAGTGATATCGGCAGCAGTGAGGCACAAGTCCTGATTAACATTGATCTGCTCGGACCGAAAACGATGAAGACCTGTTCTGGCGTCTCGCTCTTCGTTGACATCGACAAATATACAGCCACAATCGATCAACTCTTCGGTGACGAAACCAAACTCGGCCAGGCCTTGCAATGGCTGCATCTGTTCCGGTACGAAATGCGCAATGTCGCTGCCGATCAAAGCACAGTTGCGGTTCAACACCAAGGAGACAGATTGCAAGTGCTTTCGCATCTTCCCTGCGATGACGGCACCGCCGCCATGCAACAGGCTGTAGATCTTTGCATTGACTTTAACTCCTCTATGGAGGAGGTATTGGATGAATTTCATGCGGACCTCGGAAAACTGCACGTAGCCATCGGAGCCTCCTTTGGAAAAACTGTGGCTCTCCGTTCAGGTGTGCGTGGTGACATGGACGCCGGATGTCTCTCAAAAGAGATCTCTCAGGCTGAGCATTGGCAGATCAAGAGCGCGGGGGGTGAGATTTCAATCAGTCCTGAGATGTATGAAGCGATTGACGATGAAATCACCCGCGATCAATTTGCGCTTAGTTCAGACAAAACGCACTACGTAGGTCGGAATCTCACGTGGACAAAGATCGCTGACCTCCGCAAATCCCGCAAATACGAATCCCAGGAAGCCGTCGGATTCAATTCCAAAAGCTCTGGGATCGTTTTCGGAATCAGCGCAAGCCAGGCACCTGATGTCACTCCCTTAAAACAGACTCGGCCGTGGGGGCTATGAATGAGGGCGGATGCTCCATTTCGTGCAGGCAACGCGCGCGGGACAATATGGACTCCTGCGCGCGTCAAGCACGAATTCGAGATCCTGAGCCATGTTCACTTTTTTCGGATTCTGACACACGGCCTCACGAATGGCGTTTTCCAAATCTTGGGCGTCCTCAGCTTTACTCAAGAAGAAACAGGAAGAATCTATTCTTTAAAGGTCCGGCTCGAATATCCGCGGGACTATTCCTGGGCTGTTCCATCTGTTTTTGATCAAGACAAGCAGTTTCGGCCCTCGGCGAATGGACACCAGTTTCCCGATCACAGACTCTGCCTATCCTTTCCCGAACGAGAAGAGTTTGGCATCGGATCGGAACAATTGTCATCAGAGGTCTTGGGAGCCTCACTCATTTGGCTCGATAAGCGATACATCTTTGAACGGAATGGTAAGTGGCCCGGCGAGGCCGAGGAACACGGATGGGCTCGCCCGCTGCGCAGGCTCCTGAAGGAGGAGGCGAGGCGGTCTCGCAACGGCTACCTAAGCGCCTGGACCGATTGGATCATCGCCGAACTGGCTACGCCACAGTTCCACATGGGGTGTCCGTGTTGTAGTGGCAAGAGATTCTTGGATTGTCACTGGCGACTTGCCATGCTGTCAGCTCAGTATTTGTTCTCGATGCAATACGAAAGGGGGCTTGATGAACATCGATCAGCTCTGGAAGCTGCTTGATTCGGTTCAGGCACAAATACGCACTTTCGACACTAAAGCTCAAATAGCGCTCGGCATTGACAGTCTTCTGGCTGGGCTACTCGGTGCAGAACTAGCCAAAGGCTTCGAACTAGCAAAATGGCACTTTGACTACATCCTGACTGGATTGCTCGTCATAGCTATCCTGTCGCTAGTGAGTTTACTTGCCTCAGCTCTGTTTGCGATCTTTACAGTAGTCCCCAGGCTTCACTTGGATCAACCGAAATCGCACTTCTTCTTCTGCCATTTGGTCCAGCTGTATGGGCGCAAATTCCATGCAGCCGACAAATCCTTGATCGCTCTCACCAATGACCAGATGCTGCCTCAATTGGCAAGCCAAGTGCAAACAAACGCCATCATCTGTGATGTAAAGGCATCGCGCTCTCGTCACGCGCTGTGGCTGATGACAGCCGCGCTGGTTCTCTATGTGATAACGTTCCTCCCATTTAGCGCCCTTGCGTATCGCGACGGTACCACACCCAAAATTGTGGCGGCACCGTGTGCGCAGCCTGATGCACCGAAGCCGGCGCGATAACGTGGACCTCTTCCACTGAGATCAAGAATCAAATCGAGAGGCGTTGAAATGGGGCTTGCCGACGATCTGAAGACCGAGGTAACTGCGATCTTCCGTGCACAATGGACGACGAGGGAGGGCCAGGTTGTTCCGGATACACCAGACCTGAAGCTCGGTAATGATGCTGTTACTCTGGACGCTACTGTCCTTTATGCAGATATTGATGGTTCCACGAGTATGGTGGACTCCAAAACAGCGCAATTTGCCGCCGAAGTATACAAGACCTACCCTCTATGCGCGGCCCGACTTATTCGTTCCGAGGGAGGGGCGATTACAGCTTACGACGGTGATCGGGTGATGGCCGTCTTCATTGGAGGATTGAAAAACACTTCTGCGGTGCGTTGTGCGCTGAAGATCAAAGCTGCCGTAACGGAGATCATCAATCCGGCGATCAAAGTTCAATACAATTCCGACTTCCAACTTCAACAAGTAGTCGGAATTGATACAAGCGAATTGTTGGTGGCTCGGACCGGTATACGTGGTTCGAACGACCTGGTGTGGGTCGGCCCCGCCGCAAACCATGCAGCTAAGATGAGCAGCCTCAGCGAGCAGCCATACTCCACCTTCATCAGCTCAGCGGTTTATGACAAGATGATGGACGCGGTAAGAATGAGTTCGAGCGGGCAAAATATGTGGGAGGCACGAAGCTGGCGAGGCAAGACCATTTATCGCTCTTCATGGTATTGGCATGTGCCCAGCTAGATGTTTCGATGAGGTTGGGAATGCGAGCTTGTTGGCTCTAGCTCTCACGAGGTTTAGTACAACGTTCCAATATTGGATGTCTACTGGCGGCGAGGGCCAAGATTTGATGTTAGATCCGAAGACAATCGAGAAGACTGGATCTTTTGAATGCGTAGTGCTCATTGTCGATATCAATGCTTCAGAGAGGTTATTAGCAGTAGATGAATGGGGAGGCACAGCTCAATTCTTTCGAGATCTCTTGGACGGATCTATCCGTGCCGTACAAGACGCGCATGGTTCTATCATCAATTTCATAGGCGACGGGCTAACTGCGGTACTTCCTTCGGAGGAGGACGCTGGAATCGCATGTATGGCGATTGCTCACGATCTAGGAAAGACCAGAGACTACCTCGTGAGCAATGGCTCCGAGGTTTTTCCTCAACTGAGAGTCGGTGTTGGACTCAAAATCGGTGTTGAGCGGGGCTGGATGCAAGTGAGTAGCATTTCGTCAGAATTCGTCGGCAATGTGCCCTATTTTTTCGGGAAGCCCGCTGTCTACGCGACAAGAATTTCTCGCTTTGGAAGGGGAGACCGTTGTCTGATAGGCCCAAAAGCCGCAGCAAAATGGCCCTATGGGCCGCTGGACGGTCCTTTTTTTCGCAAGCGCCGAACATTCACCTATGAATACTACTCTTTTGACTTGGGTGAGTTTTGGGTGGATTAGAAACTGGGCCAATGATAATTGATACGCCGCTCTACCGTTCTATGCTGCGATTTCAGCTAAGCGTCGCAGCATTTAGGCCAGGCGACTAAATTCCTACGTGATCCACGTTGACGCTAAACTTCTAAGTCATTTCTCCAGCCCCAAATTCGCAACGATAATCTTAGTGCCGTATATGAAGCACCCCGCGACACCACCTTGCGCAGCCACTCTCAAGGAATACATGCTCCCTTATACTTAACTGTCATTTATAGGAAAGTATATTCCGTCCTTCCGTTGATAAGACTGCCGATGGAACTGGTGTTCCATTCATGCGAGTCTTGTTCCTTCCCCGCAACGCCTCGGCGTGCGGGCGAGCGTACAGCAATTCGGAAGTGGCCCAACTGTCTTTCCCGTTTGAGTGCCCCCGCTTCAGGCAACGGGCATGGCAGAGGCGGAAGAACCTGTCAAGGGCCTCCGCATTCGCAAACGTCTGCGGCTCGCCTCTTGCCTCCTAATCGAAACCGCCTCGTTCGACGCGGTCGCACCTGAGCCGCTGGAAATAGTGGCTGAGTACTTTGTACTTCGCGTTTTGGAGAATGCATTTCAACGGATCGCAGCGGAATCTGCGACACCACCCTCAAAGTGCGATCGCTTCCGCCTGGTGTCAAATCCCGACGGTCCCTTCGAGGATGAGCTGGAAATCGCAGGCGTCGTAAAGCTTCATCAGTTCAAGATTGCCTACATCGTTATCAAGGGTTACAAGGCTTAAAGAAATACCTCCTCGTGATGGTTTGACACCCCTAGCACCCTATGGGTAGCATTTATCGCAACGGGGTTTAGACAAATGGCCAGGACCGACTTTCAGGGCACCTTGGATCTTCTCATCCTCAAAGCGCTTTCACCGACAGGAGAGCTGCATGGGTACGGAAGTGTCCCGCACATCCAGACTGCGTCGGCTGAATTGCCTCGGGTCGAGGAAGGCTCTCTTTATCCGGCTCTCCATCGGATGGAGCAGAAAGGCAGGGTCAACTCGCAATGGGCGCTCACCGAAACAAACCGAAAGGCGAAGTATTACAACCTGACTGCCGTTGGACACAAGCAGTTCCAGAAAGCCGAAAGGAGTTTTGAACAACTGGTGAAAGGCGCGCGCACCATGTTGCGCTACGTGTGAGGTATCCATGTCGCTCTTTCGCCGCATCTCTAACCTGTTCTGGCGCTCAAGGATGGACCGCGAGATCGATACTGAGATCAAATCCCACTTGCAAATGAGAACTGAGGACAATATCGCTTCCGGTATGCCGCCAGATCAGGCACGCCGGGACGCATTGCTACGTTTCGGAAACCCTACGGTAACCAACGAACGGGTTGCGGCCTCGGATGCCGCGCTGACGCTGGAGAGCCTGTTTGCGGATGTTCGCTACGCTCTTCGCCAACTCGTGCGTAATCGTGGGTTCGCTGTCATTGCCGTCCTGACTCTGGCCCTCGGCATCGGCGCAACGACCGGGATCTTCTCAATCCTGAATGCCTGGATCATTCAGCCGCTACCGCTCAAAGATCCTCAGCAGCTTGTTATCTTTTGGAGAGCTGCGGCTGCCAGCCCCAACGAGCCTGCATATTACTTCAGTTGGCGAGATTACCTGTATTTCCGCGAGCGCAGCCATGCGTTTCAATCGCTCGGCGCATCCTTCGAGCGCGGATACGCATTGACGGGAAGTGGGGAGCCTCAGAGTTTGCATGGCGGGATAGCCGGCAGAACCCTCTTCGCCACACTCGGAGTAACAGCCTTTCGCGGGCGGACCTTTCTGCCCGACGACGACACCGGGCCTCCTGTTGCAGTGATTAGCCACGCTTTGTGGACGCAGCGATTTCACCAGTCCCTGGCGGTGTTGGGCGAGACGCTGACACTCAATGACAAACCTTTCAAGGTCGTCGGTATTCTTCCTTCGGGTTTTTCCTACCGAGTTCTTGATTCGCCCCACGACGTAGATGTCTGGACGTTGATTCAAGCAGGTGATCCAGAATACAAACCTGATTCGGTTGCTGGGGTCGCTATCGTTGGCCGGCTCGCCCAAGGCGCAACACTGAATCATGCAAGGTCGGAAATCACTCTCCTCCAACAAGAGAACGACCGGCACTATCCCGACATCCCCAAGTCCACGGCACTGCTCGATGGACTTCAGCAGGACAACACGCGGACTGTGCGGTCGTCTCTCGTCGTGCTGGGGGGAGCGGTCGGATTGCTGCTACTCATTGCCTGCACCAATACAGCGAGCCTTATCGTTGGGCGAAATATCCAGCGTGAGAAGGAGTTTGCTATCCGTGCGGCCCTGGGATCGAGCGTACGTCGCCTCCTTGTTCAGCTCCTCGTAGAAAATCTTGTACTCTATGGGATCAGCGGTGCCCTGGGTCTGCTGATCGCATTCGGGTCGGTGCGCGGCTTCATCGCCTGGAACCCTTTTGGTGCACTTCCAGCGCAGCCGGTAATTGTTAGTCTGCCGGTGTTGGCGGTAGCGGCGCTACTCACTGTTTTGTTCGGATTGATCTTCGGAGCATACCCGGCATCTCGGTCTGCACGGCTCAATGTCAATCAGGCGTTGCGTTCGAGCAGTTCTGGCGCCTCCGCTGCCGCAGGCAAGCTACGTTCGCGGAGCATCATCGTGCTGACGCAGATTGCCCTTTCCGTCATTCTGCTGATCGCCGCATCATTGATGTTGACGACCTTTCTTCGCTTGAATGCGCAGCCCCTTGGTTTCAATCCGGCAGATACCCATGTCATCCAGCTATCGCTGCCGCATAAACGGTATGGCTCGGACACGCAGCTCACTCAGTTTGCGGATCGCTTGTCGGAGCAATTAAGAGGACTTCCTGGCGTAGATTCCACAGGAATGACGTACTTCCTCAGATTGTCGGACGCCGGGACGGAGCCGTTCCAGATGGAGAGTCGCGGCGATCTCACGGAGGAGCACCTGCCGCAAGCTGTCCCGATTACTGTTGGACCGGGATATTTTCGGGCAATGGGCATTGCGACTGTCAGGGGCCGAGACTTTGCGGACTCCGATGTGCAGGCGACGCGCCCGGTCGCCCTCATCAATGAAGAAGCGGTGCAACGGTATTTCGGGGGCAAGAACCCGATTGGAGAACATCTCCGCATCGGAGAGCCGAAAGACCAGGAAACACAGAAAAATCCTTGGCTGGAAGTGGTTGGTGTCGTGGCGAGCATGAAATCGACTCGTTACAACCAGATTGCATGGGAGGCGCGCCCGGAAATTTATACGGACTATCGGCAGCAGCAGATTCACCAGTATTTTGAAAATTCCGATTACACAACGATGTTCCTTGTCGTGCGCACACGACCTGGTGTGGCATTGGGTGACGCAATCATTCAGAAGACGATTTGGAGCGATGATCCCAATTTACCCGTAGGGGCAATCAAGTCTCTTGGAGAGATGGTCGCCGGACTTCAGACGCAACCGAGAATCCGCGCACGCATGCTTTCGGTCTTTGCGGGTGTGACACTGCTGCTGGCCGCTATCGGCATCTACGGGGTCATGGCCCAATCCGTGGCGCAACGGTATCGGGAGATCGGTATTCGCATGGCATTGGGTGCGGATCGTCAGAACGTCCTAGTGCTGGTATTGAAGCAAGGCATCACCTTAACACTTTCGGGAGTGTTTCTTGGAACGGTGCTCGGCCTGATTGCTGTCCGATTTATGAAGAGCCTTCTTTACGGAGTCACCTCCACCAACCCTGAAACCTATGTCGGAGTCGTTGCTGTTGTCTCTTTCGTCGCCCTCGTAGCCAGTGTTCTCCCGGCGCGGCGGGCGGCTTCGATCGATCCGGTTCGTTCGCTGCGCACAGAGTAGGGCCCCCGAAAGGTAGGTCTATGTGGATCAATTTGATTGTGGCCTCGGCCCTGATGCAACAGACACCAACCGGCACGGCCAGCCTATCGGCCAAGGTCGTTGATGCCATCGACCACAATTATCTCTATGCAAATGCCGATTCCTGGAAGCGCCTCCGCGTCGATCTTCTCAGCAACACTGACACAACTGTCTCTTCGATAGACCGACAGTTGGCGAAGCTCCATGACGGAGACCTCCGCATCTTCACATCCGAGCAGATCGCTGCGTTGCAGGCGGAAACGGCGGGGAAAGAGCGAGGAATTGGATTAGTCGATTTCTCTGTCATTGTGGAGCCAACCACCGGTGACGTAAAAGTAATAACTCCTCTTGTGACCTCGCCAGCGTTCAAGGCCGGGGTGCAACCTGGAGATGTGATCGTGAGCGTCAACGGACAAATGACTCGGGGATTGGTTCATGAGGATGTCATGGCGATGTTGCGAGGTGCTCCGGCAAGATCGACCTGACGATTCGGCGCGATAACAGACAGATTCAGATGCAAGTAGCAAAAGAGACGTGGGTCGAACAGGCTGTCGAGTCGCACAGCATTGTCGCAGGTAAGCAAGAGTTGGGATATATCAGCGTCCGCCTCTTTACTCCAGATTCGGGGGAACAAGTACGCCAGGCGGTGAACGCGCTAACGACTCATGGCATTGATAAGTGCATCATCGATTTACGCAACAACCCAGGGGGCTATCTGGACGCGATGGCGGTGGCCGGAAGCGCATTTACCGATCAGACACTCGGTTGGAAGGTGAGGCGCGATGGTACGAAAGAGCCGATCCACCCAACGGCCAAACCATTCAAAGCTAGGCAGCTTGTCGTTCTCGTCAACGAGGGCACCGCAAGCGCTGCGGAGGTGCTGGCAGCCGGTCTCCGCGATACAACCGACACTCGTCTCGTTGGAGCAAAAACCTATGGACGGGGACAGATTCAAACCTACGTCTCTCTGAACGAGAACGCAGGGATGGTGATTCCAGCGGCGAGTGCCGAAACGGGGAAGGCGATTCGCTTCAATAAAGGGTCTGGGCTTTCACCAGATATTTTTGTTGCCTCCACAGGAACGCAGACCATCGACGTGGCCTATCGGAGAGCTGTTGAATTGCTGACACATGGCTGAACCTAAGAACACCAAATCAGGAAGATATCTGCTATGAAACTGTGTTCGGTGGCTGCATGGGTACTTGCCTCTTGCGCATTGGGTGTATCAAATGCTGAGACTGCAGCTGTCGTCGAGCAAAGACCAATTCGAGGATCAGCGGCGTTAATCCTGGCGATCAAAGCCTGGGGATACTCTTCAACTGTCCCGATTACTCGCTTGCGATAGATTCGCTTCGCTGAAATGGATTTGTCTGATCAACGCAGCAGCCAGACATCGGGACCCCGCATCCGATTCTTCCTGATCAAACTGCAGTTTTGCATCCCATCTTTCAGGACCGCAGGAGCGGTGCAGGGAAGATGTTCGCCGATGACGACCGGCGATGGCGCCCGCGCAGTTGAAGGGCCTCGATCGGGACCAGAATAAAGGAGAACACTGCCTTGCGGCGGCAGTGATCCCAGGCTCGCATTCAACTGGGCATATTTGGAGAAACAGTGTGATTTGGAAGAGATAGCCGCACAACCAGTGCCCTTGATGGGCGTATTAGCGACAATGGATTTGTTGTACGGGCTCTCAGCAGGTTGCCGGACCTACTCCGCTCGCAGCGCCCGCATCGGATCAATTGATGCCGCCTTAAACGCCGGCTGAAAGCTCGCCAACGCAGAAACAGCAAGTAATATGAACGAAACCGCCAACAGTGTAAATGGATCGGAAGCACGAATACCAAAGAGCATCTGCGACAAAACTCGTGTTGTCATCCAATCCAACCCAAGTCCCAAAGCAACGCCAGCAGCGACCAATGAGAGGCACTGACGGAAGATCATGGCCAAGATACCGCTTCAATCAGCTCCCAATGCCATGCGGATACCAATTTCGTGCGTGCGTTGCACTACCGAGTAATGCATCTGCCCATAGACGCCGAGGGTTGCGAGCAACAGTGCCAACCATGAGAAGAGGCCGAGAAGAGAGGTTTGGAAGCGCCGGGGTGCAAGTTGGCGTTGAAGCTCCTGGTTCACTGGCATCATTTGTGACAGGATTGCTCTGGGAGCCACATCCCGCACAACGGCGCGCAAAGAGGCGGCCATCGTGGCTGGGTCTCCAATAGTACGCACCACAATATCGGCCGTTGGGTTGCCGGATTGCCGGTACCACTCGTAGACATGCGAAGTTGCGGGGCGCTCCAAGCCATGCGTCCGTATATCTCGCACCACACCGACAACAGTAAGCCATTCATCGTTCTGTCCGCGCCGATCTTGGCCTTTGAATCGCTTGCCTACTGGATTCTCGCCCGGCCAATAGCGCCGGGCCATGCTCTGGTCAATTAGGGCGACAAGCGGCGCGCGTGCGCTGTCTGAATCATTAAAGTAACGTCCGCGGATCAATTGAGCCCCTATGGCCGCAAAGTAGTCACCTCGAACCGTGTCCCACGTCAAAGCTGTCCATTGCTGCCGCGGTTCAGGCGCACGGCCTTCGATAGCACGCAAGCCAAGATTATCGGTCTGCCCCAGATCGAACATACTATCGATTGCACCTGCTGCTGTGACGCCGGGAACTGCACGAAGCCTGTCCACAATTGCGTCATAGGGAGTTGCAGGCCATTCTGATCTGCCTCCGGAGAGCGTCATACTCAGCTTGAGGACGCTCTCAGCGTCGAACCCCGGATCGACAGCTCGAACGATAAGAAAGCTGTGGATCAACAGCCCCGCGCAAGTGAGCAGGACAACGGAAAGCGCAATTTCAAAGATGACCAGGAGGCTGCGGGAATTCATCATTCCACGTGCGCTCGGGGCAGCCGGAGTTCCGGATCTCATCCCCTCGATCGGACTCCGGCGCGAGAGAACGAGGGCAGGAACGAGTCCGGCGAGCATCGCGCAAATCGTCGCAATGATAAAAGTGAAACCCAGTACGGGAAAGCTGAGACCGGCCTGCTTGAGCCGTGGAATGCTCGCCGGTCCGAAGGCTGTAAGTGCATGTGTTCCCAGAATTGCGCACGGCATACTGAAGAGCCCAGCAAGAATGGCCAGCACGAACGTCTCGGTCAGAAGCTGGCGGAGAATGCGGAGCCTTGTAGCTCCGAGAGCCTCTCGCAGGGCTAATTCATTGGCGCGCGCGACTCCGCGTGCGAGAATGATACTTGCCACATTACCGCAAGCGATCAAGAGCAGCAGGCTTACCGAAGCAAATAGAACATATAGAGCCAGCCGTGTATTGCCGCTCACCTGCACGCGAAGCGGCAGCACCTTCAAACCGGAGCTACGGTTTGGGTCTGGACTGGTTCCTTCGAGATCGTTTAATACGGTGTCGAGCTCCGCCTGCGCTTGCGGCGCACTAAAGGTCTTCTTAAGACGAGCCACCGCCTGCCAACGGGCATAAAAGCCACGACTTTGGGAGCCATCAGGCGCGAATGCGGACGGATCTCCCCAGTACCGGTTGGTTGTAATCGGTACCCAAAGTTGCGAATCGGCGGCGGGAAATTGAAATGTCGCCGGCATGACACCGATCACCTTGAATGCAATTCAATCTAAATGAATCGTGTCCCCAATGGCGTCTGGAGATCTCCCAAATCGGCTTTCCCAAAGTCCGTAGCTCAAGACGGCCACACGGTCACGACGTGCTTCTTCGTCACGCGTGAATGTGCGGCCAAGTTGGGGAGAAATTCCCAGGAGCGTGAATATGTTCGCGGAAACGAATCCGCCTTGAGCAGAAACCGGCTCCTGCGTGCCGGTCAGAGTAACACGCGACCAGCCGCTATCGCGGTAGTAGCTGGCAACATCTTCAAGACTGTGGTTGTCCCGCTGGAGGAGTTCTATGTCTTTGAGAAGAATGCCTCCATCCTGCGGATCTTTGGGATCGGTCAGAAGCACTAAGCGATTGGGGTTGTAATACGGCAACGGACGCAATATAACCGCCTGAATTACGCTGAACACGGCGGTGTTCGCACCAATCCCGAGCGATAGTGCAATGAGACAAATGGAAGTGAAGCCGGGCGACCTTCGCATCTGACGTAGTGTGAAGCGGACGTCCTGCCGGAAGCGCTCGAATCGAGCCCATCCCCAGACCTCATGGGCCTGTTCCCGGATCAGAGTCGCGTTGCCAAACGCGCGGCGCGCCGCGAAGTGCGCCTCTTCGGGCGAAAGGCCACTCGCCGGTTGCTCCTCTTCTTCAAGTTCAAGATCAGACCGCAACTCGCGCTCGAGGTCCCCGTTTCGCTTTGTTATTTGCCACCATCCCATCCCAACTCTCCTCGACCGCTGGCCACATCAGTCGCGGCGCAGCTTCCGACAGCTGCTTCCACAGCGACTCCGCGACCAGGAACTGCTTCCTGCCTTTTTCTGTCAGGCCGTAATACTTAAACTCTCTGTTGCGATCCTGAGCAAACTGCCATTTTTAGGTGACCCACCTTCTCCGCTCCTATCGGTGTAATGCAGGTTAAAACCAACCGTGCTGCATTGGCAGGAAATCATTTGTGGCCCGTTGGATGTGCTTGCCAATCTGGCGGCCGTGCGCAGAACCAGAAAGAAGCGTTTGAAGAATAAGCATCTCCAGGAAGCCTTGGAGAAGGTTAGCGTGTTCTTTTGCCTCTTTGGCCATGGCAGGCATTCGCCCCTCAATGGAAATCGAAGGTAGGACACCTACCATCACGTGTAAAGACGTGAATGTTCCACATAGCGCTCAAATCTGCGCTTTTAAACCAAACCGCGATTCCAACTTCAGAACGACTTGAAAATGAATTCCGGTGAATTAGAGAAAAGGAATCTAACGAGCGGTGAACGCTCCATTCTCGATTGCGGAATTCTTCACCCTTTTCTTAGATCTAGAATTTTCCCGTCTTGATTTATGACTTTCACTGTGCTATATCTGTAGCACAGTGTTTCGCAAGCCAAATCCGTCTTCCGGCGTTCCCATCTACGTTCAGCTCAAGGAACAGATTCGCCACGCCATCGAAACTGGCGCATTGTCCGCAGGCGATCAGCTTCCGGGGATCCGCGGTCTGGCCGAGACCTTGGTGATTAACCCCAACACAGTGATTAAGGTATATCGGGACTTGGAGCAGGAGGGCGTGCTCGAAATTCGGCACGGATTGGGAGCCTTCATTGCCTCCCGCCGCCGCAGCCGGTCGAAGACCGAAGAGTTGCGGGACGCTCAGCGACAAGTGCATGAATTCGTAGAAACCCTGAAAGATCAGGGTCTGGATGAAGGCGAGATTCGACGGCTGTTTGAAGCAGAACTCGCTGGAGAGTTTCAACGGAGGTAGCCTGTGGCAGCGGTAATCGAGACAGTTGAACTGAAGAAGAACTATGGGAAGCACGAGGCCGTACGGGGCCTGAATCTGTCAGTCCAGCCCGGCTCAGTGTGCGCATTCTTGGGCCAGAATGGCGCAGGAAAAAGTTCGACGATCAAGATGCTCCTGGGAATGGTTCACCCGACTTCGGGAACGGGCAGCATCTTTGGTCACAGAATTGACAGAGAAAAAGAGAGTCTGCTGATCCGCCAAAAAGTAGCTTTCGTCGCAGAGGATAAGCGGCTCTACGACTATATGACCGTCGGGCAGATCGTACGTTTCACGAAATCATTCTTCCCGCGTTGGAATCAGGATCTGGAGCGTCGCCTCGTGGAACAGTTCGAGTTGCCGCCAGAGCGCAAGATTCGGCAGTTGTCAAAGGGGATGCGAACCAAACTCGCTTTGTTGATGGGATTCGCTCGCGGTTGCGAACTATTGATCCTAGACGAACCAACAGAAGGCCTCGATCCCGTTGCAATTGAGGACGTCTTGCAGATTGTAGTTTCCCTCGCCGCTCAAGGGACGACAGTATTTTTTTCCTCTCACCAGATCGCGGAGGTAGAGCAGGTCGCGGACCACGTGTTGATGATCGACCGCGGAAAGCTTGTACTGGACGCGCCCATGGATCAGGTCAAAGAACAATACCGGCAAATCCAGGCGGTATTTCCCGAGCCTGTCGAGGAGCGCGATTTCCGAGTTGTCGGTATTGAGAACGTACGAACAGAAGGCCGCACCGTGTCGTTGGTTGCTAGCCACAATGTGGACACGATCGTCGAACATGTTCGAATGTTGCGTGCGGGAAGCATTGATGTCGCCCCACTCTCCTTGAAGGAGATATTCCTCGGAAAGGTGAAGGCGCGGTCATGAGCATGCTCCTATATAAGGCCTGGATCGAAACGCGGGTACGGTTCTTCGCGGGTTTGATCGCCGCGACCGTCATCTGCGTCTACTACATCGAGCAGCATGCTTGGCTAGTCCAGATGTGGTCGGCAGATCTGCAGAATCCGCACGGGTACCACATGAAATGGATGCCACTGGGGATTCATGAATATGGTTGGTATCTTTGGCATTATCTCTACGACAATTATCTGCAACAGGTCTGGGCTTTGTTTGCCATTCTGTTCGCTTTTGGAGGGTTGATTCGCGAGAGAAGCAGTGGAACGGTCCTGTTCAGCCTCGGCCTTCCCGTGAGCCGCAGGCGCTGGCTCTTCAGCCGATTATCCGTCGCTCTCATCGAGAGCATTGCCCTGAGCGTATTCGCCGTCGTCGTAGTCCTCATCGGTTCCGACGTAATTCGTCAAAACTTCTCGCTTCCGCAAGCGCTCCTGCATACCGCCTTGATGGTGGCCGCCGGTGTCTTCATGATTGCCTTCGGCAATCTTTGCTACACACTGTTTCCAGGTAACTATCTCAACCTGATCCTCACGCTCGTCCTGCTCGGAGCTCCCTACCTGTGGCTTCAAACTTATATGCAGCATATGCGCGCAATGGGACGCCAAACATCGTTGGGATATTTGGATTTCGCCCACGCCATGGGCGGGCCCTGGCAATTGAATTGGGCGACCACGCCTTGGATAACCTTACTAGTGATATGGACGCTGACCGCATTGTTGGTCGCGGCCACTGCGGCCTATGGTGATCGCATTGACTACTAATCGGTTTAATCCGCGAAAAGGCTTTGCATCCGCTGGCGCTGCTCTGGTTTGGAAGGCCTGGCAGGAGTCTCGGGGTCGCTTCTTTTCTGCATTGGTGTTGCTGGTGTCGCTGGTGGTCTACGCAGTAGTCACGAGCCCAGGCTTTCTCGCTCGTTACAACGCGCACTTTTCTGACAAGCCCTTGTTGTATTCGGCATATGTCTGGACTGGCTTGTTCCACTACGCGCTGCAGGGAATATGGATTCTGGCGGCGTTCATCGTCACCCTGGGCGGATTGGGCCGAGAGAAAGCGACTGGTGTGGCTCTGTTTACACTCGGACTCCCAGTGACACGTTTACACTTGTTCCTTATTCGTGCGACCGTGGCCTGGGGAGAGTCAATCATGCTCGGACTCGTCTCCGCACTTCTCATCCCGATACTTTCATCCTTCGTAGGAGAGTCGTATCCGTTTGTGCAGGCGCTGGCATTCGGCGTGCTGATGTGCTCGGCCGGCTTTGTGATCCTTGCCTTCGGGCTGCTCCTTTCCGAAATATTCGAGGGAGAGTTCACAGCACCCGTGGTCGGACTCTGTGCGCTCAGTGCAATATTTCTCAGCTATAGGGCGCACACGCTTCGAGGATGGAATGTGTTTGATGTGATGAGCGCGACGACCTCCATAGATCCGGCGACACAGTTGCTCGCCGGAGCAGCACCCTGGCTCGGTCTGGCCGTCTGTCTTCTCGTTTCCTGCGGTTTGCTTTTCACGGCCGGCGTAACGATCCGTGCTCGAGATGTTTAGGGAGACGCGAAATCAACTACAGAACGGATTGAATCTCGGTTGGCGCAACAGGCCTTACAGCGTTTCCAGATCAGGCAGATGGAAAGATGCATCGATAATGCACGCCTTGAGGTCGGTTCGCGCAGCTGCCCGGGCGCAATTCGAGATTTTGAGAGTTCTGTGCTCGGCTCCCGTGCACTTGCAAGCAGTTTACGTGTTTGTCAGTCGGGAAAGTAAATCGTGATGGAGCCGGCATCGGCGTTAGCTGTGAGGATAGCGTTGCGCGGATCGGCCGTGAGGCGCGCGATAGCAACGGATCCCCAGCCACCAGCAATGGGCACAGTTGTAGCGGTGAATTGTCCGGCCTCTCCCCGGTGGTAAATGAGCATCGTTCGGCTCTCCGCGCAGGCGACCACGATCGACTGAGTGCCGTCGCCAATAAGGTCCCCAGCGGCGACGCTGTTGGGGCCGCGACACTCTGCCAGAGGAAGCGGCGAACCAGACATGGGGTGGAAGCCGCCGTGGCCGTCACCGAGCAGGATGGAGACGGCATTCTCAGCCGGATGGATGATATCGCGCTGATAAGGAATGACGATGAGGTCAGGGTTGCCGTCGCGGTTGAGGTCATCGATGGCAACCTGCCAGGGTTTGGCGCCTGCAGGGAATGGTGAACCAGGGGCGCTCTGCAGGCCGCCACGGCCATCACCAAGCAGGATGGAGACGGTATCGTCGTCGAGATTGGTCGTGACAATATCCGGATGGCCGTCGTGGTTGAAGTCGGCAGTGCGGAGCCGTTCGTAGGGGCGGCGGCCTGTGGGGAAGTATTTGCCGGGCGTAAGGAGGCGCCCCGTGCCATCTCCGCGGAGAATTTCAATCTGATTGTTCCCCCAGCTGTCTGTGGCGGCGTCGAGTTTGTGGTCGGAGTCAAAATCAGCGACGACAACGCCATGCGGATGCGGGTCGGAGTGGACGTCGGCGGGCGATCCGGGCGCAAGATGAAAGCCTCCACGACCATCGCCGAGAAAGACGCGCAGATAGGGCGACTGGTGATTGGCAACGACTAGATCGAGGTTGCCGTCGTTGTTCATCTCACCGATGGCGACGTCGTTGGGCAGATGGCCGGCGGGAAAAGGTGAGCCGGGCGCAGGATGAAAGCTTCCGTGGCCATCGCCGAGCAGTATGGTAATGGAGCCGGAGTCGGCACCGTCCCAGCCGGCGTTGGCGACGACGATGTCCGGATTGCGATCATGATTGATGTCGGCGACGGCGATCCACCGTGGGCTGGGCCCAGTAGAAATCGTGACCTGACGAAAGTGCTGACCGTGCGCTGCCAGGTTGCAGGCGAGGAGGATCAGCGCGAATTTGGTTGCGATGCGCATGACGGCGCTCGAGACGAGTCTAGCGCAGAATCAGCATGCCCCGGAAGCGTGCCTGATTATCGGACACTGAAGTCGCGTCCGGTGAGTGAGTCGGCAAAGATAACTGGCCAAACCTGCTTGCTCCTTGATGCCAATCGAAGCTATTTAAAATCAAGCAGTTTGGCCGGTTATTTCCGCCACAACGGATGCAATCTGTGCACGTGCCGAACCCTTAACTTGTGCATCTCGTTTGAGTTATGTTCGCGCGGGCATCAGGATTGGTCCCTTATGAGGCTTTGCTGACAACTCTATCCTCATACTCCCTCGGGCACGAAATGGGTCGCGTATTCCGTGGCCGCGTGCGCTGTCAGAGAAAATCCAAGCGCAGGCAGGTCAAGATCGGTGAGCCGGGTGCAGTTGTGTGGAGTGCGTTCGTTTGTTAGTTTGACCGCATGCCGCAGAATGTTCCCCAAGAGCTCAGCAGAACCATCGAGATGCTTTACCGGTCCGAATCGGGCAGGATTCTTGCTACGCTGGCACGCCTGCTCGGAGATCTTGATGTCGCCGAAGAGGCCATGCACGAGGCTTTTGCCGCTGCTTTGGACACGTGGCCTCGAGCCGGCATACCCGCTAAACCGCGCCCCTGGCTCATTTCAACCGCGCGCTTCAAGGCAATTGACGGGATGCGTCGCCGGGCGCGCTTCGACAGCGCACAGAATGACCTCGCGCACTACACCGATGCGCGTGTCCACGACGCGCGCATCGGGGAAACGCCTCACGAGGAAGAGGAAATCGAGGACGACCGCCTCCGTCTCATCTTTACCTGCTGCCATCCCGCCCTGCCGCCGGAAGCCCACGTTGCGCTCACCTTGCGTGAGGTATGCGGGCTGACAACGGAGGAGATAGCAAAGGCCTTTCTCATCACTCCGCGAACGCTGGCGCAGCGCATTGTGCGCGCGAAGGCGAAGATTCGAGAGACACCGATTCCGTACGAGGTGCCGACGCCGCAGGAGTTGCCGGAGCGGCTGGACGCGGTGCTTCAGGTCATCTATCTCGTCTTTAACGAGGGTTACTCGGCTGCGGCGGGAGCAGAGGTAACGCGGGCCGAGCTAACCGGCGAGGCGATTCGATTGGGACGGCTACTGACCGAACTCCAGCCAGAGCCGGAAGTCCCAAAGCCGGAAATCATGGGGTTGCTTGCCCTGATGTTGCTCCAGGAATCCCGTCGCGCCGCCAGAACCTCTCCGGACGGAGATCTGATTTTGCTTGAGAGTCAAGACCGCTCGCTCTGGAACCGGGAGCAGATCGCGGAGGGAGTGGCATTGCTGGAGAAAGCCCTGAACTCCCGCCGCTTCGGCCCTTACACACTGCAGGCTGCGATTGCGGCGGTTCATGCGGAGGCGGAATCGGTCGCTGCAACCGACTGGCGTCAGATTGTTGCGCTTTACAACCAATTGGTGCGAATTCAGCCGTCGCCGGTTGTACATCTGAATCGCGCCGTGGCCATTGCCATGCGCGATGGTCCGGAGGCCGGTCTGAAGCATATCGACGCGGTGTTGGCACATGGCGATTTGGCAAATTACTACCTGGCGCATTCAGCCCGCGCGGATATGTACCGCAGGCTGGGCCGGACCGCTGAGGCCCGGTCCGCTTACGAGAGGGCTCTGGCGCTGACCCAACAGGGACCGGAGCGGAAGTTCCTGCAGGAGCGGATTCGGCATCTGAAATAAAAATTGGGAAAGCTGTCGATTTTCCGTCTCCCCGGCGACTATAGGACAAAAGAACGATGAACTATGGCTCCTGAGTGAACAGGAAACGAGTCATCGGAAACAAATCACAGAAGACAAGGAGAAGTCATGCCACAGTATTTCGTTTCTATCTACTTCCCCGAAGACTTTGACCCGTCCACCCAAACCGAAGCGGATGTCGAGGAGATCCATGCGCTTAACCGCGAAATGGAGGCTGCTGGTGCCACCAAGTTCGCTTGCGGTCTTCACCCCCCCAGCAGCACGAAGTCGCTGCGATACCAGCCCGATGGCACGGTGTCCGTCACCGACGGCCCGTACACGGAGACCAAGGAGTACATGGGCGGTTTTTCGGTTGTTGAAGCTGCCGATTTGGACCAGGCAGTCGAGTGGGCGCGCAAGGGTGCCCTCATCTGCCGTGCGTCGGGCGAGGTGCGACCGATCTTTTTCGTGCCCGACCCGAAGGAAAAAGCGGAATAGTCTCACCGGGCGCGACTTCGGAATATGCACCGCAGTGACTCTGGGATGAACGAGCCGGCGGAAGACTCTGCGCTGGCTCCCCCCCGGAAGGAAGAGGAGAAGAACAATGAAATACCTCTGTTTTGGCTACTACGACAAAGGCAAATTCGATGGCATGACGGAGAGCGAGCGAAATGCCATGTTCGACAAATGCTTTGAATACGACGACCATCTTCGCGCCAACGGGTACTGGGGTGGTGGCGAAGCGCTTCAGGGGCCGGAAACCGCCTTGACCCTCTCTTGGAAGAACGGCAAGGTGGTAACGACCGACGGACCCTATGCCGAAACCAAAGAACAACTCGGCGGCATTCTCGTCCTTGAGGCGAGGGATATGAATCGTGCTGTCGAGCTCATCGGCCAGCATCCGGCGCTGACGTACGGCAACATTTTCGAGATTCGGCCAGCCGGGGACATGAACGAAGTCATCAAGGCAAGTGAGCAGCGACGGAGACAGGACACTGCACTCTGAACCCGGCGTAACAGAAAGCGGAGGAGACATGAGCCGAGAGTCTGAACTCGCGATTGGCTTTGCGCTGGTCATCGCCATGGGCTGTGGTGTGTCGAACGCCCCAGCACAGACGGATATGTACCCGAGGATGGCAGCGATCGGCCAATACCTGATGGAAAAAAACGCCGAGATTCAATTGGCGCGAAGTGCTGCTCCCGATTCCATATCCCGTGACGCCACGATCCTGGTTCTGGGAAGGCAGGGATACGAGACTGCCGTTGAAGGCAAAAACAGGTTTGTCTGCCTGGTGGAACGAGGTTGGATGGCCGCGTTCGACTGGCCCGAATTCTGGAACCCGAAGGTGAGAGCCGCCGATTGTCTGAACCCCCAGGCTGCACGTTCGATATTGCCGATCGCTTTGCTACGCAGCAGGATGGTGATGGCCGGTCGTTCCAAGGCGGAGATCCTATCGGCTATCAAAGCGGCGTTCGAGAACAGACAACTGCCGGAGCTCGAGAGCGGAGCGATGGCATACATGATGTCGAAATCGGCCTATCTGACCGACGAGGACAACCACAACCTACCTCATCTGATGTTCTTTACTGCCGTGATGGACGCTAAGGATTGGGGTTCTGGCGCGGCGGGCTCGCCGGTCATGTCGGCCCCGTATTGGTTCTTCTCGTCGAAGGAACCATCCCAAATGAAAGGGCTGCCCCCGATTCTTGTGTTCTTAGTCGTGATGGCGGATTGGTCCGACGGAACGCCTGCGGACAAGCATGATCAATGATAAAGGCCGATCGGCGCAAAGACCGATGTCGGACGCCAGTAATAGCAGCCCGGGCGCCGGTCGAGGTGCGCCCTTTTTTGGCTCGAACATCGTTACAGGATAAAAGGGGAAATTATGCCACGGTCCTTGGTAGCGACTCACCCCCTCAGCAACGACGACCCGTCCGTCGAGGGCGAAGCGAAACAACGCGAGCCGCCCTCTACTCAAATGAGCAATCAACTCACTCGTCGCGCCTTCGCGATCCGCACCGCCGGCTTTGGTCTGGCTTTGGGACTCGCGCCTGCTGCTAAGCTGGTGGAGGCTCAGCAAGCCTCGCGCTCAGAAACCTCGCCGGAGGTCGCGGATCCTTATTCGCTCGTCGATCAGGAACTTCTTCCTGCACTCAAGCAGTTTCCCGCCTTTGACTTCTCAGCGGAGATGGTCGGCAAGTTCCGGCAAACGCCCGGCATGCCCCCGTTACCTGCTCCTGCGCCGCAACCCGTGGAGCGGCATATTCCCGGGCCGCCAGGAGCACTCGAGGTTCGTCTGTGGGTCGTTGATCCCGCGCCGTCGGAGAAGAGCAAGCCGGTGTTGCTTCACATGCATGGCGGCGGCTTCATGATGACCGATCCCATGTTGATGCCCCGGCTCCAGGAGATCGCGACGGATTGCCATTGCGTCGTCGTCTCTGTTGACTACCGGCTGGCTCCGGAGACGCGCTATCCCGGTTCGCTTGAGGACAATTACGCGGCGCTGAAATGGGTTCACGCCCACGCAGCGGAACTCGGCATCGATCGCTCCAAAATTGCCGTGGGCGGTGAGAGCGCGGGCGGCGGCCACGCAGCGAGTCTTGCGATTCACGCGCGCGACCGCAACGAAGTTCCCATCGTTTTCCAGCTGCTCCTCTACCCCCAGCTGGACGACCGAACGGGCAGCACCCGTGCAGCGCCGCCCGCCATTGGCCGCTTTTTGTGGACTGCGAGTGCCAATCGTTTTGCCTGGAGCTCGCTGCTCGGTGTTCCAGCGGGCTCGTCCAGCGTGCCGGCAGCGGCCGTCCCCGCCCGGGTAGTGAGCGTCGACGGCCTACCGCCCGCCTGGATCGGTGTAGGTTCTATCGACTTGTTCGTCGAAGAAGACATGGAGTACGCGCACCGGCTTGTCCACGCCGGAATCGCAACCGAGCTTCTGGTCGTCCCGGGCGCCTTCCACGGATTCGATCTCCTCGTGCCGGACGCCGAAGCCTCCAAACAATTTAGCGCGAGCTGGAAGGCCGCGCTGCGCAAGGCATTCGCCACTGGCAAAGCTGTTTAGCAGAGAAGCTGGAACTGTCGCGGCAGAATGCGGGGCAGTAGGGAGGTTTTCCTGGACGGTTTGTCGAATTCGGTTTCCGTCGTTCGTCGATAAATTGAAGGGGAAGCCATGACCCGGTATCTGGCGGCGATCTACTGCCCGAAAAACTACGCCCCCGGCCGTCTGCGAAGACTCCCGACCGCCTCAACGCGATTGTGTTTGGCGGATTCGCCGTCGTGGCACTTTTCATCTCCGTAGTACGCGTGGCGGGCGTTCTTGCTTTCTCTGTGAGCGGGCGTACGCGCGAGTTCGGAATCCGCATGCCCCTAGGCGCACTGCCGCGTAAGATTCTCGCCATAGTTCTCGTAGAGGGGGTGGCGATGGCTGGCATCGGAGTGGGCGCGGACGTGGTGGCGGGCTTTGCTCTGGTACGCGCAATCGCCAGATACGTAACGGATATCCATCAGCCGGGCCCACTTGCGTTTGTTGGTTCCGCTGTGGTCCTTCTGGGGTCGGCCGTAGTTGCTGCAGCTGTGCCTGAGGAGCGTGCCGCAAGAGTGAACGCGGTGGAAGCGCTACGTTCCGAGTAACCCGCTTATTTCGACTTCGTGGTTAGGCCGAATCACGTCAAGCATTTTCTGAGTAGGGAGCAATTCGTCGAAGATTTCACAGAGCCCGTGGCTTGCAGCCAAGTGCCAGTCGGTCGTTTGGTCCCGGTTTGCATCGAAAGGCTGGTATCTCGGAGAGGAATTGGTTATCGACCTGGGGAGCGATTCCTGACACCGTACGGGTGGTTAATCCTGTATGGCGCCAGTTGGATAGCAAGATTCGCAGACTGAACGGCAAGAGGCAACGTGACAGGGCCACCTTTGCGTTCGATTCGATGCAGATGCTGTACTTCGATCACGGCTATGCCGTCGCCAGCCACAACTCGCAGTGACTCACGGCCGACCGTGTTCTCGTAAACATCGACAGCAACGTTCACCGGAAACTCATCAATACCCGCTTCGCCTACGTCTCGGTCTCCCGCGCAGCCCACGACGCGCAACTTTATACTGATTCTGCAGCTTCGCTTGCGTCGAGTTTAAGCCATGCGGTCACAAAGTTCTCTGCTCTATCAACCGCCCGGACGATTGCATCATGTCTTTCATGACCGTTTTTATGACCACCTCGGTCGCCACGAGGAGACGGCGGAAGCTCTCAGGCAGGCGCAACTTGATCTGCTGAACTCAGCAGATCCGCCGTTCTACTGGGCAGGCTTTGTGCTCGCCGGCGATTCTCGCGGCAACCACTCCCATGGGTCAGAAAACAATCCCCTTTCAAGGAGTTCGAGATGACAGCCGGTCTTTCAAACCAGCCTGCACCAGCACAACTTTCTATTCGCGATCGCCAGGCCATTCTCAACAAGGTGCTGGCTACTCTGGACAAGCAATTCTATCGGCCGCAAAAGCTGGATGAAGACTGGCAAGCTGCTGTAAGCCACCACCGGCCATGGATCGAAGGCGCCGATACGGCAGACGGTTTTGAAAAGTCAATGAGCGACCTGCTGGCCGAGTTGCATACCTCGCATCTAGGCTTCTTTCACGGGAGCGCCCGCAGGGCTTCCAGTCGCGCCGCGCTAAGCGCAACGTACCTTGCCGACGAAACGCCCTTTGCGAAGCGGTGGATATTTCAGGATGTCCACACAGGAGGCGCCGCATCGAATGCTGGAGTCCAGCCAGGGGATATTCTTCTCACGGTAGATGGCCGGGATATTACTCCACCAGAACATCCTGTCTTCGCTATGGGCAAGCAGACGACTATTGAGATCGTCGGCAGAGACAATCAACGACGAGCCGTCGCGGTCGATGTTGCACGACCCAAGGGAAAGAAACTCCATTTCGTCGAACCCACACTCGTAGTGGCGCGGCATTTGGTGAACGGACTGGGCTACCTGAAGGTTGCCATGTTTCCAGGAATGGTCGGCATTGAGGTGGCAAACGAGATCTCGCGCGCCGTCGAGGGATTGGGAAGAATGGACAGCCTCATCATCGACCTTCGCGGTAATACCGGAGGAGGGATCGGAGCTCTTCGTATCATGAGCCTGCTCACGCCCGACAGAGTTCCAGTGGGCTTCGCACTCGACCGAAAGCGCGTTACGCCCAATCTGGATTCAGAGAAGCAGCAATTTCGGCGATTCCATGCAATCCCCGCTTCCAAGAAGGCGCTCTGGCCGCTTGCCTTGATGTTTGCGCCGGCAATGTTAACCAAAAAACCGATCGTACTTGAAACAGAGGGGCTGGGACGAAAAGACTTTCACGGAAGCGTAACTCTGCTCGTGGACCGTCATACTGCGAGCGCGGCAGAAATGATCGTTGCGTTTGCACGAGAGAACAAGCTTGCTAGGATCGTCGGGGAGAACACTGCCGGCAGGCTTGTTTCCGCCAATTCTGTAAAAGTGGGCCGTGGATTTCGCCTGGCGATACCCACGGGTGCTTATCACACGTGGAGAGGGGCAGTTCTTGAAGGAACCCCGATTGAGCCGGATGTACTGGTCGAATTCGACTGGCAAACAGCACGAGGAAACAAGGACAGGCAACTTGAGTATGCCATTGAATCCGTGGGCGTCGGGCAAAGTCACAGATCTGGCTAAATTGCAGCTTTATGCTTGCGTCAGTCGCAACGCTCCTATCGCGATTCATCTGCCCGGACCCTAAACGTGCGATCTGAGATGGCCAGTTTCCCCCTCCAGTGAACTTGGCTTTTCTGAGACGATGCGGCTTCCCAACCGCAAAGAGAGAACTGGCGCACGGGGAGTGTAAACCTTCAGCTCAATCGAGCGGATAAAGATGCGGTACCCGGTAATCAGCGTTGAGCGGTAGTGATCGCCACGACTTTGCCGTCTCGCAGGGCTTTCATATCGCGAATTGGGGGTCGGCCAAAGAATCGCCTGTATTCGCGATTGAATTGGCTGGGGCTTTCGTAGCCGACCTCGAACGCCGCACTAGCCGCATCCAGTTCACCGGTGAGTATGCGTTGCCGCGCGGCATGCAGGCGAAGCTGCTTTTGAAATTGCAGCGGGCTCATCGCCGTAAGGGCGCGAAAATGGAGGTGCAGGGTAGATCGACTCATGCCTGCTACCGTTGCCAGGTGCTCTACACGCAGAGGCTTCTCGTAGTTTGAACGCAACCAGGCAACCGCCTTCGCCGTCCGGTGGCACTTGGTCTCGAACGTGGCAATCGCGCGAAGGCGTGCTCCCTGACTCCCTTGCAGTAAGCGATAAATGATCTCGCGTTGCATGAGTTTGCTAAAGAATGAAATGTCCCGCGGAGCGTCCAGCAAATCCATCATCCGAGAACATAAGTTGACCAGTTCAACCGTGGTCTCCCCGGTGGCCATTCCGCACGCGCCAGAGGTTGCCTCAGGAATATGAACTTGTTCTGTATTGAGAATGCTCCGAATAGTCGATATATCCAGCTTCAGGAAGAAGGCAAGGTAGGGCACCTTTTCGCTGGCCGTAATCACCTGGCTCACAGCCGGCAGTTCCAGAGACGTAAGGAGAAATCTCGATTGGCCGAAAACGTAGCTCACTTTACCGAGATCCACGCGAATCCTTCCTTGCGCAATGACCAGAAGGCTCGGCTCGTAGGTAGACGGATTCGGCACGGTCGGAGCAGTGCGGCGATAAAGCATTAGTCCCGGCACCTCCGTTGCGCGTTCACCCAAGTCACCAAGTGAATTGTCAATCTTCTTCGCTAGTTCGCTTAGAAGTTGGGAGAGCCTGGATGCATTTGAATCACTAATTTTCCTGTTTTTGAGCATCTTTGAGGCACCCTCCCCTCCCCTCCCCTAAGCATAGCTGGTGGTTAGCTTGATCCGTACCACTCAATCATAATATCCGGACGAATAGGCAATGATTCAAAAGGATCGGGCTACCGCGGAGGAATCGGAGGTCGCTAGGGTTGAAGTGAGGAGTGAAGCACCATGAAAAGACGAAAACTAGGAACATTAGAAGTCTCAGAAATGGGATTCGGCTGCATGAATGCCGGCGGCAACTATGGTCCCGCCCCCGACAAGAATCAAGGCATTGGGGTGATTCGTGCAGCCCATGAAAAGGGCGTCACGCTCTTCGATACAGCCGAATTTTACGGTCCCTACACAAACGAAGAGCTTGTCGGGCGCTCGCACCGATCCGCGACAGAGTTGCTATCGCAACCAAATTTGGCTTCGACAATGAGAAAGGAGGTCTTATTCTTAACAGTCGGCCGGAGCACATCCGGAATGTGGTTGAGGAATCCCTGAAGCGCCTCAGGACCGACCGCATTGATCTTTATTACCAGCACAGGGTCGATCCGAACGTGCCAATTGAAGACGTAGCCGGTGCGGTGAAAGAGCTGATCGCAGAAGGAAAAGTGTTGCACTTCGGTCTATCCGAGGCGAGTGCAAAAACAACTTGCCGCGCGCATGAGATTCAACCGGTGAGCGCAGTTCAGACGGAATACTCGCTCATGAACAGAGATGTAGAGCAGAACGGCGTACTGAAGACTTGTGGAGAGTTAGGAATCGGCTTCGTCCCTTGGGGGCCAGTTGGACAAGGGTATCTAACTGTGAAAATAGATGCTCAGACGAAGTTCGACCCAAAAATGGACGTGCGATCTGAGTTCCCACGCTTTTCTTCTGAAAACATTGCAGCAAATATGCCGATTGTTGATTTTCTCAGACAGTTTTCTGAGAAGAAGAATGCAACGCCGGTTCAAATTTCCTTGGCTTGGTTGCTCGCGCAAAAGCCGTTCATTGTTCCAATTCCCGGCACACGAAGTGTCGATCACCTGCACGAGAACCTGAAAGCAGTCGATGTTCAGCTAACGCCTGCGGATGTTCGTGAGATCGAAGCTGCTCTCTCTAAAATCGAAGTGCACGGTGGACGGATGAATGAAGAACGAATGAACGCGGTTGACCAAGCAGAGTGATCGGTTAAATGTATCCGCTGTTTACGCCCTAGCAAACGATCCGTTGCCTGGACTGGCATATCGTCACGCTTAACCTGAATCTGCTCTAGCTCGCCGCCTGCCTAATGGCAGGCGGCGGGCACAGGTTTTCGCACCCATTCGTCCCGATTCGGCGACCAGTGTCCGCCGAATCGGGTTGCAAATGATTGTCGATTGACGGTACCTGGCCGAGGCAGGTTGCCAAGATCAGGTACGGCGAGCGGCTATTTGGGCTGGAGAGGGTAGTAGTACGAGGCCTGATCCAAAACCGATGCGTTTGCTGATCGCGTTCAGTTCCTCTTCGTGCCTCTTCGTGCCGGTTGAGTGATTAGGAATGGGCTGACGCCCGCCGACATTTGAGGACTTGTCCGAGTCCGGTGAGTGGCGATTTAGCACTCGATGACGCAGACTGGATCGATCACGGGAGTGAGGCCCGTCAGGTGAAAATGCGGAACGTCGGAGGGCGACAATTTCGGCACATTCACGGTCTTTCGCATTTCGTTGCCCGCTCAATTCTTGGCGGCCGTACCATCGCCGGGGGGATCATACGTTGTGGAAACTGGCAGAATGACGCGAACGGATGTACCGTGATCTTCCCGATTTTGTCTGGTTTCAATCTCGATGCGCCCGCCGTGACCTTCGACAAACTCCTTCGCCACAAACAAACCGATGCCTGTGCCCACGGTGCTGCGTGTTGTAAAGAAGGCTTCAAATACTCTTGGCAGATCAGATTGTGCGATGCCAACACCGTTATCCTGAATGGTCAGGATGACGCCATCCGGTGACCGAACTATGTCTTCCACGGAGATGGACAGGAGGCCACCGGCTTGCATAGCGTAAATCGAATTCATTATCAGGTTTGAGACCACCTGCATCATCTCCCCGCGACGCAGCACGATTTTCCTTGATGAGTTAATCGCTTTCTTGATCTCAATGCCAGTAGCAATACACCGTGGCTCGTAAATCGTGATTGCATGGAGAACAATCTCCCCGATTGAGGCACTGCTTGGCGCAGCATTTTCGCGGTAATAACCAAGCGTCTGCTTGGCGATATGCGAGACTCGCCCGAGTTCCGCCTCGACTGATTGGTAGTAACTGATACCCGCCGGGTCGGTGATCATCGGACGAAGAAGGTAAATCAAGTTCATCACAGCTTCAAGAGGGTTGTTGATTTCGTGGGCGATCGTCGCCGCCATGCGGCCGGTTGCCGCAATCTTTTCTGCCTGCAACAGAGCTTGTTCAAGCCGTTTACGCGTGGAGATATCGCGCAAAATCTTGGACGCGCCAACAACCCGACCATGCTCGTCTTTTATCGGGGAAACGGTGAGGGAAACATCGAGCAATTGACCGCTCTTGGTGCGACGCACGGTCTCAAAATGCTCGACTCGGCGTCCTGCACGAATACTTTCCATGATGGTTAATTCATCGGAGTGAAGATTCTCCGGGATAAGCTTCAGGATCGACGTACCAATCATCTCGTCCGCGGAATAACCGAAATGACGCGTGGCGGCTCCATTCCAGCTTCGAATGATGCCGTTCAGATCCTTGCTCACAATCACATCGTCGGAGGATTCCACGATCGCTGCGAGTTCGCCAAGGCGCTTGGAACTGTCTTCCAGCATCAGTTCTTTTTCACGCAGGCGATCCGCTGTCATCTGATGCTCGCTGCCAAGCACCTCATAGTTCTGTTTGAGCCTTAGATGCCGGTCGTTCAAATCGCGCAGGGAGATCAGATCTTCTGAGATGCGACGAGCAAGCATGTATTCCGGCAGGTGAGCCGGCTCGGCAAGGACACACGCAGCGATGGCTTCATGGGTAGCCAGGAGCTGTTTGATGTCGTCTTCCAGAGTCAGTTCGGGATGTATCTCGGTCCAATAGTGGGCTGTGCGGATAAAGGCCAGAAGAAGCTTGGTATACTCCAGCGTCTTCGCATCCAAGGCGCCCTTGAGGGCATCGAGCGCCCTCGACGCATCCGGAGTCCTCAAGAAGATATTTGCCGCGCACGCAAAGATCGCCCTTTCCTGCGCGCTGTCCGGCTCTGGGGGGAAAGATCCCATGCCCAGCCCTTCACATAAAGCGAGGTGCTGATCCAGGTCGGACTTGAAAGGAAGACCTACCCGGAGCAACCGCAACACTTCGTCAACCGATTGAGGCTGGCACTGCGGGTCGCCCGCGGGATGACCCAGACCGACCAAGAACCCAAGATGTCTCGCGATACAGTATCGGACTTCGCAGAAAAGGGATAAGTAAACAAACAATCTCTCCTTAAGGAGAGACGGCAATGGGTTGTCCAGGTATGCGAACTGAGCAAATCCCCATAGGTTTTCTGTAATCTTCGGATCGTCCGTGGTGAGTCGAAAGAAGTTCGGGAGAACTCCAAATCGTGCGGCAACTCTGGACTCTAGTTGAGTTCTCATTTTGCACGGTCTTGACGTAACCTTTTCTCCGGCAACCAGCTCAGCGGCCGATAATTCGGATCATCTAAAGTTACGAGGCGGGCTGTTAACCTCAAGTTGATAGCAAAGTCGCTTATAACCATTCTATTCCCCGCCATTGTCCCCGTCCAGAATGGCTTCGATGGCGGCTTCTCGGGATTCCGCTTACCGGCCCATCTCGGACGCTATTCCTTCTAACCGCCACAGCCGCAAGGCACGACGGTGTCCGGCTAGGCTCGTCATTCGCTGGTCCCGCTGCCCTCTTGGCCAAAGCAAAGCTTTCATGGATCAATACGCGGTATGCGAGCGTGGTCCAGAGGCTCCGATCATTCCTCTTGGCTCCTCTCAACTCCGTTGAAAGCATGTGTACTCCAAGCCTAAGCATTCGGCTATTAACCGAAGGGTTGTAGGTTCGAGTCCTACCTCAGGAGCCAAAACATATTTAAAGTCAATAGTTTAGTCTGCGGACATAAATAACATTGTCAATATTAGTACTTACGCCGAGGCTTAATTGCATAGTTCCATTCGCCGTTAAACTTATCTGGATGAAGATAGAGTTGTTTCATCTCATCCTTGGTTACTTTGCGGCCCGTGCGATATTTTCGTCGATCAAGTCGGCAAGTCACCTTTAGACCTTTCGTAGTCGTGGTCCCGGCGATGAGGTTTACGATTGTCTCGTAGTCCATTAGTGGCTCGCCCCGCCAGTTCGACGTGATAAAAGAAAACAGGCGATGCTCGATGTTATTCCATTTGCTTGTCCCAGGCGGAAAATGGCACACAGATAAGCTCAGGCCGGATTCATCGGCGAACTTCTGCAACTCCACCTTCCACAAGCGTAAGCGCCAACCATTACTTCCACCGCCGTCGGCGGTTATCAGAAGAGTCTTGGCCCTGGGATAAAGATGTTTGCCTTCGTGCCGCCACCAGCCTCGAATCGAAGCCACCGCAAATTCACCGGTGTCATGATCGGTTCCGACGTTCACGAATCCGGTGTTCTTTCCGATATCGTAAATGCCGTAGGGATAAGCGCGGGGC
>DATDLS010000115.1:0-45523 GCA_036519195.1 Occallatibacter sp. | reverse complement strand
CCGGCCCTTGGGTATTGCACAAACTTGGAGTTCCATTGCAAGAACTTGGTTATCGTCCCTGCCAAGAAAGTATAACACAGTGCATCCGCTCTCTACGTCTCCGCCCTGAAGGACGGGGCTTTCCGAGGATAATAGGTAAAATAGATCAGACATGTGTTCTTTGATTTGCCGAATTTCGTTTTGGGAGCCGCAGGATTATGTCTAATATTCTCGAAAATCTTCCTTTAGGCGAGAAAGTCGGAATCGCATTTTCCGGTGGCCTTGATACCAGCGCAGCCCTTCACTGGATGAAGCTGAAGGGCGCCAAGCCTTACGCCTACACTGCCAACCTTGGCCAGCCGGACGAAGCCGATTACGACGAGATTCCGCGCAAAGCGCTTGAGTACGGTGCTGAAAAGGCCCGCCTGATCGACTGCCGTGCGCAACTGGTGCGCGAGGGGCTGGCCGCATTGCAGAGCGGCGCCTTCCATATTTCGACCGCCGGCGTGACCTACTTCAATACCACTCCTCTTGGCCGCGCGGTGACAGGCACAATGCTTGTAGCCGCGATGAAGGAGGACGAAGTCAGTATCTGGGGAGACGGGAGCACGTTCAAGGGCAACGATATCGAACGCTTCTATCGATATGGCCTTCTGGTGAACCCCGACCTGAAGATCTACAAACCGTGGCTCGACGATGCTTTTATCCATGAACTCGGTGGCCGGGCGGAGATGTCGGACTTCATGCGCGCATCGGGATTCGAATACAAGATGTCTTCGGAAAAGGCCTATTCCACGGATTCTAATTTGCTGGGCGCCACGCATGAAGCCAAGGATCTGGAGCGGCTGGACAGCAGCATGCAAATCGTGGTGCCGATTATGGGAACGGCATTCTGGCGGGACGAGGTCGAGATCCGGCGTGAAGTGGTGACTATCCGATTCGAAGAGGGCCAGCCCGTTGCTCTGAATGGCGTTGAATTCCCAGATGCGGTGGAAATGATGCTTGAGGCTAACCGCATCGGCGGTCGTCATGGGCTGGGCATGAGTGACCAAATCGAGAATCGGATCATTGAAGCAAAGAGCCGCGGAATTTATGAATCGCCGGGTCTGGCGCTACTCTACATTGCGTATGAGCGGTTGATCACTGGAATTCATAATGAAGACACCATCGAGCAATATCGCGAGAGTGGCAGGAAACTTGGCCGGCTTTTATACCAGGGACGATGGTTCGACTCCCAGGCAATCATGCTGCGCGAAAGTGCGCAGCGCTGGGTCGCCAAGCCCATCACGGGTGAGGTGACGCTCGAATTGCGCAGGGGAAACGATTATTCAATTCTTAATACCATCTCACCGAATCTGACCTTCAAGCCCGAGAGGCTGACCATGGAGAAAGGCGAATCGACTTTTTCTCCTCGTGACCGTATTGGCCAGCTGACGATGAGGAACCTTGATATTACAGATACGCGGGAAAAGTTGCTGACGTATGCCAAGGCAGGATTGGTTACCCTGAGCACGGCAACGACAATGCCGCAGTTGAATGGTAGCAGCGGCAAAGACGAGGCCTGAGGACAGGGAGAGTCTCGTCTTCAGGCGCGAGACTCAAGCTGCGGGTTCGCCTGCCGAGCGATGCCGCGGTCAGCCCTATCAACTGGCCACCCGGCAGGGTGTAGATTTCGAGAGAAGAGCCAGTATCCTGACGCAGGCAAACTGTGTCACCAGGAGAGCGCATGACGATTCCCGATCGATCTTCGATTCCCGTTGCCGGCTCTGCCGACCCGGCGCCCAGATCCGTAGAGTTCGGATTTGTGAATACGTATGCGCATCTGCCGGAACGCTTCTACGCGCGCGTGGACCCGACGCCGGTGTCCGCGCCGCGGTTGATCAAAATAAATGTCGAACTGGCTCAGGAACTCGGGCTTGATCCGGATGCTCTTGCGAGTAAGGAAGGCGTGGAGATTCTCGCTGGCAACCGTGTGGCGGAGGGCTCAGAGCCGCTTGGAATCGCATATGCGGGGCACCAGTTTGGGCATTTTGTACCTCAGCTCGGCGATGGACGCGCCAACCTCCTGGGCGAGGTGATGGGGCGGCATGGCGTGCGGTATGATGTTCAGCTCAAGGGCTCCGGGCGAACCCCGTTTTCGCGCGGTGGCGACGGACGAGCAGCGCTGGGGCCGGTATTGCGCGAGTACCTGGTGAGCGAGGCGATGGCAGCGCTTGGCGTGCCAACCACGCGGGCCCTGGCGGCTGTGAGCACGGGGGAACGAGTGATTCGCGAAACCGTTTTACCGGGAGCGGTGCTAACACGCATTGCGGCCAGCCATCTGCGAGTAGGCACGTTCGAGTACTTCGCCGCGCGACGCGATCTGGACGGGACACGCACGCTGGCCGACTATGCGATTGCCAGGCATTATCCCGAGGCAGCGCAGGCAGAGCATCCGTATCGCGTGCTGCTGGAGGGCGTGATTCGACGGCACGCGCGCCTGGTGGCACAGTGGATGCTGCTCGGCTTCGTTCATGGAGTGATGAATACGGATAACACTTCGATTTCGGGCGAGACGATCGACTACGGCCCATGCGCCTTTATGGAGGCCTACGACACGGACACCGTGTTTAGTTCGATCGACGCCCAGGGACGCTATGCGTATGGCAGCCAGCCGCGCGCAGCACTTTGGAATTTGACGCGCCTGGCTGAAGCATTGCTGCCGGTTCTTGAGCTGGAGTTTGGGGGTCCGGAGGCGGCAGTCGCGGCGGCCAATGAAGCGCTGACCGCGTTTGCTCCTCAGTTTGAAGCTGCCCACGACGCCGGGCTGCGCCGCAAGCTTGGATTCTTCACCGAGCACGAGGGCGACCGGGCGTTGGCGCAAGACCTGCTGGAGCGCATGGCCGCCAACCGCGCTGACTTCACGCTGAGCTTCCGCCGGCTTGCGGATGCCGCAGCCGGGCCGGAAGGTGACCGAGACGCGCGCATTCTTTATGCAGACCCCAGTGCGTACGATGCTTGGGCTATCGGGTGGCGCAGCCGCCTGGCGAAAGAGGCCGCGTCCAACGAACTGCGGGTTCGGGCTATGAGAGAAGCAAACCCAGCCTACATACCGCGCAACCACCTGGTGGAGGCGGCGCTCAATGCCGCGATCGAGCGGCAGGACTTTCAGCCCTTCGAGGAGCTTTCAGATGTCCTCTCTCGGCCTTTTGAGGAGAGAGCAGGCTTTGAGCGGTACGCGACACCCGCTCGCCCCGAGGAGCGTGTTCGTCAGACTTTCTGCGGGACATGAGCGGCCGACTCAGGATGGCGCGGGACTCAACGACGATCGATTGGTGCGGTCCTTGAGTGGTTTGAGATGCCTACGCTGGCGATTTATAGTAGCCACCATGAAGCGCACACTCCTGGCACTGCTTTTGCTTGCACCCGTTGCCGCTGCTGCCCAGTCGTTCACTGTCACTTTTCCCAGCGAGCTCAGTTCTCAGCCTCTGGATGGACGCCTGCTGCTGGTTCTTTCAACGGACCCGAGCGATGAGCCGCGCAATCAGATTGACGACACGCCACGCTCCGAGATCATCTTCGGCCTCACCGTAGATGGATGGAAGCCCGGGGAACCGGCGAAATTCGACGAGACCGCCCGGGGCTATCCCATTCGCAGCCTCAAGGACCTTCCCGCCGGCGACTACTTCGTGCAGGTGGTGCTCAACAAGTACGAGACGTTCCACCGCAGCGATGGCAAGACTGTAAAGCTGCACATGGACCAGGGCGAAGGTCAGCACTGGAACATTTCTCCGGGCAATCTCTATTCAAAGCCGCAGAAGGTGACCGTGAAGCACGACGGCCGACCGGTCTCGGTTGCACTCACCGAGGTGATCCCGCCTATCGCTGTGCCGGCGGACACCAAATATGTGCGCCATCTCCGGATTCGGAGCGAGGTTCTCACCAAGTTCTGGGGACGCCCCATGTTTTTGAGCGCTGTCGTGCTGGTGCCTGAGGGATTCGACGAGCACCCCAATGCGCGATTTCCCCTCATCATCTTTCACGACCATTTTGTCTCCGGCTTCGACGACTTCCGCACGACCCCTCCCGATCCCGATCTCAAACCAGACTATAGCGATCGTTTCCACCTGGCCGGTTATAACCGCATTCAACAGCAGGAGGCGTACAGGTTTTATCAGCAGTGGGTCGCTCCAGATTTTCCGCGCGTGCTGATTGCGAAGATTCAGCACGCCAATCCTTTCTATGACGACTCCTATGCGGTGAATTCGGCCAATGTAGGCCCTTATGGCGACGCGATTGAGAACGAGCTTGTTCCTGCAATCGAGAAGCAGTTTCATGGCATTGGCCAGGGATGGGCTCGCTTTGTGTACGGAGGCTCAACGGGCGGATGGGAAGCGCTTGCCGTGCAGGTCTTTTATCCGGATCACTACAATGGCGCGTTTGCCGCCTGCCCGGATCCAATCGACTTTCACGAATTTACGAATGTCGATCTTTACGCAGACAAAAATGCGTTCTTCCTGGAAGGCGCGCACAAGCGGGTTGAGCAACCCGCCATGAGGGACTATCTGGGCCATACGCTGATCACGACCAGAGAAGTCAACGGTTATGAGCTGGCGCTCGGTGACCATGGCCGATCGGGCGAGCAATTCGATATCTGGCAGGCCGTCTACGGGCCGGTTGGCGAGGATGGTTATCCGGCGCAGATCTTCAACAAGGAAACCGGGGAGATCGACCACCGCGTCGCGAACTACTGGCGGGAGCATTACGATCTTGAAGCCATCCTTGAACGCGACTGGGCAAAGCTGGGCCCGGAGCTGGCCGGCAAGATTCACATCTACGTGGGCGCAGACGACACGTACTTCCTGAACGATGCCGTTTATCGCATGCAGGATTTTCTCGACACAACCAAGAACCCTCCGTACGGCGGCGAGGTCACATACGGTCCCCGCGCCGAGCACTGCTGGAATGGAGATCCGAACCTGCCCAACGCCTACTCTCGGCTGCACTACAACACGCAATACCTGCCCAAAATCCTGGAGCAGATCCAGAAAACCGCGCCACCGGGCGCAGACCTGAAAAGCTGGCGGTATTGATCGATCCGCCTGCTCCGTCGCTCAGGGAGCGATTGAGCAGGGCTGGGGCTGTTCGGGGACGGATTGTCTCCGTGCGCGAGGAGTCAATTCACCGAGGTGACGACCACTTTCTCGATTTGCTGTCCATGCCAGCAGAAAGCATTCCGGCCTCTCTGCTTGGCATGGTAGAGCGCATTGTCCGCACACTTGTACAGGGTTTCCTGACTGTCGCCTTCATGCGGGTATCTGGCGATGCCGATGCTGCACCCCACTTGAAGATTCAAGTCCTTGTATTGGATGGGAGTGGCCATCGCTCCCAGAAGCCGTTTGCAGAGAGCTTCGGTCGCGGCAAAACCGCTCACGGAACAGAGAAGGACGGCAAATTCATCTCCTCCCAGCCGGGCCACGCAATCGGAGTGGTGCACTTCCGCCTTGATGCGCGCCGCGGTTTCTACGAGGACTGCATCGCCGGCATCATGTCCAAAGGAATCATTCACATGCTTGAAGAAATCGAGATCGATCAGCAGAAGCGTAAACGGCTCGGAGCGGCCAGCTGTCAGCAACCGTCTGCGGAGCTTTTCGACAAACATGCGACGGTTTGAGGTGTTGGTGAGCATATCGCAGTAGGCGATCTCCTCGAGCTGCTGATGACTGGCACGAAGCTCCGCGGTGCGATCCGCAACCTGATGTTCGAGCACCGCTTTCTGGGCCTCGAGCACTCGAATCCTAAGCTGCAACAACACCGAGACTACCAGGATGGCCAAAAGAATGAGTGCGCTGATGAACCACCATGTGAGCCACCAGGGGGGACGGATGGAAAAAATGAAACGGGCGGGAACTGGATTCCACAGCCCGTTCGGTCCCATGGCCGTTACTTCGAAAACGTAATGTCCCGGGGGCAAGGCGGCGAAATGGACGCCCCGCTCGCTTGTTTCTGTCCAGTTTTGGTCCAACCCTGCAAGCCGGTATCGAAAGCGAAGCGCAGAGCCGGCTTCGTAGGCGAGCGCAGCGTATTGGATAAAAAGAGAGCGGGCGCGATAAGCCAGGGCAGGCGCATCACCGGCCTGATATCGTTGCGACGCATCGGCAACGGAGGTCAGAACAACAGGCGGCGGCTGCTCGGCCATGGGGAAATCCGGCTGGGCGAACCTCGATAACCCGCCTGAGGTTCCGATCCACACGTTATCTTCCGAATCGACGTGCAGGGCGAGCGAGTCAGTATCGTTCCAGATGAGCCCGTCTTCGTTTCCGTAGTGTTTCCACTTTCCGGCATCGAGCACATCGACGCCAGAATCCGTCGTCACCCAGAGACGTCCCTTGTGGTCCGGGGCGATGGCATAGACCTGATCGGAGTGAAGCCCGTTTTCCATCGAGACGTGAGTAACGGTGTTGCTGGCAGTCTGCAGGCGGCTCATGCCGAGAGCATCGCGATAGCCGATCCAGATTGCGCCCTGGGCCTCGGCGACAACTCCCAGATCGGAAGACCTCAGCCCGTCCTGCGTCGTGAATACACGCCAGTGATCTCGATCGAAACGGGCGAGGCCACGCGAGGATGCGATCCATATCGTGTTTCGGCTATCAACCACGATGTCACGGAATGAACTGGTTTCAGACAGGCCCGGGATGTCCATGCGGTCAAAGTGAATCTGGCCCCGTCCCACCGGCGAACGGCTGCGGAAGCACCCCCCGATTCCGACGGCCCAGAGTCTTCCCTCCCTGTCAAACGCCATCGCGCTGACGCGCTTGGCGAGATACCCGGATTCGGTACCATAGTTGCGGACCAGGGTTCCCTGCGGGCTGAAGCGGCTGATGCTGCTGGCATCGGTTCCGGCGAAGAAGTCGCCTGCGGGGCTCTCGATGATCGAAAGGACGCGATCGCCACCGAGCCCGTTCAGATGCGTCCAGGAATGCGATACTCTTCCATCCGGACCCAGTCTGGTCACGCCGCCGTTCGAGCCGACCCAGACGTTTCCTGCGTGGTCTGTTTGGATCGCCCAGACACTATTCCGGATCAGACCGTCGCGCTCGGTCCAGGCCACCCACTCTCCATGGCCGAGGCGCCGGATCAACCCTCCGCCGTCGGAACCCATCCAAAGCAACTCTTCACGATCGATCAACATGGGCCCAGAGGGATCGGCCGGCAAGCCGTGATTGGCGTCGATGACGGAACGATGCGATCCGCTTAGAACAGTAATTCCAGAGATGCTGGGAACGAAAACGCGCCCATGTAAATCTGCATAGACGGCAGGTTCGACCGAGTGTGGGATCCCCTGCGATCGATCGACGAAGCGGGACCGCCCACGGGGCAATTCGAAAAGCTGGGTGGCGCTGCGGACCCAGGCATTGCCCAGACTGTCTTGAATCATTGAATCCCATTGCCCTCTTGGGAGCCCAAGTGAGGTAGGAAATGGCTGGGCATTGTCTGCCTTGAGACGCCACAGGCCGCCGTCCTTCGCAAACCAGATCTCGTCTCCGTGGACAAACAGGCCGGTAACGGCCCCGGCCACCGCAAGATTGAATTTGTAGGCGCCGGAATCGGCCGACACGCCGCGAATGATGCCGGCATCGTGCTGGAGATAGATCCTGCCGGCTGCGTCAAACCCGATGTGGCGTGTCGCGCCCTGCTGGCCAACGTCGACCGCCTGGAACCGATCTCCCGATCGAACGGCGACGCCGTCATTCGTCCCAACCCACAGCTTGCCCTGGGCGGACTCGCCAAGGCTCAGGATTTCGGTATTGGACAGGCCGTCGGCGTGTCCAAAGCTGATAAATTTTCCTCCGTCATAGCGAAACAGCCCGTTATCGGTTCCAACCCAGATGTAGCCGGTGCGGTCCTGCAGGAGGCAGCGAACGTTCAGATTGTTCAGTCCGTCAGAAGCGCCATATTCATGGAAGAGCTGGCGCTGGGCCCGCATCGACGGCAGAAGGACAAAAGCTACCAGGGCTACAGCGATTCGGACGCGCAAATCGAAGATCTTTTTCATGGCCCCCCAGCTACCCCAGTATGGATTGTCAGCAAACAACCCAAAAAACTTACCAGAGTCGGCGGCTTCGCTCGCGATGAGCGGACCGCCCGAACGAGTTCCAGGTTCCTGAGTTGGTACTCGCCGGTTTGGTACTTCCATTTGAAGTACTTGAGTGCTTCTGTGGAAGCACCCGGAGGTGGATTCAGCCAGACTTTCGTGTTACGTCGAGGCTGCCTGTTTCCTTCAGGTTAAGGGTCAATAGCTGTGTTTTCCGTTGGAGGAAAGTGCCAGGATTTGCCGGCCCCGGAATGGCTGCCAGCCCCTTTGGCAAACGTCACGATCCGGTGTACGGCAAGCATTCGCAGGACCCAACCCACAGTGAGTCGCATCGCCGAATCTGCCTTGGACGGCAAACTCCAGACCTCAAGCATGATCTCCCCCGGCGCGAATGAACATTGGCCAGGCCGCTCGCGCTACGCTTTCAACGAGCGTGGCGGAGGACTTGTTCTCGGTGAAACAGTAGTCGGCTGCCCGCAAGGCATGGCTGATCCGCAGCCTGAGCCTAGACAACTTTCTTTGGATCCATTCCAGCAAGCCGCAAGGTGATTGCCAATGCCGGCAGCAGAAAAATGATGGATCCGAAGACCCACATGATTACGGCGCCAGCCATCTGGTCATCGACCGGTGAGACGTGGAATGGATTCGGGTTTTCGAGATAGTACGCGTACTCCGGCCGGCCGCAAAACGCCAGAAATGCGGACAGCAGCGTATTCACTACATCTGCTGAAACCAGATAGAGCAGGATGCCCCAGCCTTGATGGTGCTTGCCGGCCGGCCATGGCCGCAGCACGCACCACCAGAAAAGGGTTGAGGAAACCAAAAAACACAAATGCTCCACCACGTGCCAGTTCTCGTGCTGCAGCGCGAAATCATACGCCGCGGGAACGTGCCAGCCAAGGAAAGCGAGATTCATCGCGATCCAGGCGACGATGGGCGTTACCAGCCAACGAGCAAATCGACGCAGGATTTGGGCGCGAAAAAGCGGGCCGAGAACTGCCCGCCGCAATCCTGTGGGCAATCCGCGCAACAAGGGAACGACCGGCAGTCCACAAAGAAGCAACGGCGGAACAACGGACATCAGCAGCAGATGCTCAACCATGTGTGCGCTCAGCAGCACGTCCGCAAAGCCGTCCATCGGTGACCCGATGGCCAGCCACAAAACGGCAAGGCCTGATAGAAACGAAGCCAGCCGCATACTGCTGAATTGCGAAGGTCGCGTCCAGCGGATGGCCAACCACCCCCGCAGATAGATTGCGGCTGTCACCACGACCGAAATTGTGAGCCAGATTGGAATCGACCAACCCGCGAAGACACCCCTTACCGCGTCAGACATGATTACGGCGCTCTGCGGTGAAGTGTCTTTCCGGGATCAGGCGGTGTTTGTAACTGGCTCGACGCAGCCAGTTTCCGGGAAGCATCCACGGCAGGAGCAAGGTGGTGACCCCGCAGCGTCATCAGGAAGCTGACCAGCGCCTTGGTTTCCGATGGATTCAAGGCGTTCCCGTAGGCAGGCATGTTGCCGCCGCCTTGCAGCACCTGGCGGATGATCTGATCCTCTGTCATGCGCGAAGCGATGGCGTCGAGGGCAGGCCCGCGCTGGCCGCCGACGCCGCTCAGCGAATGGCAATTGCGGCATTGTTTGTCCTGCAGGACCATCGCACCCTGGCGCTCAAGTGGAGTGCGCTCGTGCAAATACTCCACCGGCACCGCATCCGCGCTCCAGGCCCCCATCACTGGGCTCCACGGAGTGTAGGTGCCCAGCCGCGTAAAGACTCCCAGGGAAAGCGCAATCACTGAGACCATGAGCACCGCGGCAGGTCGTCGAGCCCAATGGCGCTCACCTTCGGCCGCAAACGCCGGAAGAAGGAGCATTGCGGCAATTGCCAGTACCGGGACCACAAGCATGACCGGGGTTTCAATCGAAGGGGGAAGAAATGCGAGGACCGCATAGATCCAAAGGAAGGGAAAGTCCGGCTTGGGCGCGGTCTGAATGATGGTCGGATCGGGCGGGCCGCTGGGGCCGAACGGCCCGAAGAAAAAGGCGCATGCCATGACTGAGAACAAGATGGCCGCGGCAAAGACCGCATCCTTCCAGGCCGCATCGGGCACAAACGGAATGCCGGTCTTCTGGGTGAGTTCATGATATTCGCGTTCGTATGTAGCTTTGGTCACGATTCTGCCCGGCATCGGCCAGTCACTCACACCGTGCAACAAAACCATCCACACGTGGACACCAACACCGGCAAGCAGCAGTCCGGGAATCACGAACACATGCAGGGTGAAAAAGCGCGACAGTGTTGCCGCCCCGATGATGGGGCCGCCCAGCACCAGGTGGACCAGCGGAGCGCCGACCAAGGGCACGCGGCTGGCGATCGAGGCGCCAATGCCCAGTCCCCAATACGCGTCCTGATCGAAGCGCATTACCTGGCCGGTGAAGGCCATGCCGAGCGTCAACAGCAGCAGCAAGACTCCGACAATCCACGTCAATTCGCGGGGAAACTTGTACGCCCCGAAGAGAAACACCTGCACCATGTGGATCAGGACGATGGCAATCATGAAATCTGAACCCCAGCCATGCAGCGCGCGCACGTACCAACCGAGTGCGATGTTGTGGTTGAGCACATTCAGGCTTCCCCATGCTTCATTCGCCGAGGGACTATAGATCAGCGCGAGCAGGATGCCGGTGGCCACCTGCAAAATGAGCAAGACGGTTGCCGCGCTGCCGAACACGTACATCCAGCTTGCATTGTTGGCCGGAGTGGGATGAGCGGCCGAAGCACTCAACGGCTTGATCAGTCCGAGTCGATGCTCGAGCCAGTGATAGCTCTGGATTCCCGCCTCGATGACTCTGTTCTTTACGCTGGCCATGAAGATGACCTCGGCGTGGGAGAGGATTCTTTCGCCTCGACGGCGGACGGTTGAATCTCGACCAGCGGCTTTTTCGCCTCAGAACACGATGCCTGCGTCGCAAGCGTCGGCATATCTCCGGCATGGATGGCGAGCGAGCTGCCGATCAGTTTATAGCGATACTGAAAGAGCCCGCGCTCGGGGGGGCCGGAGGCTCTCGAACCATCTTCGTAATAGGCTCCGCCATGGCAAGGGCACATGAAGAGCTTCGACTGAGCAAACCAGCGCACCGGGCAACCAAGATGCGCGCAGTTGATGGCAAACACCTGAAACTGCTCGGCGGAGACATGACGCACCCAGCATGCCACCTTGGCTGCCTGCCCATCGCCCAGACGGGAGACGGGGCTCTCAAAATCGACCAGCCGCGTTTCACCAACAGGAAAATCATCGACCGATCCGATGCTGACCCAGGAGCCCGTTTGAGCGCCTTTCTTCATCGCCGGAGCAAGCAGATATCCGACGATTGGAACTGCAAGCACGGCGCCCACTGCGGCATTCAACAGTACAGAGAGTTTGAAAAGAAACAATCTCCGGGAGTGCGCGGCCGCTTTGTCCACGGACGAGAGATCGTCGCTGCCTGATTCTCCGGGGTGTTTGAGAGGTTCACTCATCTTGTTCTCCAAATCGTCGGCTACGGCTTCTGCGGATATGGCTGGCCCGGTGCCGCGATTCGATGGGTGGCGATCCAGGCGACAATATCCGTGATCTCCTCATCACTGATCGGACGCGCGTTCGCGCCGATTGCGTCCGAGCGCCAGTCCGGCATGCCCTGCTCCGGCTGGCCTGCAATGATCATGCTACGCAGGGCCTGATCGCTCGCCAGGGATAGATATGCCGAGTCAACAAGCGAGCCGACATGGAGCTGATCCACAACAGCTCCGGTTCCATCTCCGCCGTGGCATCGTGCACAAAATGTTTGGTATGCCTTCTGCCCCTTTGCCGCGTCGCCGGCTAAGTGGCTCGCAAGCGCGGGTGGCGTCTGCCCCGCTGTTAAAGCGGGCTTGGCCCATTCCTTCACCATGCCCTCGGCAAGAGCGCTAATCTGCTGGTCTGTCAACATGCCGCCCTTGGACGCCGCGAAGGGAGGCATCAAGGTTCCGGGAACACCATCGGTGGTGACACGCTGAATATTGGCAACCCCGGCGGCGGCCAGATAGACCGGATTGGCGAGCGACAGGGCTGTGCCATTCCTGCCATGTTCGCCGTGGCATGCTGCACAATTCTGCCCATAGAGGGTTTCAAAATCAACCACCTGGTCGGGACGCTTTTCTTCCGAGCCCTGAACCGGTTTGCCGGGCGCGTAGTGACATCCGGTTCCCCACAGAGCGAGAACGGTGGCCAGAACCGGAATTCCAAGTGCCCGCAGATTCATGTCGACCTGTCTTCTTTGTCGAAGGATTCTTTCTCCTCCGAATCTCCCCGGTAACCTTCTACCGGAGGTCCGAAATCGCTCTGCAGGCCGGCGCGCACCGAAAACGGGAGCGCCTGGAACTGCGGCGTCCGCACCTTGGCATGAAGATTCACTACGAAGCCGCATACCAATCCGAACAGGATTTGCGAGGGCACAAACCAGAACCAGTCAATGCGCTGATTCAGAATCGGACTTACGATTCCAATCGCCGAGTAAAGGATTCCCGTAAAAAGAAGCGGAGCCATGAAGCCCGCCGTCAGGATTGGATATTTCGGAAACATTTGCAGCATCGCCCCGTAGAGAAGGCCGACGAGCAACGAGGTAACCCCGTGAATCACAAGTGCCGCAAGCAAGCCTCGCAGATGAAATTGACTGAGGAACGCATTGCTTGCTCCAGCCCAGCTGTTAAATCCGCCTGCAGCCAGAAGGTTCATGGCGTACCACACACTGTGATACCGAAAAAGGCTATAGAGCGTAGCGGGAACAGTCATGGCGAAGCCTCCCGCTATGCCGCCTCTGATTCCCGTTACAACTCGGAAGGTTTCAATGGGAAGAATCTTGCGGCGCTCGGGGCTGGCGGATGTCCGCCGGTACACAGTACGCTCGGTCGATACCGGGATTTGGTCAAAAACCACGGCGATGTCTTCATGCATCTCGTCGGGAAGCACCTGCAGGAACCAGCCCACACAACTCACTACGGCGAGAAACGCGCCCAGAATCCCAACGGCAAGATTGGTCACCATACCGGTAAGCGCGAGGGAAATGCCTAACGCCAAAACCATCGGCCAGACCGTCGGCCGCGGGAGATCAATCGTGCCGTTGTCCTGATTCAAATCGTCATGGCTCATCGCATCCCCCGACCGTCCCCGCTTCCAAACCTACCTGCCGAATACATACACCACCAGAAAGACAACCACCCATACCGAGTCAACAAAATGCCAGTAGAGCGACAGCACTTCAAGCCGTTCCGTGTGCTTCTCGGCCATCTGGCCGCGCAGCGAAAAGATCAACGTCAGGGACAACAGCAACAGGCCCACCACAACGTGGGTCGCATGCAACCCAACCAGCGAGTAGAAGGTCGTTCCGAACAGGTTGGTCTGGATGGTAAGCCCATCGTGATAGATGAGCTGGTACCACTCGCGCGCCGTGCCGGCAAGAAAAATGCTTCCCAGCACAACCGTCGCAGCAAGCCAGAGCGAGCACAAACTGCGTTTGCCATGTTTGAGAGCCGAGACTGCGAAGTGGACAGTGATACTGCTCGACAGCAGGCAAATTGTCGAAACGATGGGTAGTTCGAGCACATCGCGAGGCGCCGGCCCGCTCAGGCTCTTGCCCAGATAGAAGACATAGGCGACAACAAAAATGATGAAGATCGCGGACTCGGCAACGATCAGGCAAGCCATGCCCACTTTGCCGCGAGATGGCAGATTCCATTCTTTGATGTGCACGTCAGGAATGACTGCGACTTCGCTCAATTACGTTCCTCCTTCATCGCATCGTTGCTACATTTCGTAACTGCTGTCGGGGTCTTCGGGGTGCTTCAAATCCCATAACGGGCGGCGGCTGTCAACCTTTGGCGTGACGGCGAAGTTATAAGGGGGTGGCGGCGATGTTGTCGACCACTCCAGCGTCCACGCATCCCAGGGGTCGGGACCTGCAAGAGCTCCTTTGAAATAGGACCAAACCAGGTTGAACACAAACACCAGGCTAGCCACGGCCTGAAAAGCCGCGCCGCTGGAAACGATCATATTCCAGATCATCCAACCGCGGTCTGCTTCGTAGGTATAGATGCGGCGCGGCATTCCGAATATTCCCGGCACGTGCATGAAGTCGAACGTTAGATGGAAGCCGATCAGGAAAAGCCAGAAATGCCACTTGCCGAGCTTCTCGCTCAACATGCGTCCGGTCATCTTCGGATACCAATAATAGAAAGCCGCAAAGATCATGAAGAGAATGGCACCAACCAGCACGTAGTGAAAGTGCGCTACAACAAAATAAGAGTTACCGAGCTGCCAGTCGAAAGGCGCCACCGACAGCATGATCCCGGTCAGGCCTGCAATGAGGAATTGAAAGAGAAAAGCGACGGAAAACATCATCGCCACGGTGAAGTGAATCCTGCCACCCCACAGAGTTGCCAGCCAATTAAATATCTTGATCCCGGTTGGCACCGAAATGATCATCGTAGCAAAGGTAAAGAAGGTATTTCCCCACGCGCCCAGCCCAACTGTGAACATGTGGTGCGCCCAGACGCTCAGGCTGATAAAGCCAATTCCAACGGTTGCCGCCACCATGGCCGGGTAGCCGAAGATGGCTTTGCGCGAGAAAACGGGGATAATCTCATTGGCAAATGCGAACGCTGGCAAAACGAGAATATAGACCTCCGGGTGGCCGAAGATCCAGAAGAAGTGCATCCATAATACCGCCGAACCTCCAGCCTGCGTATCAAAGAAATGCGCGCCCGCATAGCGATCAAGCATCAGCATGATCTGCGCGGCCGTGAGCGGACTGACGGCAATAAACACCATCATCGAAACCACCAGGTAGAGCCACACCAGCAACGGCATGCGGTTCAGCTTCATCCCCGGGCAACGCATGCAGAGGGTCGTCGCGACAATATTCAGTGCAGTGCCGATGGAACCAATGCCGCTCAGCAGAAGCGCCAGCGTCCAGTAGTCGGTGCTGTGCCCAGGCGAGAAGGCGTGCGCGGTGAGCGGCGCATAAGCGAACCAACCCACGTCGGGAGCGCTGCCCGCACCGTACAACCCGTCTCCGCCCAAATAGCTGAAGTACAGCAGAACTCCGCCAAAGGCCGATATCCAGAAGCTGAAAGCATTCAGCCGAGGAAACGCCATGTCGCGCGCGCCAATCATCAGCGGGATGAGATAATTGCCAAACCCGAATAGAATCGGCATTCCGACAAAGAACACCATCGTCGTGCCATGCATTGTGAAAAGGCGATTGAAGGCCTGCGGTGAGACAAAAGTGTTGCCGGGAATCGCAAGCTGAACGCGCATCAGCAACGCTTCAAAGCCGGCGACGATCAGAAACAGCAGCGAGTATCCGATGTACATCAGCCCGATCTTCTTATGATCGACCGTTGTCATCCAGTCATGGATCAGGTCGAGCACCCGGCGGGGCGGCACTTGAACGGCCGTCGGATTGGTGGCTGTTGCGGCTTGAATCTGCGTTGCCAGAAGACTGCCGTCCTTTCTGAGCTCTACTTCAGCGAGTCAAGGTAGGTAGTAACCAAATCCAGATCGTGATCATTCAGATGCATCGGCGGCATCAGCGCTCCGGGTTTGAAATGCGCCGGATTATCGACGAATGCGCGTATGTTTGCCGGCGTGTTGGGTACTGATCCTGATGCAATTGTGTCGCGGCTCGCCACATGCGTCAGGTCGGGGCCGAATCGCCCGGTAGCCACGGTGCCTGTCACCGTGTGGCAGCTGATGCACGCATTGTGCTCGAACACCGCTCGTCCGGCCGTTGCTTCCGGATCTTCCACTGCCGGCTGTCGTTGATGGGCAGCCCAGGCGGCAAACGCCGCCGGGGTGTCGGCATACACGCGCAAAAGCATTTTCGCATGTTGCGTGCCGCAGTACTGTGCGCATTGCCCAAGGTAGAGCCCCGCAGAGCGCGGGTCTATCCACATGGTGTTGATCTTGTTGGGAATCAGATCCATCTTGCCGGCAAGCCGCGGAACCCAAAAACTGTGGTCCGTATCCGCCGAGGTCATCGTCAAGTAAGTCGGCGTGAGGTGAGCCGGGTCACTGACAGGAACATGCAGCTCATTCGCGGTCACAATGCTTAGTTTCGGGTAGCGATATTCCCACCAGAACTGATGTCCGATAACGTTCACATCCAGCGCGTTGCCCGGTTTCTGCGCCTGCTCTGTGGAAAAGATGACGCGCGCCGTGGCCAGAAACAGGATTACCACGATGAGCACCGGGATCACAGTCCACGACAGTTCTATCTGGGTGCTGCCGTAAATTTGGGCCGGCTCCTCGGTCGCATCGTGTGCAGATGGACGGAAACGATAACGAAGAAGAACGAAAAGCAGCAGGCCGGCCACCACCAGAAAGATGGCGGTCACGATGGCCATCACGAGCATGGACACGCCGTGGATCAAGTGCGCAGGCGTACCGACAGGCGCGAAGATGTTCGTTGGATTGCCGGAGGCAACCGCTTGGATCAGGTCCGGTTCATTGAGCCACACTGAACAAACCGACATGTCTCACCTGGACGGCATTCGCCCGCCTCGATACGGCACTGCGAAGCCCCACCTGCAAATCTTGTCGTGGGCCGTAACCCCAACAAACTTTGCTACAAGCAGCATACATCGATACGCCCACGCCGGGGGGAGCTCATTGCCGGCAGGAATACCGCTACCAGCTGTTGCGCTCGGGTTGGACGGCCACCCTATTGATAGTATGATTTCCTAACTTTATTCCGCCTGTTCTGCTTGGCGCGATTGGCCCGGATTTCATCAAAGATTGTTCTGGTACCGCACTCTACCCTTACCCTCGGCAATCGTCGTTTGCGGCCTGGTCTTCGCAGTGGCTTCTTTTGCCACTGCCGACTTCTCTGACCATCACGGCGATTACGGACGGATTCGGCCGAATCTTCTAGGACTCGGCCGAATCGAAGACGGGGCTGAAATCTGCGCAAGGCCTGCGCGCAGGCCGAAGATCCGCAGCGGAATTCAAAGAGCGACATGGCCGAGCCCGTTGTCTACACCTTGGGCGAGGGAGAAATTCGCGCCGCGGTTGCCTTGCACGCGCTCTCGGACCAGCTCTTTTACAGTGGTGAGCCGGAATATCAACAAATTTGAGAAACAAGCGCACTCGTGCGGGGTAGCCAGACGATGCGCGATCAATAAATTGAGGGTGGCTCGGGCGTGTAAGGCTTGCCGAACTTATTGGTGTGGCTCATGCTCCCAGCCTCTGACGCGGGGGCCGCTATCTGACCAAGATCAACCATGCCGGAAGCCAGATGCACACGACGTGTTTGTTGTTCAAGGAAGGATGGCGGTGCTCCTTCGATCCAGACGTGGAGACTGTAATCACCCGGCGGGACATCGCGGAGAACGAATCCGTTTTCAGCATCTGCGACAGCAAACAGCGGTGTCGAGAGTGCAAGCACCACAGCACTCATCTCCGGATGGATGTTGCAAAAAATATAGGACACGCCTTCCCGTGAAAACTTAACGGACTTTGTCGAACCGGCTTCGTAGAGCCCAAGATCAAAACGCTTCCCATCAAAAAGAGAAAAGACATTGTGAAAGAAAGGGTCAGCATTGGGAAACTCCACGACCGCGCCTACGGGAATGACCAGAAGGTGAGGAAGGAACCTGCGGTGCTTCTGCAGGAGTGTGTACTGCCCTTGAGGTGCGAAGGCTAGAGCCGGCGTTCCAGACACTGGCTCCAGCCAAATGACTGCCGGAACAGCGCGGGCCTTGCCCGTCCTCACGGGAGCAAAACGAAGTCGCAATGAAGCCGTATCGCTCGCCGAAGCGCAGCTGGGCCCGGCTATCGACCAGCAGGCCAAGGCGAGAATGCAAAGCAGCCACTTGCAGAGCTTCGGATTCTTTATCAAAACTTGAACCCCGCACCCAGGCCGATTACGTCGCTTGCAGCCGTGGCGCCCAGTTCCGGCGAACTCTGCAGATGCCGGTATTCCAGTGAAAAGAGCAGATAGGCCGTGGGCTTGTAAATCACATTACCAGTGTAGGTCTGGTTTCTGGCAAGATTCTGGTACAGGGTGCCCGTCGCGGTACTGTCGCGCCGCACTTCCCCACCGAATGCATTATCGATGCCGTAAGCGGCGTTGAGCTCCACTCGCTCGCTGAACTTCTCCTTCAGTTGCGCCCATCCTCCCACGTCGTCCAACGGATGAACATAATAAGAACTGGTACTGGTGCTGGTCTTATACTCAATGTCCTTTAAGGCTCCTCCTCCGAGACCGCCCAGGGCCAGTCCGCGATAGCCACTTCCGCTCAATTCCAGTCGCGCAGGGAGGAGCAGCCGGGTGTCGACGGTTCCCGCCCAGGCGTCGAATTCCTCGCCCATGTAGGAGCGGTGAGGAGAGAAATATCCGCCCAGGCCAACATGGAATCCCTGCTCGGCATTCAGCCCAGACCCGACCAGAGCGAGGTGCGCTTCGACGCCGGGCCAGCGGCTTTGCTCGGCGGCGCTGGGAGCAGTGACGGGCGAGGTCGCCGTGACAGCGCTGATTGGCGTCAGCGGAGCATCGCCCACGTCAACCAGCGCTGCTTCCAACTGTAGATCGTGAGAAGAGGAGAGCGGAACATTCTGTTTCAAGCCTAACTGAGGATTCCAAGTCCATAGATTTCCCGACCAAGCCAGAGCAGGTTCAGCGATGGCTGTCAGCGATGTCGGTGTATCCGGATTAAAGATAGGGTGATCCAGTGAGAAATAGGCTTCTGTTCGCGTCCATTGCAGTCCGGCGTGGGCCGTGCGGAGCCGCAGAAATGTAGAGTTGGCAGAATAGGGTCCGGAATAGGCGGTCGTGGTCGCAGTCGATTGCGTCGAGCCGTCGAAATCGACCCGCAGATCCGCATAGCTTCTCGCCCCGAACAGGTACGGACCTCGTGCGTCTATGCCAAGTACCGTCTGTCGAACAGAGGCACCCGTACTTCCAGAACCAGGCAGCGCCAGCACCGGTGTTGCCGGAATATCGACCGCTCGCGTGTTGACGAAACCGTTGAAGAGCAGCAGTCCGGTAATCTTCACCGGATATTTTGATTCGCTCTCTATCTTGGTTTGCTCCTGCGTCGCAATTTGAGACTCCTGCATGGCCTGGCGGTCCCGAATATCCTGGACGGCAGATTGCAACTCCGTCACCGCATCCTGTGGGGTGGAAGCAGGTGGCGTCGATGCGGGTGTCCCCGGCGCGGCACCTGTTGATGAGTTCTGCCCCAACTGTTGCTGCAATGCCTGCAATTGCTTCTGCATTTCGTTGAGCTGGCGCTGGGACTGTTCCAGTTGTGCTTGCGTAGCCGCCATGGCCTCGGTCAATTTCAGAATCTGTTGTGAAACACTCTCCTGAGTTCCAGTCTGAGCGATCAGAGTGTCGGCAAAGGATGCCAAGGCGACAGCGATTAACAACCAAATTCGTCCCTTATGGCCAGCGGCCGAACGAACTCCTCGATTTCGGCCGAATCCGGTCAAGCTCATGTCCGTTCCCCTGATTGCGTGATGCTCTCCAGTTCCGCCATTTCCTCGTGCGTGCGGAGGTCGCGCGCAATCTTCATTTGAAAAATCGTTTCCCCTGGTCGACTGCTGAGGAGAATCACTTCGCCTCCGTGCTCGGATGCGATGGCGCCAGCCAAGGTAAGACCAAGGCCTGTTCCCTTTTGTTTTCCTTCGCTCACAAAAGGCTCGAACAGGCTCTTGCGTATCTTTTCCGGAACGCCGGCGCCGGTGTCGATCACATTGACGATGATCTGCTGTTCGCGCACTTCCACCGTTACCAGGACACGGGCCTGGCCGGTGGAAGTGCGAACGGCCTGACAGGCGTTGAGAAGGAGATTGAAAATTGCGCGCTCAATCTGCTTTTCATCGACGACAACCCCTGTTTCCGCGGGATTGTCGCAGAGGGTTTCGATCCTGATCCCTTCCGCATCCGGGTGGACTCGCATCAGTGCGACGGCATGTTCGAGCAAGGTCACCATCAACTCCGGCGACCTCCGAATGCTGGCACCGGTACGGCTGAAGATCAGCAGCGACTCGATCATGTCCGTCGTCCCCAGGACAGCGGTGCGGATGTCCGCGAAAATTTCCGCACGATCCTTCGGGGAAACCCTGTCGCCGACAAGAAACTCCGCATTTGCATAAATTGTGGCGAGGTAGTGCCGGAAATCGTGAGAGACGGAACTAGCCATGCGGCCGATCGTCGCCAGTCGCTCCGATTCAAGGAGCGCTCGGTTGGCCTGCTGAATTTCACTTCGCATGCGCGCAAACGCCGTGCTGAGCTCACGTACTTCTTCCGTTCCATAGCGCGGGATGCGATCATCCACATAGCCCATTCCAAATGCCCGGACACTTCTGGAGAGTTCTTCAAGAGGCCGCGTTACCAGGCGTGAAAGCAGAATCATCAAGGCCGTGCCGCACAACAACGCGAGGAGTCCTGCGCTAAGCACCATCCGGTTGATGCGACTGATGGACTGCTCCTCCGGCTCCAGGGATTTCAAAACCACCAATTGCAGGGGAGACGATGCCGTGCTGGAAAGATCCTCCGTCGCCGCCAGAAATCGGGCGTTGCCGAGTTTCACCCTGGCAGGAGCCAGGGGATTGCCGGAAAGCGAGGAGGCCTGGAGGGCAAAACTTGCCTGTAAGGAGGGTTTCAAGGTACTGGCCACGATCTTACCGCTGCTGAGGAATGTTGCCTCAACACCGGTAAGCAGGCTGATCTGTTGCACCGTACGTTCAATTGAAACGCCGCTGATCACGTATCCGAGCAACGTGCCGTCTTCGTCGGGGCCGAAGTAGAGCGGGCGCAGCGAACAGGCATACAAGGATTTACCGTCAGTCAGGTAGTGCTGGTCCGATGTGACCAACAGCTTCTTCAGCCCATCTTGCAAAGTAGCATTCGGTATTCCATCCTTGGTTTTAGCCGTGACAATTCGGCCCCGGGAGTCGGCGAGCGCAAACAGATCAGTGCCGCTGATGTGCCAAAATACGACCATGCCATCCTGAATAGTCAGGTCGTCTTTGCTGGTCATCAACGCTTTGAGCGTAGGCAATTCAGCCAGGAGCGCATTCTCGCGCTCCAGGGCTCTCAATCGTTCAGCCTGAAGGTCCTGGAAAGATGTAACCGAGTGCTCAAGGTCCCGCGACAGATCCGATGTCACCTGCGCCCGCCAACGATAACGGATGATCAACACACACAGGCTGGTGACAGTGAGTGTGACAAGTGCCATCCCGAGGACAAGAAGCGCATAGGTCCGAATTCCCTGCTTGCGCCGCGCGGAAACTAGCAGCAGGGTTGGCTCGCCTTCCCGATCGCCGGACGCTCTGGAGTCATGGGACAAATTTGTATCCTGCACCGTAGATTGTCAGAAGATGTTTGGGGCTCGCTGGATCCGGCTCCAGTTTCTGGCGCAATTTCAGGATCTGGTTATCGACTGTTCGGGTCGTTGGGTAAGAATTATATCCCCAAACCTCATTGAGCAGGGCCTCGCGTGTGAGCACGCGCTCAGCATTCTCAGTGAAGAATTTCAAGAGCTTGAACTCGTGAGCAGTAAGAATAATCGGCCTACCGTTGCGGCGGACCGTCATTTTCTCGAAATCAACTTCGCAATCGGCGAATCGGCAGATTGTCGGGACTGCCGTCTTTCTCTGCCTCCGGATTGCCGCCTGGACTCTGGCGGTAAGCTCGCGAGGGCTAAAGGGTTTAGTTACATAATCGTCAGCGCCCAACTCGAGGAGAAGTACTTTATCGGCGACCTCTGTGATGGCGCTCAGAACGACGATGGGGATTTCGCTCGATTGGCTCTTGAACGTCTGGCAGAGCTCACGCCCGGAAATATGGGGAAGAATGAGATCGAGAACAACGGCGAGTGGCCGTTCGCTTCTAAACAACTCCAGGCCAGTCTGCCCATCACCGGCGACAACCACAGCATAGCGTTCTTCAGTGAAGATCCGTCGGAGCACCTTCTGCATGCGCGGATCGTCTTCGATGATGAGAATTGTGCCGAGATTGGTTGTGTTTGCGTCGCCGATCTGGGAGTCCACCGTCGGTTCCAGCATAATTCAAAACCCTTCTGCCTGTATTGTGGCCGATTCAAATTGGATTGATACGATAAGATCAAAAAGAATTACAACCAGATAACAATTCTCTCCCCTTCCAAGAAGCCGCTCTCCCTGGCAAATCTCTGCTTAGAGCCGCGGAAAGCATTCTGTTGAATGGACTATTGCCTGCAGATGCCTATCGGCTGAAAATCCGGCTCGCGTACGCTCGGTCATTTGGCGAGTACGGGTGCTGCAGCGCATCATCCTCCTCATTCCGGGCCCCAAAGTGATCGTCGAAAGGTGGAACGACGCTCCATCCGGCGTCAAATCCGTGACCGGTCCATGGAGTCCACGGATGCTTCATTCATTACATTCACGACCAAAAGCCAGATGATTCAACCGGTGCCCGTGCTGGGTTCAAGGCCCAATATGAGAACCGGCAAAAGCCCAGCAATGAGCCGGAACGAGAAATCGTTGGTCGCCCAGGGCTGATCCCTGCACGCACAAGGCCCAGCAAACTTGCCCTCCCCCCGCGCACGCCACTCCGTGCGTATCCCTCTCCGGAACGCCCCGGCTACCTGCCGGCGGGAGGTGGCGGAGAAATACTACAATGGGCCAGAGTTCGTCGGACTCAATGTCACCTTGGAGCCGGGCATTCCGGAGGGCTGGATTCGACCCTCGAGAATCCACTTCAACTAGCCATCGGAATAGCTCTGCACGCCAGGCGACCTAAGCGATCGGATCGGCGGCAAAATATGCCCGACAGACGGCACACCGGTGTTTTGTCCATCCATGCCGTGGCAGGCAATGCAGTAATGTGAGAAAGCCTCCTTGCCATCCGCACGCATCTCGCCCGACGTGTTAGCCAGCGGATTCTTCCGATCTTTATTGCCAATGAAGGCGTGGGTGCTTCGCGAATCCTCGAGTCTTGATCTCCAGCTTTACTGGAGAACTCGCTTTGCACCCCGCAATTCCCATCTGAATGAACATCGCAACTGCAGTAAAGAGTCTGCTCCTGTTAGTCAACAACGTGCAAGGTCATGGTCATTTTTCCATGTCCGGTACCGCAAAATACTGAGCAATGTCCGACAAAGTCGCCCGACTTTTGCGGGGTGAAGTTCACTTCGGAAGTGCCTCCTGCGCCGACCTTGACATTAACATTCAGATCGCTAAAACGAACGCCATGCGCAGCGTCCGCGCTTTTGAGGACGAGCACCACCGGCTGGCCCTTTTTTACTGTGATCTCACTGGGTTCAAAGGCGAATTTCTTCGCCGTGACCTCGATCTTTTGCGCGTCCTGCGCCTTGACCACTTGAGAAGATAGGCCGCCGATTACCAAAGCCGTGGCCAATAAAATCTGTTTCACTTGCTTGTTGTACATAGATTCTCCCTTGAAGTTGTCGACTTCGCGTTAGGCGACAGCACATCAGACGACCCTTGGCTGAATGCGTCGCGGATTCCGGTTGAGCCGAACAGCCAGTCCTGGTCTCAACGCACTATGGATTCAGGAACTTACGCAGAGCTTTGTAATCCTCCTCGCTGAGGTTTGCGCGCACTCGCATATGCATGGCAACCGAACCCGAGATCCTCGATGAGAATCCATCCGGCGCATTATGGCATCGAGCGCAGTTCTGCTCGAACACTTGCTGGCCGCGGTCCTCATTTGTGGCCTGAACCACCTTCATGGGCGATTTGTTGCCGGACCCCTGCGGCGGGCCATCGGATTGGCACATGGCCACTGAAGCTCCGATTCCCCCTGTCACTGCAAGCAATGACAGGCCCAGCATGATCCCTTCCAGGTGTTTCATCCTTCCTCCTTTGATCAGCACGAGTAAAACTTGAAAAAGTGAGAAGAGCACGGCCCTTTGAACGCCTCTCAGTAGTGTACAAATCGAGGCTATCGGGGCTTCTGCGGGAGCGTGTCACAAAGGCGTCTTAAGTTTGTCACTGGATTGTCTTGGGAGGAATCGGGGACTCAGCAGGGGGTGTTTTCGGGAGATTCCTCTGACGCTTCCATCGAGTTCTGCAAGCCCCGGGACAATTCACTGACATTCGAACGACGGGCCTCTGACAACTCCATGGTTCGCGCATATGTACTCTTGGCTCATCAGGAGTTGAGCTTCCATGAGCGTTATCGATAACACGGAGTTCAACGGTACCGCTCGTGTCGGAGGCAGTCTTCGCACTGCGCTGAGGCTTCTGGACAATCGGCAACGCCTCATTCTTGTCCTGTCGACGGTGGGAAGGATTGCAGTGGGTCTCTGTGACCTGCTGGTAGCTGCTGCGATGTATTCCCTGTTCCTGCTGCTTCAAGATCGCGGGACCCTCCATCATCTCTGGTGGACACCGAAGAGCGTGCTTTCGGCTTCTCTCCTCACGGTCGTCCTCGTTGTTCTTCGAGGTCTGATGGATCTGTTTTCGACGCGCTCTACCTTTCGTCAGATACAGAATCTGCATACAAATTTCCTACTTCGATTGACTGAGGGGTACAGCCGGATTCAATGGAACCGGTTCATCGAACGCAATCGGAGTGAACTCTCTGCCCGTGCGCTCCAGACAACGCGTGAAGCGGCCAATTTCTATTATCACTGCGTTGAAATGACGGCCAATGGGGTAATCGTGGCTATTATGACTGTCGCGCTTGCCTATCAGAGCTTCATAGCGGTCTGTTTCCTGGGTTTTGCGATTGCAGTGTTTTACATGGGGCACCGTTTTCTCATCCGTAGAAAGCTCCAAGCAGCCGCTTCGAGCCGCGAGATCTCATTGCGATGGCTGCAGAGATCCCTGGCGGATATGTTTTCTTCGGGAAAGGAGATTCGCACGTATGGTAACCAGGCCTTCTTTCAGGAAAGGATCCGGCGGCAGGCCGAATGTGCGGCCGCCAATAGCCTGCACGTGGCGTTTCTGCCTCAGTTTTCGCGGGTTGTAGCCGACCAGGGTGCAGTTTTGCTGTTTCTGTTCATCGTCATCGCTGTTGAATTGCGGCAGGGAGACCTGCCCCGGCTCCTTTCGCTTCTGGTTTTCTACTTCGTGCTTTCTCGACGCCTGCTGCCCATCATTAGCCAGATAGCGTTCCTCGCCGGCCAGATGGATGGCTCCTACGAGAATGTAAGAATCGTGGAATCGGAACTGAACGAATGCAGCATGTACCGCGAACCCGCGTTGCCTCCCCTTCTTCCGGGCCCTGGCGCGGTCCTTGAGATGACTCAGGTGAGCTACTTGTTTGGCGACAAGGAAGCAATGTTGGACAACGTGAACCTCTACGTGGAGCAAGGCGAGACGATTTTGCTCCACGGGGTTTCGGGGATTGGCAAAAGTACGCTCCTGAATTTGATTGCGGGCGTTCTGCAACCTTTAACCGGCATTGTCCGCGTCGACCGCTCGACGATTGCGTACGTCCCGCAGGACATTCCGCTCCTTGACGATTCAATCCGAGTGAATCTTCTGTTTGGACTGCCGGAGCAGAGCGACGAGGTATTGCTGAGGGCACTACGGGCCGCGGAACTGGACAAATTTGTTTCTGCACAACCCCTTGGCCTCGATACTTTGGTCGGCGATAACGGTGCGCTGTTCTCGGGTGGAGAGCGGCAAAGGCTGGGCATCGCGCGGGCCATTTTACGTGGAAGCCGGTTTCTGCTGCTGGATGAAGCAACGTCGGCGTTGGACGGGGAAAACGAGCGGCAGGTGCTCGAGAACCTCAGTGCCTCGGGAAAGGCGGTCCTTCTCGTCACTCATCGCCTTCATACGCGCTGGTTCGGTCATCGCGTGTTTCGGCTCGAGGAAGGTGGCCTGATCGAAGAACCTCGCGCAGAGCGGCTAATCGCAGAGCCGGATTCACCCGCGCGCCTATTGCGCTAGGAGCCAACACGGGCCTGCGGCGGCCCAGCCATATGGATGAAAAATCGCCCGCGACCGTCGATTCTGAGGGAGCCTGTCCGAGATAGACCACTTGGCTTTTATAAAGCAACTTACAAAAGATTACAAATTCTCCTGTAATGCGCAAGTTGTTCATTATAAATGAGTTACAATGATAAGACTCCATACCCCCCCCCCCCCGCAAATTCAAAAAGCTCCCTCTCCTAGCCTGTTGAAAAGGAGTTCGATCAACGTTTCCCTCGTTCCCAGTTCAGCGACATAAATCATTGCGCATGTTGTGAAATTGTGTTTCCATTGCGGACATGAAAGCACTTCGCATTGCTGACGCTCCGACTGTAGCTCGTGCGTTGCAAGATGAGATTCGGCGCTCCGAGGAGTCCCGTTACGATCATCGCTTGCATGGTGTGCTGCTCGTCGCTCAAGGCATGAATTGTCCCCAGGTCGCTGCCTTGCTGGGCGATGCTTCGCGCTCAGTTGAGAACTGGGTGCGGCAGTTCGAGGTCGACGGACTTGCGGGGCTTCAGGAAGGCGAACGCCCCGGCCGACCGCGCCGTCTCAGTTCACGACAGTTAGCGGAAGTGGACGCGGTATTGCGCAAGACGCCGCAAGAGGCCGGCATGAGTGGCAAATTATGGGAAGGCAAGACTCTGGCCGCATGGGTCAAGCGACAGTATGGAGGCCGCCTGGGTGTGCGCCAGTGCCAGAGACTATTTCGTCAGCTGGGATTTCGTTCAGGCAAGGCGCGCCCGATGGTGGCGCAAGCGAACCCGGAACGCCAGAAGGCGCACAAAAAAAGCTCCAAGCTCTGATGGCAGCAAATCCGAGTGAAGACCCATGGGCCATCGACGAAGTGCATTTTCAGCCGCATGGCTCGATCGAACAGATGTGGTTTCGGCCGGAGACCGAAGACCCGGTGTTGCTACATTTTCCGACCTGCCGCAGCGCCGGCTTCTTTGGCAACGTTGGGCTTCGCGATGGCACGCTCTTCTCCCATCGAGAGAAGGAAAAATCAATGGCGCCAGCTTCTCTGTCTTTCAGAAAGCCCTTGATCGCGGCGGTACTTCTGGGTTCCGGCGGGTCGCTGTCATCACCGGCAATGCCCACGATGATCATGCCCGGTGGCATCGACCCCGGCGTAGGGCTATGCGGGCAGATTCGTCCTCGATTCACCACCGTACCGCTAGATTCGCCGGACCTCAATCTGATCGAACGGGATTGGAAATTGACCTGACGGGCTTGCTTCCGCGTCCAATACTTCCCGGATCTCGATGAGGTCTTTGATAATCTCCGGAGACCCAATGGAAAGCGGGGCCTGGACGGAAACATCACTTTGCGCCAGCTATGCGCACTTATTTAAGTCGCTTGAATTAAGTCGCTTGATTTAACAGAAGTGCAACCTCGAAAGAAAATCTGGTGCGGGAGGGGGAGACAATTCCCCTTCCGCACCAATTTGGAAGGTCACACGAGTGGTGCAATACCCGGAAATCATCTTCACAAAGTCCGGATCTTATCGGGCCGGCAGCACAGTGAAACTGCCGGCTAAAACAGCGCTCATCGATTCGAAGTTCATGCGTCCATCAGCTTTGTATGGGCCGATTGCACAGTTGGCCCACCACTGGCCGAAGGGCGATACCAGCAACTTTGCTGTAGCGGGAAGAGAACCTCATACGGCTTCACACCAGCAACGATAGCGGCCTGAGCATTTCAGTTTGTCTCTAAATCGTCTGAATATTGTCAGTTGGTTGTCACTTACGATTGAGTCAACGCTTGACAACAGAAATGCTCGCCCAGAGATCTTCTCTCGCAAGGTCTTCATCACTGCATTCGAACGAGATTGGTCGGCCAATCGTCAACAGGAATCCAAACGGTGAAGCACACTCGGGCTCTCCGCTTATGAACTGTTCATGCGGATGTGCCGAAACAGTGAGAAGATCGCAATTCGGGATAATCAGCCGCTCAATGTGCCTTGGATGAACCAGGACTTGCTCACCCACCAGCATGCTTGTCAGACTCTCAAAGTACGGAATGGTGCAGCAAGGAATACAACGATTCCAAGCCGAAGATCTTCAGGTAAATTCAGATGAAAGAGGGATGGGGATCGCCCTGGGGGCAGCACCGGAATTTGCGATAAGGCCGATCGGTTCATGGCCGCGCACTCCAGCCTGCGTCAAAGAGCATGCTGGCATTCCCGAGACATCGTGCATGGCACCTTTTGCCGCACCCTTCATCAACAGCATCAATAAATCCACAAGATAGTGACAATCGCTTTACATCAACATGACAAGCAATCGAAGCAGAAGCATTTACGTTTGATGCAGAGTTCTTAGCCTCAGGTGCGGAAGACGGAGTGATCAACGAGGTGACATTGCATTGGCGATGCTTTCCAGCATAAGCGACGGGAGCGAATCCAAGCAGGCCAGGGCAAATGACGATCTGCGAACTGTCTTGGGTGAGCGCGCCGTTGGGGGCGCATGAAGGAGCTGACACAATGACGTTTCAAATGCGACCCGCAGTTGCGGCGTTCGACGCAATTGCTCCAATCTTTGATCAGCGCTTCGGTGCATGGCAAAGTGTGGCAGCGCAACGGCGGGCTGTCCGTCAGGCCCTGCTGCGCGAGTTTCCGAAATACGGACATATCCTGGAACTCGGCGGGGGGACAGGCGAAGACGCGGCCTTCCTGGCGAGCGCAGGCTATCGTGTGTTCCTCACTGACCCTTCGCCCACGATGGTTGCCCTGGCAAAGGATAAATTGAGCCCGTTCGGTTCTCGCACCGCGGTCGCTACCGGAGAAGAACTGGAGGATTTCGCTGCTCAGTATCTCTCTACGGGTGGAAGTCTCTTCGATGGCGCGTTCTCCAACTTCGCCCCACTCAACTGTGTAATCGACCTTGGACCGGTGGCGCGCGGACTAGCTCAGTTGCTCAAGCCAGGGGCTCCAGCGATGCTGGTGCTGTTCGGCACCTTCTGCCCCGGCGAAATGCTGACTGAGGTGCTTCACAAGCGGCCGGATCAGGCGCTGCGCCGGTGCAAGCGAGGCCCCTTGCCGGCGCGCCTGGCAAAGCGCGACTTTCCGCTCGTCTATCACCGCCGCGCTGCATTGAAACGCACTTTCGCTCCCTGGTTTGTGCTTGAAAAACGGTTGGGAATCGGAGTAACAGTTCCACCCAGCGCCGCCGAGCCATGGATCTCGCACCAACACCGGCTGCTCGGCGTGATGGAAACATTCGACCGCATGATTTCCCGTCCGCTGGCCCTCTTTGGCGACCACGTTCTCTACCAATTTCGCCGAACTGCCCAACAATGAACTCCAATGCGGGACAACTGCAGAGACTCCGCGGCTATCAACTCCGGGATGAGGGACTCAACACGATCGAAGATTGAAGTCAATCTCAGCTCGAACACCCGGTGGATCTGGGAAATTGTTTACTGCCGATCGAAGTCCTGGAGTTGCTCAACGTCAAATCGCTCCCGTTGACGATCGACAATCTGAAAGGGATCCACCCTTTCCGCCCAGCAGGGGCTGAAGTCTTAAAACGCATGCGCACGGATATTCCAGCGAATCTTCATTCTGCTCGATATCTTGCCACCAAACGTGACGATCCAGCACCTTGCAGACCGGCTTGAATGGTCATCGATGAAAGACGTGGAACTGGTGATGATCGGAGGTCGAGTCCAGTTCGCTCAAGAAGCCCTGCTGGAGGGGCGCCCATTCAAAGCAAAACGCAAACTCAAGCCTTGTTTGATTGAAGGATTCATGCGGTGGCTCCGCACGCCGGTCAATACACCGGTGCAAAAACCCCAGGAGGTGCGGGGAAGAGGCGAGATTCCGCCTGGATGCAGAAACACCCATTTCCCTGCGGACGCGGAGGCTCAAGATGGCCGGTGAACGACGGAGTTGGCATTTTGGAGTGATGTCCTTTACAGGGACTGGACACCTGAATTCGCTCATCTTGCTCGCTCAGCATCTAAAGAGTCGAGGGCACAGGGTTACATTTTTCGAAAAGCCCAAGATAGAGAGACGGGTTCTCCAGGCCGGGCTGGAGTTTTTCCCAATCGGGACAGGTAGGCCTTCGCGCAAGCAACCGAAAATAGAACTCGGAGAATCATCTCTAAGGGCCCAGCTCTCTACGCTTCAATTCAATCTAAAACGCATCAAGGAGGACCTGGAAACCTATTTGCTGGAGACTCCAGGTGCACTGCGCCAGAGAGGGGTGAATGCACTTCTCGTCAATGAGATCGCACTCACCGGCCCGACCGTCGCGGAGCTCGCTGGTCTGCCTCATTTCATCATTTCAACCTCCGTTCCTCATCAGTTCGGATGGAATGATTTCCCCTGGTTCTCAGGGTACAAGTATTCAGCGTCCTTGCTTTCCTGGCTGGAAACGACTCTCTTTGAGGTTTCTGCTCTGCGCATGCGTGGACCGATCGAAAGAGCGCTCGATCAGCATAGGCGAGATGCCGGTCTAGGACCGGTTCGAACAGCGCGAAAGCTGTTTCCCGAACTAGCGCATATTACCCAGCTTCCACAATGTCTTGACTCTCCGCGCTCCCGACTGCCCGCCAATGTTCACTACACCGGGCCATGGGCGAATCAGGCCGCAAGACCACACGTCGAATTTCCCTGGGATAGGCTCGATGGCAGACCCATCCTGTACGCGTCCCTGGGAACGACGCGCAACGTGCAAGGTTTCATTTTTCGACTCGTCGCCGAAGCTTGCCAGGGATTTGATCTGCAGCTGGTGATCTCTCTGGGCGGCCGCTTCGATCCAGAAATGTTTCCTGACCTTCCGGGCAATCCGCTGGTAACAAAGTATGCCCCGCAACTCGAACTCCTCAAGCTCGCAACGATGGTGATCACGCATGGCGGACCAAACACCGTGTTTGAAGCTCTGATGCAGGGCAAACCAATGGTCGCTATCCCTCTCGCGCATGACCAGCCTGCTGTCGCAGCCCGCCTGGCGCGCCTGGGAATCGCTGAGGTGCTTCCTGTCATGCGGCTTTCAGCAGAGAAGATTCAAAAAGCGGTGTCCAGGGTTCTGAATGATCCAGCCTATCGCTCGGCTGCTGAGACAATCCAGGCAGAGCTGCTCTCTCTTCACGGACTCCATCGGGCAGCCAACTTGATCGAGGAAGCACTTGAGAGGCACTCGGCTGGTCGCCCAAATGGTCTGGCACCTGAACCTGATCGCCGGGCCAATGTCTTTGCCGCGAAATCACATGCCCTGTGACAAAAGATCGAGGGTGGCGATGCCGTCGTTGAGGTCGCAATACTGAAGTTCGTAGGTTGGAATATCAGAGAGAATCGCCAGAATCTTCTCGTGCTTCTCCCGAATTTCTCCGGCTGAATAGAGTTCGCCGCAGGCGCGCTCAGAAGCAGTTCCTTTGGGCAGCCGAATGAGGCTCGCGGTTGCCGCAGGGCGCCGGTTCAAATAGACAATGCAATCCACAGTTGCCTCGATCGCAGTCTTTGCGACAGGAAGCTCCGAGATGGGAACCTCAATGGACGGCTTGCCTTCCATGCGCGGGGTGAGCCCAAAGCGTTCAAGTTCCGGGAAGAGCGACCTTGCCGCAGGTCGAAAGCGTGCGCGATGGGAGTGTCCTATGACCCGCGGAATCTCAGAATCATTGATGAGATAACTGGTGTCGTCGGATGTATAGGTCCATCCAGCACGCGCACAGGCGTAGGAAAGTGTTGACTTGCCCGCGCCGGACTCGCCGATAAGCAGAATCCCGTACCCGTTCCTGCTGACACAGGCTGCATGAAGGTCCGTGACCACCGAAGCTCCAAGCAGCAAATAAACCACCTTCTCAAGAAAGTTGTAGCGGAAATAGAGCCTGTTTTCGACCGCCGCTCGGGTGACCCAGGTAAAGTTAACGCCGGATCGGAGGTCGAGCAGAGCCTGGTTGTCATCGTCGGCAACCAAGGAAAAAAGATAGTTGTATTCGCGCCGGGTCGGCTCCCGGGGACACGCCATCCCGCCTCCGCCGATGACCCCGACGCGAATCTGCATTGCTATGGACGTCTGGCGCGGCAGCCCATGACCGAAACTTTCATGAGCTGCCTCCAATACGGATGTGTTATTCGTAATGATTTCAACAGGATAGCCCAGGGGATAGAAGACTCCTCGGTGGGGCAGCTTCATATCTGAGAACAACGCGCCTTGCGGCCGGTCTGAGCTGGTCTCGGCGCCGTCTGAATTTGCCTCTTGCATCATCCCGTCCACCATACCCCGTTGTGCCTTTCCTTTCTGTCTGTCAGCTGGGACGGCTCAAGCCAAGCATCCTGCTTAGGCGTGAAGTCCGACATCCATTGACATCCATAAGAGTTACCAGTTTGCGGGAGTTTCGATGTCAGGTAATTGCTTTCGCAATGTCATTTTTCGGGAGACATTTTGGAAATCTATGATTCAGATGGCCTTAGTCGCTCATTGGAGGGGCAAACAATCGAATGACAATTCGTTGACGAACGCATGACACCCCAGTTCTCGCCGTTCTTTACGGTCGAATACGGAGAGCAAAATGCCTATGAGGCAGTCCGTGCCCCTTGCCCGTTTGACATGCATGCTTCGAGGCAAATGCTCGCGCGCGTCGATCCTTGACGTTCGTGAAGCAGAAGCGCGCACCGCAAACCTGAGAGGCAAGCTTGGAACGATGAGCGGCTCCTCGGCTCCGATACCGGGTGGGAGCAATCATGAAATCCCCGCCGCAGGGCCCCGCTGCGGCGAAGCGAAAGGGAGACTTCATCCCTCGCTGCACCACCCCCGGCGATTTGCTGGTCCCTATGCGGATCTCGATCGGAATCGAGGGGCCGCATGAGAAAGCACCTGGCCAATGCCGCGTATGGCGTTCTGGACTACGCCTCCTATCCGCTCGGAATGCTGCTCGTAGCCCCAATCGTTCTGCGCAAGCTTGGCGGTTCGGAGTACGGATTATGGATGATCACCACGGCTCTCGTCAGCGCCGGAGGAATCGTTGCGTCAGGGTTCTGCGACGCCAATATCCAGCGAGTTGCTCATCTGCGCGGATCCGGGCATTCGGAATTGGTTCCGCAGACTGTACGCTGCATGTTGGGCATCAACCTGCTGCTTGGTTCCACCCTTGCAATCGCTGCTTGGATCGCGGCCCCCTATGCGGCACCCCACATTACCGCATCCCCGCACACATCCTTAAGCGAGTGCCTCATCTCGCTTCGTATCGCCAGCGTATTGATTCTCCTGCGAACGATCGAGAGCGTGAGCGTAAGCACACAGCGCGCCTTCGAACAGTATCGCGGAACCGTGCAGATCAGCAGCGCCGTCCGGCTTCTGACGCTGGTTTCCGCCGCGGTGCTGGCTTTCCTTGGTCACGGAACGATCAGCATTCTTATGGCCACAGCGGTATGGATGGCATTGGGAACCTACATGCAGTTCCGTCAGCTTCTGGGGCATCTTGGGGCAATTTCGTTCTGGCCGCTTTTCCAGCCGAAGGAAACACGAGCCCTGCTCGGACTCGGCGTCTTCGTCTGGCTGCAGGCGGTAGGCTCGGTCGTCTTCGGACAGTTGGATCGTATTCTCCTCGGCATTTTCCTTGGGGAGTTGGCGGTGGCTCCGTATTCCTTATGCGTTCAGTTCGCTCACCCCATCTTCGGGCTTTCCGCATCCGGACTCAACTTTCTCTTTCCCTATCTATCGGGACGCGTAAGCACGCTTTCCAGGGCGGGCTTGAAGCGAACTTTGGGCCTGGCCTTCCTATGCAATCTGCTGCTCGTGGCGTGCGGTGCGGGATTGCTGCTCCTGATGGGGCCAAGACTCATCCGTCTATGGGCCGGCCCGATCGTTGCACAAAGCACGGCTAAGATTCTGGCGCCCATTGTTGTGGGCTCAGCCCTGATGGGGCTGAGTGTCACCGGAACCTATGCCATGCAAGCTTTGGGCCGTTTCCGGACCGTGGCCTTGATCACTCTCGGCTCAAGGGCGGCAATGTTGCTACTGATGATCGTGTTCCTGCGCCACATGGGTTTGCAGGGGCTGGCATTGTCCCGCCTTTGCTATGGATCAGTGGCATTGCTGGTCTATTTGCCGTTGCTTGGAAAGCTCACCGCGGAGAATCGTTCGAGGACCTGCATCTCGCCAGCATCGCTTGCCTACGAAGCGCACGAGGAGGCAAGACCATGAAGGTACTGATTGCCGTTGCTTCATTCGCCTCCAACATGTCAGGTTTGCAGCGTCACGCCTTGAATATTGCGCGCTGTCTTTTGCTAGAACCGGAGGTCTCGACAGTCCATCTGGTGATCGCACCGTGGCAACAGAGCTTCGTGCACACTGCCGGCTTCCTTCAAAACCGGAAAATTGTGATGCACATTGCGGAAATGGATCGAGGCTCGGTCGGCCGAAATCTCTGGTACTATCGCAGCCTTCCGCAGCTGGCCACCGAACTGCAGGTCGATCTGGTGCACCTGTCTTATCCCATGCCTGTCAATGGGGCTAGGTTTCATTGCCCGACGGTCGTTACCTTGCATGACCTGTACCCCTATGAAATACCAATGAATTTCGGCTTCCCGAAATTCATCTTCAACCGCATGGTCCTTCAACAATGCCTTCGCAATGTTGACGCAATCGCCTGCGTCTCAGCGATCACCCTTCGCCGTTTGCGGCAGTATCTGCCGATCGCTTTATGGCAAAAGGCGGTGCGGATCTATAACTGCGTCGAAGCCGATCCGATCCGCAACCTGCTACCTCCGTTGCCTCGCTGGAGTAATGAACCATTTTTGCTCTGCGTTGCGCAACACCGACGCAACAAGAATATTCCGATGCTCATCCGCACCTTCCACCGCATATTACGCGCCGGCCAGGTGAGGCCAGAAATGAAATTGATGATCATTGGAATTACCGGGCCCGAAACTCACCGCATCTACAGCCTGGTGTCAAGTCTCGGGCTCAGCGAGAATGTTAGTTTCCTCGAAGGCGTATCGGAACCGGAATTGCAGTGGTGCTACACCAATTGCCAGGCAGTCGTCGCTCCATCCTCAGTCGAAGGCTTCGGATTGCCTGTCGCCGAAGCACTCCTTGCCGGTTGCCGCATCGTCTGTTCCGATATCCCAGCATTCCGAGAGGTCGGAAATGGGCGATGTCTGTTTGTCCGCTTGGGAGAAAACGGAGAGGAAATGCTGGCAGCTGCGATTCAAGCCGCGCTCAATCAGCCGAAACAACCGCCAGCATTCCTGCCGCAGTTCTCCGCTCCCATTCTTGCCAGGCAGTACACCGCTCTCTATCGCAGCCTCATTGCCTCCGCCGCTGCTCGGCCCATACCACGCTCGCCGCGCCCATCCGCCCTGGGCCGCCAGAATGGCAGCCTTTATGAGCGTGACCAACGACCGGTCGGCACCGCAGCGAAAGGAGGATTATCATGAGTGCATCTGAGTCCACCACTCCGCGCCTGTACGCCAAAGCGATCTCCGAGCCGCGGGAGAATCGACTGCGGGCGATCGCCTGTGAGCTGTTCTGCAAATTCATCACTCGTGTTGAGATCGTAGGGGACCTCTTCACTTGTACTGCGGGAATGTTTGTCGCTTTTGCGCTTGATGCTGCGCTGCGGCTCAGCCATCATGCACAATATCCCCTGCGTCAGGCCGTCGCAGCGAGTATCATCGTAGGAATTACTTCAGCGCTGTTTATGCATTTGGACGGGGCCTATCGCAGTGGCGGCAGCCTTCTCCAGATTCATGCAACTGAGCGGATGCTGCGGGTTCCTGCTCTGTCCCTGTCCCTGCTCCTGCTTCTGGCGTTCGGTTTTTCTCTGGATCATGGCCTGTCTCTCACCTCGATTCTTTTGGGTCTCCTGATCCTTCCCATTCTCTTGATTCTGCAGAAGCTGATATTCTCCTCGATCCTCCGCGTCGCACATACTGCCGGATTCGGCATCCGTCGAGCTGCCATTTACGGAGCCGGAGACGCGGGAAAACGCATCGTGTCCGCGCTTGTTCAATCACCAAAGCTCGGCTTTGTCCCGGTTGCGGTGATCAACGATGATTCCGCTTTCAATGGGAATTTCGTCCTTGAAATGGGGTATCGGCGACGCCATTCGGTTCCGGTTCGAAGCGGACCCATTACACCAGAACTACTCAAGGCTCTCCAGTGCAACGTGATCATCCTGGCGCTTCCAAATCTCTCACCGGAAAGCCGGAACTCAGCCCTCCATGCCGCACAGCAGGCTGGAGTAAAGGCCGTCTTCCTCTCGGGGCTGGAGTTGCAGAAACAACTGTCGACGCGATCGATTGACCTCGACGGCTTCTCGCTCACTGCCACGGAGGAGTCGAGCGTCGCTTGGTTTTACACAATCACCAAGCGAATACTTGATTTCCTTGCGTCCATTTTTCTACTGATCCTGACCGCGCCCCTGCTCTTCATACTGGCTCTCATCATTAAGCTTGACTCTCCCGGTCCGGCACTCTTCGTGCAGACGAGAGTCGGCCGGAATGGAGAGCTCTTCAACATCTTTAAGTTCCGCTCCATGTATACGAATGCGTCGCGGTATGACTTTTCTCCGGCCACTTCCCACGATCTTCGAGTTACCAGAGTTGGAAGATTCATTCGACGGATGAGCCTGGATGAACTCCCCCAGTTGGTGAATGTATTCCTGGGGAACATGTCGCTTGTGGGACCTAGACCGGAGATGCCCTTTATTGTGCAGGAATATACACCTGAACATCGGCAGAGGCTTCAGGTGATTCCTGGAATTACCGGACTGTGGCAACTGAGCGCCGACCGAGCTTGCCCGATTCATGAAAACATTGAGTACGACCTTTACTACCTTCGCAATCGCGGCTTCTTTATGGATATGGCCATCCTGATTCATACGCTGTTTTTCGCGGTTCGGAGAGATCGATGATGTTGATCTGTGCCGTGTTTGACACTCAAGCACCAAAGAAATGTTCTTGTGGAGCGGAATTGCTGATGTTAAGGAGCCATTTCAATGGTCGATTGTGACTTGCAGGCTCCGAGCGCCAACGTGCTCGGTGTACGCGTCTCTGCGGTCGACATGCAGTCAGCAGTTGATTTGTCCGACCAGTGGATCCAATCAGCGAGCGGGCACAGATACATTTGTGCCACTGGCGTGCATGGAGTCATGGAGGCTCACGCGGATACTGAGATTCACCGGATCCTGAATCGCGCGTTGATCAATCTTCCGGACGGGATGCCCATGTCCTGGGTTGGCCACTTTCAGGGCCTTCGCACCATGGATCGGGTCTTTGGACCGGATTTCATGATGGCCATGTGCCGGTTGTCGGCCGAGCGTGGCTACCGCACTTTCCTTTACGGCGGCAAACCGGGTGTGGCCAACCGCCTGAGCGAAACACTTCAAAACAAGTTTCCTGGCCTGCAGGTGGTCGGAACATACACACCACCGTTCCGAGGCCTGGTTGCGGATGAGGAAAAGGAAGTCCTCGCCCAGGTGCGTAAATGCCGACCGCACATCCTCTGGGTGGGCCTGAGCACCCCAAAGCAGGAGCGGTTCATGGCACGATACGTTGAATCGTTTCAGGTCCCGCTTATGGTCGGGGTCGGGGCTGCCTTCGATTTTCATACCGGAACCATTCGTGACTGCTCGCCCTGGGTCAAGCGCTCTGGGCTCCAGTGGCTTCATCGGCTGATGCAGGACCCGAAGCATTTATGGAAGCGCTATCTTCGCAACAATCCAGCATTTCTCTGGCACATCGCATGGCAACTCTCACGATTGCGGCAATATTCATCTGAGCCTTACAATCCCTCGATTGGGAAGCATTGACCGGCCCGGGAAGACTCAGCCAGATGTGGCAGGTCATTTCGGCACAGTAGTTTCAGAGTACTTCCCTGGCACTACATCGTCATCGATCGTCCGAATAGCCCGGGCTTCAATGAGAGATTTGCTCCAGTGCGAGCCCACGCGTGCGGGGGCCCATGAAACCGATCACCACCATCACGATTAGCATTGCCGCCGCAATCGACACGAACACACCCATTGTGCCGAATCGTTTGAGCAGCCCAGCGATGAGAAATGATGTGAAGATCGCCGATAAACGGCTCCATGAGTAGACGAAGCCAACGGCTCTAGCACGAATACTGGTCGGGAAGAGTTCGGTTTGGTAGGCGTGAAAGCTGTAGGACATGATATTGCTCGCGAGTGTGAGACCTACACCCATTGCAATGAGCAACACTTTACCCGACGATTGACTGAATACCAGTCCGCACACTACGATAGCCGCCGCGGTTGCTACGATTACCGCCTTGCGCTCAAACCGGTCCCCGATAAACAGGCCAATGATCGGACCAATCGGCGCCGCAATCGCGATGATCGATGAATACAACAGACTGGCGGTGACGATAATTCCCTGTTTGATGAGCAGGGTCGGAACCCAGTTGGCAAATCCGTAAAAACCGACAGTCTGGAAGATATTGAAAATAATCATCAATGCTGCACGCATGCCGTAAGGCTTCACCCACATGTCTCGAAACTTACGACCGCTGGTTACGAGTTCCGGCGCAGATGGAGTGGGAAGCGGGCCTCCGTACTCTCTCTCGATGATCGACTCCAGGTTCGACATCACACGGTCAGCTTCTCGAAGCCGCCCATTCTGTGCGAGCCAACGCGGACTTTCTGGCAATGCGCGACGAATGAACCATACGAAGATAGCGCCGTGTGCGCCGATGATGACTACCCAGCGCCAGCCATCGAATCCAAGCGGTTTTCCAGGCACCAGTAAATAGGACAAAAACGCCACAATCGGAACGGCCATGAAGCCCAAGGCCTGTTCACAGGCAAAAGCGCGCCCCCGAATCTGCTTCGGCACAAGCTCAGAGATATACGTGCCAATGGTCACCAGTTCCAGACCGATTCCAAGGCCCGACACGAATCGCCAGAAGTTCAGACCGGTGGCCGTGGTCTGAAATGCCACCATCAGGTTCGCACCTGTATAGACAAGCAGCGAATAGGTAAATATTGCACGTCGTCCGAAACGGTCGGCGAGGAACCCGCAACAGATCGTGCCCACAAAAAGCCCCAAGAAGAGTACCGCAATGAAGCCAGCCACCCCCTTGGCGCCGAAAACTCCGACGGAGACAGGGGTCAGGATGCCACTCTTGATAAGTCCCGGCGCAACGTATCCCGAGTACAACAGGTCATAAAGCTCGAAGAAAAAGCCGAAGCTCAGCAGGACCACGAACTTCCAAATCGTCCATGTAGCCGGAAGCCGGTCAAGCCTGGCGGAGATTGCGCCCACAGACACTGGAGCGGACTGGACGTCTGGTTGTTTAGAAATTGCCACCAGCTTGCCTTCTATGCAAGGGCCGCTTATGTTTTCACTGCTTTTCTGCTAAGCGCATCCCATTTTGTGGCGAAGAACTCGAGTCGTCCCTTAACGCTTCGCTCTCTCGCTTGATACCAATTCAAATCAGACAGCGAGATGCGAAGCATATGATTTCACGCGACCCGAGCCTCGCAATCCTTCATCAGACGGCTCCCCGCCAATCGATTGTACCCCGATGGGCCCGATTCCAATCAGAATGCCCGCTACCCGTCTCCGCAACTGCTGCAACTGCAGTGTTGCTGTTGCCGCGAGCGATGGATGGCAACACCGGCGCATCGACTCCAACTGGCCCTTTGGCGCCACAGACTCCGAGATCAGATTCGGCAATACGGCCGAATGCGCAGCTGCATCAACTTCTCATTAAGTAGAACACCTTAGTCGATGGTCTATTCCTACTTGGCGAATAGTACATGTTGTCTTAGATCGACTGCATCGCGGCGCGATTGGTGCGAATGGACCAGGCTCTCCTGAGGCCTCATGAGCTTTGTCCGCCGTGCAGACACAAAACAGTTCCCCGATCGAGCGTTTACACTTTTTTGAACTCAACCATAACCGGACCTCTTGCCTTCCGGCAATTCTAAGTGGTCAATCCGTGTGAATTTTTTCTGAAAAAGATTACGACTTAGATTCTCTTCAGCGCGTTTGGCAGGCCAATTGACCGGGATCTGAGCTGAAAACTGGGTCGCAGGCACCGCGCCAGTCAAGAACCAATCCCCTCCAGAGCGCGTCAGAGGCCGATTGAGTCGATCAAAACAACTTTTCGGCGGTCCGAACATCCGCAAACAAATTGATGCGCCTCGCACCTGACCCTGTCTTGGAACCAAACAGGCTCTATGCGAGAGTGGTCTCAAATGATTTTCTGAGAGCCTGACAATACTCGAGGGATTGTTGGCTGGTTTGCGAGCGGTGTGCCAGGAATTTCCCGATGACCGTCGTGGCAAGGTCGACCATTCGATGGGGGATATCGGGCTTTCGGCGTTCTCGATGTTTTTCATGCAGCATGAGTCGTTCTTGTCCTTCCAGCGCCGGATGGAGGAAAGTCACGGCGCTTCCCATTGCCCGCCACTGTTCGGAGTCAAAGCGATACCCTCGGACAACCATATTCGTACGCTCCTGGATCAAGTATCCGGCTGATGACCAATAACCCGGAAACGATCAATGCCGTCCACGCCGCAGGAATTGAAATTGTCGAGCGTCTGAGCGCAGAAGTTCCGGGCACCCCTAATTCAGCTCATTATCTTGCTGCAAAAACGTAACAGGCTCATTCCCCTGTGCTCGCCCGATAACATCTGACATTGAAATGACAATTTCGTGACAGGCCTCTGAGTCCATAGGGTTAGGCTCAGATCCTTAAGGCGGAGTGTTTCGGTCGCGTGATTCCACATGCTTCAGTTCGACTCGGACCGCACCTCTCCGTCACTAACGAATTGCCGGAGAGGAAGGCATGATCATCCTATTTCACCCCCGGGCCACCGGGCAACGCAGCTGCCGACTTCCACTCTCCGTCCTCGCTTTAGCCGCCGTGCTCGAAGGCCGTGAAGAGTATGAGATCGTGGACCAGAATATCGAAGACAAACCTGTCGAGAAAATACTGAAGCTCATCGACACGCACGAAGTCGAGTTGCTCGGGGTATCTGTGATGCCGGGCCCGCAAATGGCCGCAGGCATGGAAGTGTCGCGAGAGATACGCCAGCTTCGCCCTCACGTAAAAATCGTTTGGGGCGGCTATTTCCCATCGATTTATCCGGACGCGGCGCTGAATGCAAAGTATATCGATTTCGTGGTGCGCGGCCAGGGGGAGGACACGCTCCTTGAGTTACTGGATGCATTGCGGGGAAGGAGATCGCTCGACTCGATACTCGGCCTCTCATATAAGGATGTATTCGGTCTGCATCGCAGCAATGGTGAGAGGCCGATGAAGGGGCCGGACAGTTTCCCCTGGTCCCCTTTTCATCGTGTGCCGGTAAAAGATTACTTACGGCCGTCGTTCTTTGGAAAACGAACGGCAGTCCACCATGCAAGTATTGGCTGTCCGTTCAACTGCAGCTTCTGCGGCGTCCATGCCGCCTACGGTCGCGATGAAAAGATGGAATCACCGCAGCGCACGGTGGCAATCTTGAAGCATCTTGTTTCTGAATACGGCGCGGATTCTGTGCAATTTTACGACATGAATTTTTTTATGCGAGAGGACCATGCCAGGGAGCTGGCCGAACTGATGGCGCCGCTAAAGCTGCGATGGTGGTGCGAGGGCCGCGTCGACATTATGTCGCGCTACTCCGATGCCACAATGGCCGCAATTCGAAAAGCGGGTTGCACGATGATCTTCTTTGGGGCCGAGTCGGGCTCCGACCGCACGCTCCAGGAAATGCAGAAGGGAATTACGACTGAACAGACGCTGACGATGGCGCATCGCGCACGCAAATTTGGCATTATTCCCGAGTTTTCCTTCGTTCTGGGCACCCCCACAGACCCCGTTGGAGACACGCGCGAAACGCTGCGCTTCATCCGTAAAATCAAGCGCATCAATCCCGAATCGGAAATCATTATTCATCACTACACGCCGACTCCGCAGCCGGGAACCATGTATGGCGAGGCTGAAAAACAAATGACGTTTCCCGACAATCCTACGGAGTGGGCAAGCAAGCGGTGGATGGAGTTTACCCAGCGGATCGATACCAAGACTCCCTGGATGAAGAGAAAGACGAAAAAGCTGATCGACAATTTCGAGATCGTTGTGGCTTCCCGCTGGCCCACCGTGCAGGACCTTGAAGCCACGGCCTGGAGCAGGATGTTCCTGAAGGCCCTCGCCTCATGGCGGTATGCCCTCCATTTCTATCGCTTCCCTCTTGAGCTGCGAGTCGCGGACAAGTTCATCCAGCTCAGAAAGCCAAAGCGCGTGAGCTTGTGAAGAGATTGGTGGCGACCGCAACTGGCGTCTCAAACCGAAGGTTAGCAGCAGTGCAGTTGGTGATTCGCGGAGCTGGTTACGCCAAAGTGCCGCAGGAAAGCATCGACGCTGCCCTTCTCGTGTCTCGAGTTGAGTTCATCGCCTGACAGGTCGCCAAGAGCACCGACCGTTCTCTCTAAGTCCTCCTCATACACCCAAACCCAGACTCGTTTTCAAACATTCTTACTATCAGGTACCAGATCAGTAGTCGTTGAACGACTTCCCTGTCTCTGCAAACTGCCCCATGCCCCAGGACGACAACTCTTTCTGCCCTTCCATCCCGACCAAGTTACCGCCCTTAGGTGATTAACCAAAGACAAGAAATAGTACTCAAGGATGGAGATCGGAAAAATTTTCCCAAAACGGTTAAGCACCCAGTAGCTGCGCGCAGGTAAGGGAGCCGTTGGTCACAGCGGAAGAGGCGCCGGGCACGGCCGAGGTACTGCTAGCCGGCACGCGAGTCACAATACCCGCATAAATGTCAGTTGTCCGGCCTGCGGAATAAAAAGCCGGCTACAAGCTTGAGGCCAAGATCTCTCTTGTAGGCTTTCATCCCAATCCCTCGCACATAAAAACCGCGAATCGATGGCGCTACCACCCCGTCTCGCTGCGTCACCAGGGACAAACCCGCGGCTTCGGCGAAATCCGCGTGATTGTTATGCACATAGTGTTCGATTTGATGCACAACGCCCGCACCATCGGTAAAGGTCCGCTGGTGTCCGGCCGCGGCTGCGTCCGGATGGAAATCTGTGACAAATACATGGCCGCCCGGTGCGCAAACGCGGGCGAACTCCCGATAGGCGCGTGATGGGTCGGGCAGATGCCCCAATACCAGCCGGCACCACACCATGTCAAAACAGCCTGAAGCAAAAGGCATCTCCCTAATATCGCCAGTGATCACATTGCGAGCACCGCCGGAAGCCAGCATCTCCGGGCTTGCGTCAATTCCTACAGCGCCGGGAAGGCCTGCTATGCGCCGCCCAATGCCACAGCCCGCGTCAAGCAGCCTCGTTTTCGGTAAGCCGCATAGCATCTCCTGCGCTAGTTCCTCGTCCACAAAACTCGTGGCCGTCTCGGCGGCGTAGCTGGGCGCCCAAAGGCGATATGCTTCGCGTGCGTCAAGTTTGCTCGTTACCGCACGTCGACCGTTCCTGAACGGCCATAGGCCAGTTTCCTTGAGGCGTTGTTTCATGAGGCTACGGAGGCTCTCCACCTAATCAGCCCTCCATTCAGGTTCGACTTTTATTTCCGAAGCCGTCGCCAGTCGAAGTCCTCGATTTAGTTTGCAATGTTCAGCGATGGTTGGGTCGAAAAGAACGACGAACCGGCCATTCTGCATCTGATTGAGATTACTGCTGACAACCAATGAGCTTGTCACTCGATTGTCCTCGCACGCTAAAATTACATTTTGCAAACAACTGGCCTCGTTGGCAGTCAGCGGTCGGCCGCCGATGGTTGAGGTTACCGCCGGGCAAGCCGATCGTTATCTGGTGATCGACGCCTATCAGCGCATCCTGGCGCTGGTGTGACTTGGCCCGGACACGGTCGAGGCAGTGCTCTGGACGTTGAACCGGAGGCTCTGCTTCTGGATCGCTGTCCTCGTAGGGGCGAACACGATACTGCGCTCGAAGAAGGCTGGCTGCTTGTGGAACTGGAACAACGCTTCGGCGATGGGCTGGAGGAGTTGGCGCGTCGTTTTGATCGAAGCACCGGCTGGGTGTCGCGCCGCATGGGTCTGGTTGAACTGCTTCCGGAGAGTGTCTAACAGAAGCTGAAAGATGCAGTGGCCGAGCTCATCGAGATTCCCGCGGGCCTAGCTGAAAAAACGATGAAAGGAGCAGAAGTGTTTGTAGCGACCCAGTTGCCCGGACTGAATATCGCGGGTAAGAGAGCGCCGGCCGGAACAGAGAATCCAGGCGCAGGCCACTGCCCAGAAGGAGGAGAAGCTGGGTCGAGTAAAGCAGGGCTGAAAGGCGAGCAGCAGAGGAGTAAAGGAACGGACCAGCAAAATGGGGCATCGACGACCTCTCGTTGATCATCGATAAAACGAAAGAAAAAGAGCGCGAAAAAAGACCTTGCTACCGCTTACGTTCGCTCATCAGTTCGAGATGAATCTCTGCGATCTGCTTCAGTAGTTCCTGTGTCTGAGCACACGCGCGTAGGCTTTCCTCGACCTCTTTCGTCATCTCTCCGGCAACTTGGATCTAGCGCACCTTTCGGTCCCCCAGAATGACCCAGAAAATCACAATCGGGTCGTGGCCCTTCCCTTTACCCTCCTCGCAAAAGCGGCAACCGGGCCTGTTGCAGCTCACCATGCGGGTTAACTGAGAACCCTGCAGGATGGTGCCAGGATCGGGGATCTGCTGAACAAACTTCTCGCGCGAAGCAATAAGTTGCGCGCTCTAGCCTTTCACCGTAATCTTTTGAAAGATGCTGGATCTGAAGATGCCATGCAAGAGAAAGGTGAAAAGTGAAAAAACTTTGCAAAATTTCTCTGGAGTAGAGAGCACGCAATCCAGATCATGAAGAACCTCGGGCCACATGAGAAAACGTCCTCAAAAAGTGCGTACGCTAGGCTAGAGATCTCGAGGCGGCAAGAGATTCCAGTCGCAAGATGACCTCGAGAGCGCCCTTAAGTGCCGACTTGCCAACTTCCCGCTCGAATTCCCGCTGTAGCTTGTCGAATGCACCGATAACACGCAAGGCACATTTCTTTCCCATGGGCTTTAACTCAAGGTGGAAGGCCCGAGCATCCGCCGGATCTACCTTGCGTTGTAATAGGCCCTTCGCCTCCAACGACGAAACGCAGTGACTCACATTGCCCCTCGTGGTAGCGAACGCTTCAGCAAGTTGGGAAGGTTTGACGGACTCCGGCGCCTCAAAGAAGATTGCTGCAAGCACCAGGCCTTCCAGGAAACTGAGACCATCGCCTTGAAGAACACGACCTGCCAATCCATCGAACCGTCGTGATGCCCGGTTGACTTCAAACATGGGGCTTTCTCTGAGGAAGGCATCAATTCGCATACGTACAGATAGTTTATCAGATCAACTATCTAGAGCAATACAAAAGCGCCTGCCGGGGGTGCGCGACATCAAAGTAGTCAATAGCGTTTTTTTTTGCGCCACATTCCTGAGAGTCGTTATACCCTCAGAAATATGGAGGTCTCCGTATGTCAGAATCTTCTATGGCCGAATCTCTGGCTGAGTTGGAATTAGAACGCGCTACGCTGCTGCAGCAGTTTCTCAATCTGGG